>JBEIHY010000088.1:0-12831 GCA_040381035.1 Hyphomonadaceae bacterium
CCTTGATCCAGGATCAAGACTTGGTTGTAGCCAGGCGCCGCCCCGGCGAAGCGCACAATTCCGCCGGCCGGCGCCAGGACCAGCGCGCCCGGTTCGGTGCGGATATCAACGCCTGGCCGGTCGGCCCTCGCCATCACCCGCCCAGCCGCCGGCCAGGACCGTTTCTGGGTTGTGATGGGAGCCGCTAGGGCGCCGTTGCGCAACAGATTTCGCGCCTGACGCGCAGCCGCCGCGGCGGCCGCCGCCGCGCCCGGATCGCGCGATCGTTCGGCTGTGCTGATTGCCATCAGGGCGCGCTCAACCGCGATTTTGGCTGTGCCTGGCTGCGCTTGCGCTGACGCTGCGCCGACCAAAATGGCGGCAGCGAAGCCTAAACTCAGGGCGCTGGTTCGGCGCGCGCGCATCGGGCGTTCCTTCTGGAAAGGGCGCGAGTGTCGGCGAGCCCGGTGTGTGCAAGGTTAACAACCGGACGATTTAGGCGCGATGATAGGGCCCGCCGGCCAGGATCGTGGCGGCGCGATAGAGCTGTTCGGCCAACATCGCGCGCACGAGCTTATGCGGCCAGGTTTGCGCTCCGAAACCAAGGGTTCGGCTGGCGGCCGCCTGGAGCCGAGGACTGGCTCCGTCCGGGCCGCCAATCCAGAAGCACGCGGCCGGGCAGCCTTGGTCGCGCCAGGCGGCGAGTGTTGCGGCGAGCGCTGTGGAGGGCAGGTTCTCGCCCCGTTCGTCAAGCAGCACCGTTATTGCGCCGGCCGGCGCTTGCTTCAGCAGCCAATCGGCCTCGCGTTCCCGATCGCCGGCGGCGGTCGCGGCGTCGTGGTCTGCGATGGTCAGGGGGCCAAGTCCCAATGCGCGGCCGGTGGCGTTGCAGCGCTGGGCATAGTCAGCCGCCATCTCGGCCTCGGGGCCGGATTTCAGCCGGCCGATGGCGGCAATTAGCAGCTTCAGGCGCTGGCCTTTTGCGCCGCCCCGCCGCCGGGCGCCCAAATCTTTTCAATCTGATAGAATGCGCGCACTTCGGGCCGGAACAGGTGAACGATCACATCGCCGGCGTCGAGCAGCACCCAATCGGCCTGCGGCATGCCTTCGACCCGGACTTTGCCGGCCCCGGCGTCCTTCAGCTTACGCATCAGATGGTCGGCGAGCGCTCCGACATGGCGGGCCGAGCGGCCGGAGGCAATGATCATCACATCCGCAATTGCGGATTTGCCCCGGATATCGATGGTCAGGATGTCTTCGGCCTTGTCCTCATCGAGAGAGGCGGCGATCAGGGCGGCCGCGACGTCCGCATCCAGGGCGGTGGCGCCGCCGCTCTCTGCTGCTGGGCCTGAGGCGCGCAGGCCGCGGGCGTCCATACGGTTTTCGGTTATTGGCGTCAGCGGAGGCAATCCTTCTGCGGTTACTTTTGGGAACTTCTTAACACAAAGGCCGCCGGCTGGCGAGAGGCGTGTCGTTGCGGCAAGTCATTCGCCGCGCTCTCGACCAGCACATGCGCTAGGCTATAAGGCGTGATGACCCAGCCCACCCGCCGCGCCATTCTCGCCGCCTCCGCCGCCTCCGCCGCCACCGCCGCCACCTTCGCCGCCGGATTTGCCGGCGCCGACCCCGCCCAGCCGCTGACGCGCTTTTGTTTCGGTTCCTGCGCGCGTGAGACAAAAGACCAGCCGATCTGGGACGCTGTGCTCGCCAAGCAGCCGGAGCTGTTTGTGTTCCTTGGCGACAATGTTTACGCCGACACGACCGATCCGCAGGTCATGGCCAAAGCCTATGCTGCATTCGCCGCCAAGCCGGGCTTTCAGAAGCTCAAGGCGACAACCCCGATCCGCGCCATGTGGGACGATCATGATTATGGCGCCGATGACAGCGGTTCTGACTATGCGATGAAAAACGAAGCGCGCCGGCAATTCTGCGATTTCTGGGGCGAGCCGGCCGACAGCCCGCGGCGGGCGCAAGAGGGCGGGGTTTATGTGTCCTATCTGTTTGGCCCCCTTGGGCAGCGCGTTCAGCTGATCCTGCCCGATCTGCGCTGGAACAAGACGCCCGTTACCCCGCCTGGCGGATTCTTTGCGGTGGCGACCAAATATCTCGCCGCCAAGATCACTGGCCGCGGCGCGCGCGGCGCCTATCGCCCCGTGACCGACCCGGCCGCCACCATGCTCGGCGCGGTGCAATGGGCCTGGCTGGAGCGACAGTTTCAGGAGCCGGCCGATCTGCGCATCGTCGGCTCGTCGCTTCAGGCGCTGTCGCGGGGCACCGGCTGGGAAGGCTGGGACATGTTCCCGCACGAACAGCAGCGGCTGGAGGCGCTGATCGGGCAGGCCGGCAATGTTGTGCTGCTGTCTGGCGATGTGCACTATGCCGAGCTGATCCGCGCCGAGCGGCCAGGCGCGCCGCCCTTGTGGGAGTTGACCAGTTCCGGGCTCACCGAAGTCTGGCCCAACCTGCCACCCAATGATCGCCGCGTCTCGACCTATCGCGGGCGCAATTTCGGGCTGGTCGAGATCAATTGGCCGGCACGGTCTGTGACGCTGAGCGCCTGTGATGAGCAGGGCGCGGTGAAGTTGAGCCAGGCGGTTGGGTTTGGGTAATCGCTGAAACGCTGCCCTCACGCCCTTTCACCCTGCCCTTTCTCCACAGCAAACTCGCGTGAGTTGGTGAGCAAGAACCCCCTCCGTTATGTTTACTTGGGGGAGAAGGCAGGGTGAGGGGGCTGACAGCATAAGGGACCTTGCCGGCTTGACCGATCCGGGCCAAGCGCGTTGGAAGAGCCAATTCCGCCACAGGAGCCCGGCCATGTCCTATGAAACCATTCTTGTCGAGCGCTTCGGCGCGGTCGGCCTGGTTCGTCTTAACCGGCCTCAGGCGCTGAACGCCTTAAACGCCCAGTTGCTGGATGAGCTGGCTGAAGCGTTGGACGTTTTTGAAGCCGACACGACGATCGGCTGTATTGTCATCGCCGGGTCAGCCAAGGCCTTCGCCGCCGGTGCTGACATCAAGATGATGGCCGACAAGACCTTTGCCGAAGTGCTGGCCGACAATCTGTTTGCCGAGGCCGACCGCCTGGCCCGTTGCCGCAAGCCGACGATTGCGGCGGTGAGCGGATTTGCGCTCGGCGGCGGCTGCGAGCTGGCGATGATGGCCGACATGATCTTCGCCGCCGACACCGCCAAGTTCGGCCAGCCGGAAATCAAGCTCGGCGTCATTCCCGGCATTGGCGGCACCCAACGACTGGTGCGCGCCATCGGCAAGGCCAAGGCCATGGATCTGTGCCTGACCGGGCGCATGATGGATGCCCGCGAAGCCGAATCAGCCGGCCTGATCGCCCGCGTGATCGCCGCCGACAAGCTCGAGGAAGAGAGCTTGGCCGCCGCCGCCCTTATCGCGGGCTTCAGCCAGCCGTCCTTGATGTTGTGTAAGGAGGCGGTCAATGCCGCCTTTGAAACCAGCCTGGCCGAGGGCGTGCGCTTCGAGCGCCGGGCTTTCCATGCCCTGTTTGCCACCGCAGACCAGAAAGAAGGTATGGCCGCGTTCATTGAAAAGCGGTCGGCCAATTTCACGAATCGGTAAAAAACCAGCCGTGGCGCGTTGACGTCGCCCCGCGTGGTCTGTATGACCCGCGGCTCTGTTTTTACCCATTGTCAGGGAAATGTCGGGCCCATGGCCAATACCTCCTCCGCCGAAAAGGCGATCCGCAAGATCGCTAAGCGCACCGCCGTAAACAAGGCGCGCCGCACCCGCGTGCGCAATACTTGGCGCGCGGTTGAGGAGGCTTTGGCCAAGGGCGATTCCGTTGGCGCTCAGACCGCGCTCAAGGCGGTTGAGACCGAAACCATGCGGGCGGTCACCAAGGGCGTGGTTCATAAGAACACCGCCTCGCGGAAGGTCAGTCGCTTGACCGGCCGCGTGAAGGCGCTGGCCGGGACGAAGAAGGCCTGAAGCGGCCCTTTTTGCCCCTTCATCGCTTTGTCACATGAGTAGATCCCGAAAGGTCGGGCGCAGATGCGCACGACCTTTTTTCATGCCCGCGACAGGCGATTTTTTCTCCTAAATAATGCATTTTTTTGACCAGAACGACCCGCGCCTAGAGCCTTGGCGCACAACGGTTCTTCACAGTCCGCAAAGTGGGCGAGCGCCGTTTTGATGCAGATAAGTGTCTGAAATATTGTGCGTTAACCCATCTTTCATCATCGTGACAGAGCTGCAAAATGCACGCTTGACGTCGGCGCGCAGGCGTCACAGATTGAGCTTGTCAGACGGACATCGCGTCCGAACAACCCATCAAAAGCGACGGTTCCAGTCGTGGGTCCTGCGGGCTTGCTCGCACGGCGGATGTGTATTTTTGTCTGGTTTCAGCGCGTCCGCGCCGTTTTGCGGCGCTGCGTTGAATGGGCTGTCGGTTCTGGGCGGTCGCGCTTCGCAAGAGGCGCGCCCCCTACCGCGAAACATATCCATTGAGGGGCTCAATGAGACACAATCGAGTTTTCGCCGCAATTGAAGCGGTCGATCCCAACATCGCCGCGGTTTTTGAAGGCACAGTGCGTAAAGCGCTGCATCAGGAGTTTGGCGCCGAGGAATACAGCTCCTGGCTTAAGGAGCTTCGGCTCGTTGGTCAGCTCAATGGCGATTGGGTGTTCGCCGCCCCGCGCGGCGTCGTGCGCGATTGGGTTGAGCTGCGCGCCGCCCATCGCCTGGAAGCCTTAATGGCCGGCGCTGGCGCGCCCGAGGGCCATGTGCGAATCGTTTTGGAAGACGATCTGCGCGACACCCTGAACGCGCTGATCCAGCCGGGCGCCAATGTCACGCCGTTGCGGCCGAAATTTCCGGCCGAAGCCGATCAGCCGGAGCCAGCGGCGGGCGCTTTCACGTTCGAGAATTTCTGCCCCGGCCCATCCAACCGGTCGGCTTTCAATCTTGCCAAGGCGATCGCGCAAGGGGCCGCAACGGCGTTCCCGATCGTGCTCATCCATGGCCCGCCGGGCGTCGGCAAGACGCATTTGCTCAGCGCCATCGCCGCTGAGATCTCCGCCCGCCAGCCGCGCCGGCGCGTGCGCTACATGATGGCGCCGATCTTCATCCAGGAGTTTCAGGACGCCCTGGCCAAGAAGCGCGACATGTCGGCGTTCAAAGCCATGGTGCGCGAAAACGATATCTTTTTGTTCGATGATGTCCATCGCCTCGCCGGCAAGCGCGTGACGGAAGAAGAGTTCCTCGACACAATCGCTCTGATTATCTCGCTGGGCGGCCAGGTGGTCATCAGCGCCGACCATGGCCCGCAGGGGCTTGACGGCTTTGATGAGCGCTTGCGCAACACCTTGCGCGGCGCGGCCGATGTGGCGATCCAGGAGCCGGATTTTGAACTTCGCCGGCGGATCGTGGAAATGCGGGTGCAGGCCCATCAGGCCATGCATCCGGATTTCACCTTGGCCGATCCGGTGCTGGATCTGGTCGCTGGCCGGATCGCACCTTCGGGCCGCGAGCTGGACGGCGCGGTGCAGCAATTGCTGCTGTGCTGGCTCGACAAGCAAGACGAGATCACCCCGGCCCAGGCCACCACTTGGTTGCAACACAAATTCGCCGCCCCACAGGCGCGCGTCTCTGTCGAGCAGATCATCAAGGCGGTCGCGAAATATTACCAGATGACAGGCCCTGAGCTGCTCCAGAAAACCCGCCAGCAGGCGATCGCGCGGCCGCGCCAGATCGCGATGCATCTGGCGACCAAAATGACCACGCGGTCGCTCCCTTATATCGCCAAGCGGTTTGGCGGCTACGACCACACCACGGTCTTGTACGCTCGCGACCGCATCGCTGACATGGGCCGCAAGGACTCGAGCTTTGCCGCGGAAGTCGATGCCGTGGCCAAGGCGGTACGCGACGGTCTGGTGTAACCTTTTCACCGGACGAGATTAGGGGCGGCCCTTCGGGGGCGCCCCTTTTCGTTACCTTGTCCGCGCATCTGCCCATCCTGCGGAAAGACTTTCGCGAATTGGCCGTTGCGGTTAATGTGTCGCCCCAACTTTGCAAAGATTCGGCGAAATGGGGGCGGCGGGGCCAGTCCCGCCGCAAAACCAGTCCGAGGTTCGGCCGGAAACGGGGGGCCCGGGGGCAGGCAGGAAGAACGCATGCGCCTTAAGATTGAGCGCGCCGCGCTGTTGCGAGCACTGAGCCACGTCCAAAGCGTTGTCGAGCGGCGCAACACCATTCCGATTCTGTCCAATGTCCTGCTCACCGCCCAGGGCGACGGCCTGAAGCTGACCGCCACTGACTTGGATCTCGAGATCGCCGAAGCCGCGCCCGCCGTGATTGAGCGCGCCGGCGCCACCACCACGGCGGCCCACACCCTGTTTGAGTTCGTGCGTCGCCTGCCTGATGGGGCGGAGGTGAAGCTCGATCTACCGGGCGATGAAACCCGGCTGGCCGTCTCGGCCGGCAAAGCGCGCTTGCAGCTGCCGGTGCTGCCGCCGGACGATTATCCGGCCATGCCGGTCGACGCGTCCGGACATAGTTTCTCGGTCGGTCCAGTCGAGTTGGCGCGGCTGATCGACAAGACCAAGTTCGCCATTTCCACCGAAGAAACGCGCTATTATCTCAACGGCATTTTCTTGCACACTCACACCGACGGCTCAAACACCGTGCTGCGCGCGGTGGCTACGGACGGCCATCGTTTGGCCTTGGCCGAAACCCCGGCGCCGGATGGCTCGGTTGGGATGCCGGGCGTTATTGTGCCGCGCAAAACCATTCAGGAATTGCGCCGCCTGCTGGAAGACGCGGCGGGCGATGTCGATGTCGCGGTGTCGACGCAGAAGATCCGTTTCAGTGTTGGCGATGCGGTGCTCACTTCCAAGCTCATCGAAGGCTCATTCCCGGAATATGGCCGGGTAATTCCGAAAGCCAATTCGCGCCATATGCGGGTGGAGAACAAGGATTTCGCCGCCGCGGTCGATCGCGTGTCGACCGTTTCGGCGGAGCGTTCGCGGTCAGTTAAGCTGGCGCTCGACAATGATCGCCTGACATTGACGGTGAACAACCCCGATCAGGGCGTGGCCACAGAGGAAGTGAATGCGGACTTTTTCGGCGATGCGCTGGAGATTGGCTTCAATTCCAAGTTCCTGAAAGATGTCAGCGATCAGATCGAGGGCGCAGAAGCGTTGTTTGAACTGCAGGATTCCAATTCGCCGACCCTGGTGCGCGATCCGGCCGATCCGCATGCGCTTTACGTGCTGATGCCGTTGCGGGTGTGACGAGCCGGCTTTGGGTCGCGGGCCTGCGGCTGGCTGATTTCCGCAATCATGTCGCGGTTGATCTCACGCTCGACGCCCGCCCAGTGTGCATTTTCGGCCCCAATGGTGCGGGAAAAACCAATCTGATCGAAGCGCTGACCACGCTTGCGCCCGGCCGCGGTTTGCGCAGCGGCGACCTGATGGAGCTGGCGCGCAGCGATGGCGCCGCAAGCCGGCCGCGGCCCTGGGCAGTGTCGGCGACGATTGAAAATCGCGGCGAGCGGATGATCCTCGGCGCCGGCGCGGAGCGCACGCCGGAGGGCGGCGTGCGGCGGGTGGCGCGCATGAACGGCAAGCCTGCAACGGCCGCTGATCTGGCGCGCGCGGCGCCGATGCTGTGGGTGACGCCAGCGATGGATCGGTTGTTTGCTGGCCCGCCGGGCGATCGCCGCCGCTTCTTCGATCGGTTGACGCTCAGCCGTGCGCCCGAACACGGACAATCTGCGGCCGCCTATGAGCGCGCCATGCGCGAACGTCAGCGCTTGTTGAATGAAGGCCGCGCCGATCCGGCTTGGCTAAGCGGGCTGGAGCGCGAAATGGCCAGCCATGGCGCGGCCTTGGCGGCGGCGCGCTGTGATACCGCCGCGGGGCTGGCGGAGACGATTTCCCACCAGCCCGAAGGCGCGTTTCCAAAAGCACTGGTGGCGCTCGAAGGCGGCTTGGAATTGGCTTTCGCGCAAGGCCGGCCGAGCGCAGAGATCGAAGACGAATTCCTCCAGCTTCTGCGCACGATGCGCGGCCGCGACGCAGGCGCCGGACGCACGCTCGATGGCCCGCACCGCAGTGATCTTGTCGTCACCCATGCCGCCAAACAGATGCCCGCCGCACAATGCTCGACCGGCGAGCAAAAGGCGTTGCTGCTTGGCCTGGTGTTGGCCCACGCTCGCGCGCTCGCCGATGATCCGGGCGCAGGGCCTGCGCTGTTGCTGCTCGATGAAGCCGCAGCCCACCTCGATTCCGCCCGCCGCGCGGGGCTTTACGACGCGCTCTGCGACAGCCCCGGCCAATCCTGGCTGACCGGCACGGATGAGGAGCTTTTTGCCGCCTTTGGCGACCGCGCGCAGTGCTTGGCGATGGGGCCTTCCGGGCCAAGGCCGGCTTGAGAATTCTCCGCTGTGGAAAGGCGGTTTCGGGCGTCGTTTCAACGCGACAGCGCAGATGCAACCCACTACACTCCGGGCTCTGATATTGGCTGATTCGACTGATCCATGACCGCTGCCGTCGCGCCCACTCCGCAACCCGTTTATGATGCCGACTCGATCAAGGTGCTGAAGGGCCTCGATGCGGTGCGCAAACGCCCCGGTATGTATATCGGCGACACCGACGACGGCTCCGGCCTGCATCATATGATCTACGAAGTCGTCGACAACGCGATTGACGAGGCGCTGGCTGGCCACGCCAAGCATGTCGAAGTGTTTTTGCACGCCGATGGTTCGGCCGAAATCACCGATGACGGCCGCGGCATCCCGACCGACATTCACCCCACCGAAGGCGTCAGCGCCGCTGAAGTCATCATGACCCAGCTGCATGCCGGCGGTAAGTTCGACCAGAACAGCTACAAGGTTTCCGGCGGCCTACACGGCGTTGGCGTATCGGTTGTGAACGCGCTGTCGGAATGGCTGGATCTCAATGTCTGGCGCGGCGGCAAAGCCTATACGATGCGCTTTCGCCATGGCGACGCTGAAGCGCCGTTGCGTGAATTCGGGCCGGCGCCTGAGGTGAATGGCGCGCTAAAACGCGGCACGGGCGTGCGGTTTTTGCCATCGACGCAGACCTTTACCAAAGTCGAGTTTGACCGCAAAACGATTGAGCATCGCCTGCGCGAGTTGGCCTTCCTCAATAGCGGCGTGCGGATCATTTTCCGCGATCTGCGCGGGCCCGAACCGTTTGAGGAAGTGCTGTTCTATGAGGGCGGGGTGAAGGCGTTCGTCCAACACGTCGATCGCTCGCGCCAGTCGATTTTGCCCGACACGATCTATGTCACTGGCGAGCGTGACGGCATTTCTGTGGAAGCCGCGCTGCAATGGAATGACGGCTATCACGAGACGATGTTGTGCTTCACCAACAACATTCCGCAGAAAGATGGCGGCACGCACCTTGCGGGCTTCCGCGGAGCGCTCACCCGCATCATCAATCAATATGCGGATCAATCGGGCGCGGCGAAAAAGGAAAAGGTCGACATCACCGGGGATGACGCGCGCGAGGGCCTCACATGCGTGCTGAGCGTGAAGGCGCCAGACCCGAAATTCTCCAGCCAGACCAAGGAAAAACTGGTTTCCAGCGAAGTGCGCCCCGCTGTCGAAAACATCATGGGCGAGGCGCTGTCGACATGGTTTGAAGAAAATCCCGGCCCCGCCAAGGCGATCATGACAAAGGTGGTGCAGGCCGCCGCCGCGCGCGAAGCCGCGCGCAAGGCCCGCGCCGCGATCCGCAAATCGCCGCTCGATATCGCATCGCTGCCCGGCAAGCTGGCCGATTGCCAGGAAAAAGATCCGTCGAAATCGGAACTGTTTATCGTCGAGGGCGACTCGGCCGGCGGCTCCGCCAAGCAGGGCCGCAATCGCGAATATCAAGCCGTTCTGCCGCTGCGCGGAAAGATCTTGAACGTCGAGCGGGTGACGACCGGGCGGATGCTGTCCTCGGAACAGATCGGCACGCTGATCACCGCACTCGGCGCTGGGATTGGAAGGCTCACCGAAGACGGCCGCAGCGAAGGCTTCAATCCCGACAAGCTGCGCTACCACAAGATCATCATCATGACCGATGCCGACGTTGACGGCGCCCATATCCGCACCCTGCTGCTCACTTTCTTCTATCGCCAGATGCGCGAGCTGATCGACCGCGGCCATCTCTACATCGCGCAACCGCCGCTCTACAAAGCGTCGAAAGGCAAATCCGGCCGCTATCTGAAGGATGAGGCCGAGTACGAATCCTTCCTGATCGATGAAGGCGTCAATGGCGTCACGCTCAAGCTCTCCACCGGCGCACAAATTGGCGGCGCGGATTTAAAGCGGCTGGTGCGCGAAGCCACATTGGTGCGGGCGCTGATCAACCGGCTCCATACCCGCGCCACCGATGACGTTTTAGAGCAGGCCGCGATTGCCGGCGCGCTCGGCCCCGAAGCGGGCGAAGCCGAAGCGCTGGAGGCAGCCGCCCGCCTCAATCGCCTGGCCGAGGAGGGCGAAGCGACTTGGGTCGGCCGCTTCGATCCCGATCATGCCTTGGTGATGGAGCGCGTGGTGCGCGGCGTGGCCGAGCGTGTTGTGCTCGATCGCGGGTTGCTTGGCTCTTATGATGCGCGCCGCCTGCATGAACGCGCGGCCGCCTTGCGCGAAACCTATACCGGCGAAGCGACCATCCTGCGCGGTGAGGATCGCGCGCCGATCTTTGGCCCGCTCGCGCTGCTGACCAGCGTGCTTGACGCTGGCCGCAAAGGCCTAAGCATCCAGCGCTACAAAGGCCTCGGCGAAATGAACGCCGAGCAGCTGTGGGAAACCACGCTCGATCCGAATGCGCGCGTGCTGTTGCAAGTGCAGGTCGAGCACACGGAAGAAGCCGGCGAGCTGTTCACCAAGCTGATGGGCGATGAAGTCGAGCCGCGGCGCGAATTCATTCAAGAAAACGCGCTGGAAGCTGACGTCGACGCCTAGCGCAGTCAGCGCAAGCTTTCGTGGCGGCCGATATCGAACACGGTGTAACGGCCATTGCTGCTGATATGGTGCAGGCCTTCCATGCCCGGCTCAATCTCTGGCCCATAGGCGGCGACTTCGCGTTCTTCGTAATCGGTTTCGGTCAAGGTGACGATCTCGAATACAGTGATGCTGCGGCCATAAAATTGGAAATCCTGCTTCTGGGCGACGCGATAAATCTTGTCGCCGTTGCGTAGGAGGCCGCCATTGCGCGCCACCAGCGGATCAAACCGGATCGGATTCATCGGGTGCGGTGTCCAGGTTTGCGACAACGGATGATCGGCCCAGAACAGGTGCAGTTCGTCGGCGTAGGAATTGATCCCGGCGCTGTCGATATTGGTCAGCATCCACCATTTGCCGTCACGTTCAAACAGCGCCGTATCGACCGCGCGCACATCCCTCATCAAGGTCGCCACTGGCTTCCAATCGAGCGGGAAGTTCTGCGCCTCATAGACGCGGATTTCCCCAATGCTACCGGTTTCCGGGACCATCAGCACGCGGCCCTCGAATTCGAACACGAACGGATAGGAGAGATGGAAAGGCTCCCGCAGCGCTTCGCCAAGGCGCACCGCGCGTCCATCCTTGATTTCATAAACGGTCAAAAAGCCGCGCGCAGTGATATCGTCACAATCTTCAACGAACAAAAGATCGCGGCCATTGTGGTGGAGCACGAAAGGGTCTGCGAGCAAGTGGCCAGGCTCATTGGGAACTTCAATGGCCTTGGTCAGATCGACATTCGGCCAAGCGCCTTCAGCAATCCGCACCCGCCAGCGCATCTGGCGCTTGAACGGCCGCATCGCCAAGGCGCGCACGATCCGCGCGGCGGCCGCAAAACCATAGCCGATCACTATGTCCCGACCCGGACGATCTTGGCGCAAGCTTTGCGGCATCGCGCGCTCGGCCGGCAGCGCACGCGCCTGGGCGACATGGCTCAAGATCTGCTTCAGATACGCCAGCGCCTTGCTGTTGAGATGATCTTGCGCCCAGGTCCAATAGGGCATGGTCTCGATACGGCCAAAGGCAAAGGCGGTGTCGGCGCCGGGCCGGCGGATAGCAAAGGCGGTGGAGACGTGTCTGTCGGCGGCGTCGAAGAAGGCGGGTTCGGCGTCGGTGTCGACGGCAATGGCGCCCAGGCGCGCGCGGGCGACCAGTTCAGTCGGCGCCTGCGCGCCGCCCAGCGTCACCACCAGATCGAGCGGTTCGTCCGCTTCCAATCGCGGAAGGTGATCGGGCGCGGGCGATGCGGGCGCCATGCGGCTCGCGAAAATCCGTTTCTCAATCTGGCCGATCAACCGCAGGGCAAGCCCCCGTTTGGCCGGCGCCGGCGCTGGTTCGACCGCGACAATCTCCAGATCGTTGCGGCTCTTGGCCCACGCCATGATCACATGGATCATCGCATAGGCAGCGACGGGGGCGACCACAGCGACCTGGAGGGGAATATTCACGAGCATGGTAAGGAAGCGCGTTTTCCAACAGGGCGATTAATAGCGCAGACCTAAGCCCAATTGACCATATGCGCGAACAAGATTCGCCCTTGACGTGTCGGCCGTACTGTGGATTACTCTACGTCAAGCAAGTCTTTGGCGTGTCGTCGTCCTGTTTTCAGTAGCTCTGCTGCAACTCCATTTTGGATCGGCAAGTTTTCGCCAAGTCTTTGCCTGCCGAAAATTAAAGGCCGAAAGGGCCCATTCGGGCGGACGCGCCAGGAGGAGCGCGCCAGCGAAACTAGTGTAGCGCATCTAACGTTTGGTACCCGTTTGAGCCAAAGCGCGCGACCAAACGTTAGATGCATCAGCTACACTAGAGCTTGGATTTTTCTAGTGTTCCTTATGGTTCTGACATTTGCTCGGCGTCTGTGGCAAGCG
>JBEIHY010000089.1:5000-12428 GCA_040381035.1 Hyphomonadaceae bacterium
CCCAAGGCTGGCCTGCGGCTTCTACGCGCGCCCCATCGCCTTGATCCTGCGCCCGAAGCGCAGACCTGGCAAGTCTGGTCAAACGCCGCTCAACCGACTGTGAAGCGCTATAGAGAAGCCGGCTCATCGTCACGGTCCGCGCGCGGGCCAACCAGAATGAAAGCCGCCGCCCCGGCGAGGAAGCCGCCAAGATGGGCCTCCCAGGCAATGCCGACCGGCAAGAGCCCAAACTGCGTCACGATGGCGGCCAGCACGACATTGATCCCGACAAAGACGAGCCCCGATTGACGCACGCTGCGATCGGCCAGCGCCTCCCGCCAATCGGCCCGTGCAGACAAAAGATAAGCCGCAAACACCCCGCACATCGCCCCCGAGGCGCCGACCGCGGCCTTTTCCACATCGGCATTCACCATCAAGAACAAGGCCGCACCGCCCAAACCGGACGCCAGGAAAATGGCCACAAAGCGCCACAACGCGCCCGCCCCAGCCCGCGCCAGTCGCTGATACACAAATGGCGCGGCCTGAAAATAGATGATGAGGTTGAACAGCACATGGATCAGCCCGAGCGTCCAGGCGCTGTCCGGGCCGCCATGCAGGAAGATGTGGCCAAGCCAGGGCTCGGCGGCGCCCAGCGCGCTGATATTGTCCGAACCCGGACGATCGAAGCCGCCGCTGATCAGGGCGAAACGGTTAAACAGCGCCACTTGCGCATCGATTGGCAACAGCCCGCGCACTAGGTGCGCCAGCCCGATCAGCGCGCCGAGCGCCAAAACAGGACGCGGCTGGGCCCGCAACGGAATCACCCCACTCATCGGTTCCCCTCTGTTTCGCCGGCACAGCGAACTTCGCTCGGCTCAATTCGGCACGCAATCAGGCGAATAGCCCGCAGCGTTTCGCCCGAAGCGTTCTGAATCGGTGAAATCGCGCGCAAACGCCAGCCCTGTTCGCGCAATCAGGCTGGCACAGCCGTTGCTCTTTCGCCCTGCAGACGAGTTCAGCTCCCACGGAGATCGGGCGGATGACCAAAACGATCAGCTTCCTTACTGCATGCGCCTTGGCGGCGATTGCAGCCCTGCCGGCCCAGGCCGGCGGCGTCGGCGCCGCCGATGGACCGATGATGTTCGAACAACCGATTAACACCGATTACGGCGACCTCGAACGCCCGATCGAAATTTCCGGTCGCGGCCCGAATGGGAACCGTATGGTCATCAATGGGCGCATAATTGACGATGGGTCCAGTCTCCCGCTTGGTCTCGGCCTCGGCGGGGTTGGTCCGTCAGGCGTCGAGCAGGCGACGGCTTTGGGCAACCAACTCAATGTGGTCACGCAAGGTTCGTTTAACACCGTGATCATCGACGCAGAACAGATCAACACCGGCAATCAAACCGCGACCACCAACAGAGGCCAATAATGAAGACCACTTTCACGATGAAGCGGCTGGCGACCTCCGCGATCGCTGTGACCGCCGCGCTCGCCGTCTCGGGCTGCGTGACGCCGTCGGCGTCCAGCAAAACCGGCCTGTACGCCAAGCCGATCGGTAATGCGCCGGTCACCGCCAACCCGACGCCCTATTCGGCGGCCCTTGTGTGCCTGGGCGATCACGCCCGCGGCATGAACCGCGTCGCCCCGCGCATCGCGGTCGGCCGGATCATTGACTATACCGGCAAGGTCGACGCCCAGGGCGGACGTCAGATCACCCAAGGCGCCTCCCTGATGGCGATTTCGGCTTTCTCCAAAGCCGGCGCGCGTCTGGTTGAGCGCTTCGACACCTCGGTGTCGGAACTGGAGCTGAAATACGCCAACAACAAGCTGATCGGCGCCGATCCCGTCGCAGGCGCCAGCGCCGGAGCTGACGCCGATGTGCGCAAGATCTTCGCCGGACAAGTTCCGGGTTCGGACTTTTATCTGGTCGGCGGCATCACCGAGCTGAACTACAATATCCGCTCGGTTGGCGCAGAAGCCTATGTCGGCCAAACTGGCTCGCGCGACGCCAAGGGCAATCTCGGCGGCAAGCTGTTTGTGATGAATATCGGCCTCGATTTGCGCCTGGTTGACACCAAGACGCTGGAAGTCGCCGATGTGATTTCCTACCAAAAGCAGATCATCGGCCGCGAAGTGCGCGCCGGCGTGTTCACCTTCTGGGATGACACGCTGTTTGATGTCGGCGCCGGCGAACGCGCTTTGGAGCCCATCCAGATGGCAGTGCGCTCCTCAATCGAGCGCTCGGTGGTTGAGATGATGAGCAACCTTTACGGCGTCGGCAACAAATCGGTTTGCGCCGATGCGCTGGCCGCCGGCGGCGATCCGCTCGGCAATGGCTCGCGTTCAATGACCGGCGATTTCCGCACCGCCACCGGCCCGGTTGCGGCCGCTGCGGGCGATCGCCGAGCCGAGCCGAACGCCTGGAACGCCAAGCGCGACGACGACGCGATCAAGGCTGAAAAGGCCGCCGCCAAAGTCGAAAAGACGAGCAGCAATGATCGTCCGGTTTCGACCAAACCGGCCAAGTCCAACCGTCCGGTGCAAACCACCGAAGCAACCCGCCGCCCGACCAAGGTGGCAACGGCCTCGGTGACGCCCGCTTTGACGGCGGCTCCCGCACCGGTCGCGGTTGATCGCAGCAAGCCGGTGCGCCGCACCAGCGCGCCGCGCGCGATCGACGCCCCGCGACCGCCCGAAGGCCTGCGCGGCCCCTCGCTCTGATCCAAAACGGTCCCGGCGCAGTTCGCCTGCGCCGGGCGCCGATCTTGCAAAACTCTCCAAACAAGACGCGCCGTCCCGAAATGAGCCCGGGGGCGCGAAGGAGCCCGCCATGACCCGCACCCCGTTCCTCAGCGCCGCTCTCATTGCCTTGTCTAGCGCGGCAATCGCTGAACCCAACACCTCGCATGTATTGAACAACCAAAAGGCGCTGGCCAGCGTGTTCGGCTCGATGGACATCACCGTCCATGGCGTCGACACCGTCGCCGGCCAAGCCGTCGCCGCCGGCAACACCGCCACCGCGCAAACCGTCAACGCCAACATGAACGCAACGAGCCGGCAAGAACTCAAAGCGCCGGTCACCGCGCAAGCAACGACGAACGCCCAGCAGGTGCGCGTCGCCACCACGACCGCCAACGCCGTCGGCAATGGCCTCACCGCTGCCGTCAGCAACGGCTCGCAAACGGTCAGCGCATCCCAGAAAGCCACAGCCGGCGCGCCCGTCACCGCCACCACCAAGAGCACAGTTCGCCGCTCCACCATCGCCGCCGCCGGCGCCACTGCTGTTGCCAACATGTCCGAGTTGCAGGCCCGCAATGGCGCCAGCCACGCCTTCGTGTCGCAAGACGGCACAGCGAATGTAAAGGCCGCGGTGGACGCCGAAGCCTGCTGCTCCAACACCGCCAGCGCTTCCGCGAACGCCAGCGGCGCAGTCATCAATGCAGCCTCCGAGAACGCTTATCAGCGCCTCGACTCAAGCCAAAAGAACAATGCCGAAGAGACCACCGCTTCGGTTGATCTCTATGTCAATGGCGCCGAAAACGTCGTTGGTTCGGCGAGCGCCTCGGGCACGGCGATCAATCTGTCGGGCAGCCAAGTTGCTGCGGACGCCGCCGGCTATCAGGAAAACACCGCGACTGTGAAGGGCGAAAGCTATGTCACTGTCGGCGGCTCCTGGTCGGGCACGGCGGCCTCTTCGGCGAGTGGCGTCGGCAACCAGATCGTGGCGCAAAATCGCGGCGCCGATCTCAACGTCAACCACACGCAGAACAATACTGGCCGGGTGGAAACCTACGCCCATTTCGTCGGCGGCGCCGGCGGCGTCGGCGCCGCCACCGCGACCTCGATCGGCAACAGCTTCACCGGCGCAGTTTGCACCGAGTGCGGCCCCGCCAATCTGAATGGCCAAGTCAACCAGACCAATAGCGGCGCGATCAACGCTTCGGGCATGATCGTGATGCCGTCTGGCGCCATGGCGGTCGGCTCGTCCAGCGCGATCGGCAACAGCGCGACCTTCATCGTCGGCCCCCGCGGCAACTGATCGCTGCGCAAAAAGAAAAGAAACGCTGACGGCGGTCCGTTCGGACCGCCGTCTTTTCTTTTCCACCCTCACCTGCGATGGTTTGCCCATGGCCAATTATCGCAAACGGCTTGAGGCCGACCTCGAGCGCTGGATCGAAGCCGGTTACATCGCACCGGAACGGCGCGCCGATATTCTCGGCTCAGTGCCGGAGCGGCGCATCGAAGCCTCAGCCGCCTTGGGCTTTACAGGCGCGGCCCTCCTCGGCATCGCGGTGATCGCCTTTGTCATGGCCAATTGGGATCAGCTGCCGCGCTTTGGCCGCATGATCCTGATCCTGGCGCTGCTCGGCGGCGCCATCGCGGGGGCGGCCCGGGCTGGCGACAAGCGGCCCGGCATCCAATCTGGCCTGGCCTTGATCGCCGCCCTGATCTTTGCCGCGGGCGTCGGCCTGGTTGGCCAGATGTTCAACCTGCCCGGCGAGCCGTGGTACGCGCTTGCGCTCGCCGCCTTTGGCGCGCTTGGCCTCAGCTGGGCAAGCGGGCGCGCAGCGCCTGGCGTTGCGGCAGCGACCTTTGCCGGCATCGCCCACGCCAGCGCCGGCGGCAGCCTGTTTTCCGCGATCAATCTGGCCGAGAACAGCGCGCCGGATTTGTTTCTGCTCGCATTCATGATCGGCCTCATTGGCGTGGCTTTGCCTCTGCGTCACGGCCTGCTGCGTAATGTGCTGTTGCTGTTGGCGGGATACGCGTCGGCCGTACTGATCGACCGGCTGGCCAGCCTCGTGCCGGACGCCGCTCGGCCCGACAATTTCAACCGCTGGCAGGCGGCGATCTTTGCGCTGGGCTGGGCGGGCCTCGCCGCAGTCGCGGTCTGGCGAAAATGGAAATCGGCGCCGGCCATCGCCGGCTACGGGGCCTGGTTTGCGCTGGTTGGTTTGTTGTTTGTCAGTTGGGACAATCTCCTTTTGAGCGTTGCCGTGTTGGCTGTGTGTGTGGCGGCGCTGGCGTGGGCGCGTGGGGAACGCCATGGCGCTGTGACCGGCGCGGCAGTTGTCGGCATGGTCGCGTCGGTGTGTATGATCCTGTTCAATCTCGGTGTCGACTTATTGACGATCGCGGGCCTGTTCGTGCTGCTCGCGATCCCGGCCTTGATTGGCGCGGCGATCCTGGCGCGGCGGCGCAAAGCAAAGGCGACGATATGAGCGATCTTCAGGCCTTCTTCGCCGGCAAGAGCGGCAGGCTCGCCATGGTCGGCGTTGCGATGGCGGCGGCGCTGCTGGGCGCGGCAGGGCAGCGTCATCTGGCGCTCGCCAATGCCCGCGAAGTGCTCATGGTCAGCGAAGCGGTCGATCCCCGCGCGCTGCTGGTTGGCCACTATGCCGTGCTCAATCTCACGCCGCAGCGCCTCGACCTGCCCAGCGCCCAGGCGCAGACCTACAAGCCCGGCGCGCAGGTGTTTGTGCGCCTGACGCCAGAGGTTGAGAAGGGCCGCTGGAAAATCGCTTCCCTGTCGCCTACACGTCTCGCCGCATCTGGCGAGGACCTGATCGTGCGCGCGCGCGTTCGCGACGTCTATAGCAGCGGCGAACCGTCCAGTTTGTCCACGGTCAATCTGACCTATGGCCCCGATCGCATCTATCTCAGCCAGGAAGAGGCCGTGGCCGTCGAAAAAGCAACCCGCCGGATGTGGGTCGAACCCGGCCCGCCCGGCCCCAATGGCGAGCCGGCGGCGGAGCCAGTGCAGAAGCCGGTCTATGCGATCCTGGCGGTCACCCCAGCCGGCGATGTCTGGATCACCGGGGTGGAACTGGATGGCGAACGTCTGGAAGCGCGCTGGTGACGGGCCGCCTAGACGCGCTATCATCCCCCCAAATCGGAACAAAAGAGGAAACGATGGCCGACGCAGCGCCCAGCGCCCAGGACACTTTTTCAGGCACCAAGCCGGTTGAGGAGCGCCACCGCATTGATGAAGGTGCGCTGTTGGCCTGGCTGAAAGCAAACGTCGCTGACTTTGAAGGCCCACTGGACGTG
The DNA here is from genome assembly GCA_040381035.1 of Hyphomonadaceae bacterium. Taxonomy (GTDB): domain Bacteria; phylum Pseudomonadota; class Alphaproteobacteria; order Caulobacterales; family Aquidulcibacteraceae; genus REEB506. The sequence continues at coordinate 11,034 of JBEIHY010000089.1, forward strand.
CGCCAGTTCAAGGGCGGTCAATCAAACCCGACCTATCAGCTGGTCACGCCGGCCCGCAAATATGTGCTGCGCCGCAAGCCGCCGGGCAAGTTGTTGGCGTCCGCCCATGCGGTGGATCGCGAATACAAAGTGATCGCCGCTTTGCACCCGACCGGCTTTCCCGTGGCGCGGCCCTTTGGTCTGTGTCTGGACGATTCAGTGATCGGCACTTGGTTTTATGTGATGGAGAATGTCGAGGGCCGGATCATCTGGGACGGCACGATCCCCGGCGTCACGCCGCAACACCGCCGCGCCGTGTACCAGGCCAAACTCGAAACGCTCGCCCGCTTGCATATGACCGATGTGGCGGCCATTGGGCTTTCTGATTTCGGCAAGCCGGGCAATTATTTCGCCCGTCAGATTCATCGCTGGACCAAGCAGTATCAAGACAGCGAAACCAAGAAGCTGGAGGTGATGGATCGCCTCATCGCCTGGCTGCCCGCCACCCTGCCGGAGGACGACAAGACCGGCATCGTCCACGGCGATTATCGCCTCGACAATATGATCCTTCATCCAACGGAGCCACGCGTGATTGCGGTGCTGGATTGGGAATTGTCGACGCTCGGCAATCCGCTCGCAGATTTCAGCTATCTGTTGATGAACTGGGTGATGCCATCGGATCAACGCAGCGGGCTTGCCGGCCAGGATCTCAGGGCGCTCGGCATCCCCACCATCGAAGAATTCGTCGACGGCTATTGCGCGCTGACCAACCGCAGCGGTTTGCCACAGCTGGATTGGTACTTCAGCTACAACCTGTTTCGCCTCGCCGCGATCTGTCAGGGCATTGCGGGCCGCGTGCGCGACGGCACGGCGGCAAGCCCCCAGGCCGTGCTGATGGGTGAGCGCGTGGAGCCTTTGGCGCAAGCGGCGTGGAGCTTTGCGGTGAAGGCCGGCGCCTAGAATATCCGTCTTGATCAAGACGGCTTCTCTAGCCGCGCACCTCGCGCGGGCTCTTTCCGGTCCAGCGTTTGAACGCGCGCGAAAACGCCGCCGGATCGGAAAAGCCCACCAGATAAGCGGTTTCGTTGACACTGGCCTTACGGGCGGTGAGATCATCGAGCGCGAGGCGATGGCGCAGATCGTCAAGCACCAGTCAAAACGTGCAGCCTCTTCTTTCAAACGGCGGTACAATGTCTGGCGGCTCATCGCCAGCTTGTCGGCCATGGCGTCAACGCCGATCTTGCCTGTGTGCAGCAGCGGCAAAAGCAGACCTTCAACCTTGCCGCGGATTGTCGTTGCCGAAGCCATCTCCGCCAACAGCGCATCGGCATGACGGGTGAGAATGCCGAACACATAGCGCGGCTGTTTTTGCACGCGGTGGGTGACGAAACTCATGTCCATGCGATAAGCGTTGCG
>JBEIHY010000090.1:0-12057 GCA_040381035.1 Hyphomonadaceae bacterium
CGGTGGTGGTCAGCTCATTGAGCTGGCTCGAGGCGATGCCGGAGAGCTGGGTGGCGCTCAGCTCGCCAATATCGGTGGTGGTCAAGGCGCCGGCTTGCGTGCTGGTCAGGCCGGCCATCTGGGTGGCGCTCAGGCCCTGCACCTGGGTGGAGGTCAAGGCGTTGAAATTGGTCGAGCCGAGCTGGCCGATTTGGGTTGAGGTCAGGCCGCTAATTTGGCCTGAGGTCAGCCCGGAGACGGCAGTCGTGGTGAGGGCGCTGAATTGGTCATTGGTGAGGCCGCGCAATTGCGTGGACGTGAGGCCCCCGATGGCTGTGGTCGATAGGGCAAGCAAGTTAGCGCTCGACAAGCCGGACAGCTCTGACGCGGCCACGCTGCGCGCCTGCGTCGACGTCAGACGGCCGATCTGGGTTGTTGTGAGCGTATTAAGCTGCGTGCTGTTGACGGCGCCCATCTGCACGGCGGTCAGCGCGCCAAGCTGTGTCGATTCCAGTGACGCAAATTGGGTTTCAGTCAGTCCGCCAATCTGTGTCGCGGTCATCGCGGCAAGACGCGAACTTTCAAGGTTATCAAGTTGGGTTGTGGTGAGTGCGCCGATCTGTTGGTTATTCAGCGCCAAGAGCTGGTTGACATCGAGCGCCACATTGCTGCGGATGGCCGAAATCTGGCTGGTCGACATGCCGCGCAATTGTGTTGAGTTCAGCGTGGACACTTGAGTTTGATTGAGGACGGCGATGCCGGCGGAGCTGATCGCGTTGACCTGAGACGACGACATGGCTCGGATCTCGGTCGCCGTCAGGCTTTGCACCGTGGTCGTGCTCAAACCTGAAATCTGAGTTGTGGTCAGAAAGGAAATCGACATCCGGCAGCCCCTGAACTGGCGCCGTTATGTACGCCGCCACCAGCGCGACCGCTTCGCCTGAGGAGCAGATATCGGTGAAGCGCCAAGGCGCACCCTGATTCTGCCCACGTGACCTGCGGCTCTACACGCACCAAATGGAGGCTGCACTTGCGCCCTAGGTTCAGCCATGAATTTGATTCGTCGCAATATGCAATGTCAGTGCAAGCGGTTTAGAAACGAGGGTAATCGTTTTTGCAAATTAACCATTTACCAACTTCGGCGAATATAAAGAGCAGCACGATGGCGGGCGCATTTTTGCCGGCCCTCCGCGAGGCTAAGCCGTGAAAACCGAGATCGAGACGCTCAAGCAAGTGATTGAGCATCAGCATGGTGGGCGCGGCACCCATCTCCATGCGGTGAGGGTGCATCGCATGCCACAACGGTCCGGGCAATGGAATGGCGTGGTTCATACCTTTTCTTTGACGGGCAATTCGCAGGCGGAGATGGCTTATGCCTGGGCAACGCCGGTCGACGGGTCAACGACCTTGCGGTATTTTGCCGTGCTGCATCAGGGCGGAGTCACGGGCCCATTAGAGGCGGTCAAGGCGGTTTTGTCTGCATTGCGGACGGCAACCTAGTCTGACTGCGTCACAAGCGTCCATGCTCACTCCGCTTTGACCGCGTCCCTGTGCAGCAAGGTCCCTGTGCAGCAAGGACCTCGTCGCAGGCTGTGCGCGCGCGCTATGGTGAGGCGGCGTCGCATCGTCGCGATAGAGTTTGGGATGTGGCGCTCGGTTCCGATCGGGAGATCCTCTGGCTCGATCATTTTCGGGAGGGGTAAGCGCTTTGTATTTGCTGAAGCTGCGCGGTCCTGAGGGGAACCGTCTCCCTCCCATCACAGAGCCAAGCCCGAGCGCTGTGACGCCGGTGCGAAAACGCGTGTCGGTCCCATAGCCGGCATCGGCGAGCACCACGCCTTGCGGCGCGCCGGCGGCGCGCGCGGCCTTAATTTGGTCGAGCGCGATCTCTGGCTTGGTCTTAAAGACGATGTCCACTGGAACGCTCGCTTTCTCGCGGCGTGCGCGAACATTGGCCAACGCTTCTGGGAGATACAATCAATGCGCAATCGGCAGGCTGGTCGCATCATTCGCGATCGAAAGCGTCACCGCGATCGCGCACTTGTCCTGTTTGCCCAGTTGGCCGCAATATTGCCGCCCCACGCCAGCTGAATGCTTGCCCTTCTTTGGAAATCCCGTGTCGTCGATTATCCACGCCCGGATCGGGCCAGATCGATCGAGTGCCGGCAAGACCAAGTCGCAAACCTTGGCCATGACGGCTTCGTCCGACCGCGGCGCATTTGCCCACGAAATGCAGCAAGGATTGGTGTTTGGCTGAGACCTGGACCGGCGCGGTCGCCGCCGCCATCGGCTCCACACGCTTGCGCTCCAAGGGCAACAAAATCCCTGTGCAATAAGCCCGCAACGGCTCGGATCGATCAGCGTGGCCGATTACATGAATCAAATCCTCGACGTAGCGCGCAAATCGCGCTTCACCGCTCGAACTAGAACGGTTCATACGCGCCGCCCTTCGTTGATGCACGAGTGGCAAGCGTTTCAAATCTCGGCGGTCTGATACCCCCTGCGGTTTTGTGGCTCAGTAAGACGAACCGACCTGCGTGCGCGGGCGAAATTTGCTTGCCAATGCCGTCCATGCGCCGCATCAGGCGATACGTGTGCGGCGATCGGCGCTGCGATTCACTCTGGGCGCTTCGATGGACGAGACCTCGATCAGCTTTTACGGCAATCCCAATGAGACCGCCTTGGCTTGGTGTCTGGATCGGGCGTTGCGCGATGCGCTTGGCCTTAAGAGCAAATTGCCGGACTGGATCATGACCATGCCTGGCATGTCGGGGCGCAAGTACCGGCGCATGATCAATCAGCTTGTGGGTTTGGCGCCGCAGCCGCGCTATCTGGAGGTCGGCTCTTGGGCCGGCTCAACCGCCTGCTCAGCTATGTATGGCAATGCGCTGCCGGTCACGTGCATTGACAATTGGTCGGAGTTTGGCGGGCCGCGCGCGGCGTTCGATCAGGCAACCGACGCGGCGCGATCGGACCAAATTGCATTTCGCGTGATTGAGGAAGATTTCCGCAAAGTCGATTATTCGGCTATCGGAACATATAACATTTACCTGTTTGACGGCCCGCATGAATATCAGGATCAATTTGACGGCGTGACCATGGCGCAGCCGGCATTGGCTGATGAACATATCCTGATCGTCGATGACTGGAATTGGCCGCAAGTCCGGCAAGGCACGATCGACGCGATCACGAAGCTGGGCATGCGCATCATCAGCGGTGTTGAAATCAAAACCAATCAGGTCGACGCTCACCCGGCGACGAGCTTTGAGGCCAGCGAATGGCATAACGGCTACCTGCTTGCGGTGCTGGCGCGGACATAAGCGTTCGGATTGGCGCCGCACTTCACGGGTGCGATAAGCGCGCGCCGATTTTGGCGTGCGACCCTGGTGAGCCCGTGATGTCTAAGTTGCCTGTGAATGCTGATGCCCAATTGGGCGCCTCTGGCCTGATCGTCAGCCGGCTCGGCTGGGGTATGTGGCGCTTGGCGGGAACCGGGTCGCAAGCGCTGGAACTGGCCCATACTGCGCTGGACGCAGGCATGACGTTTTTCGACACGGCCGATATTTACGGCTTTGGCGGCCAAGGGTTTGGCGCGGCAGAGGAGCGTTTGGGGGAGGCGTTTTCCTTAGACGCCGGGTTGCGCGGGCGAGTGGTGCTGGCCAGCAAGGGCGGCATTGATCCTGGCGTGCCTTATGACAGCTCGGCGGCTTATCTGATCGCGGCCTGCGAGAAGTCGCTGCGGCGGATGCGAACCGACGTCATAGATCTCTATCAGATCCATCGGCCTGATCTCCTTGCCCATCCCGCTGAGATTGGTGCGGCGTTTGATCGTCTACGCCAAGCCGGCAAGATCCGCGCCGCCGGCGTTTCAAACTATACCGCCGCCCAAACCCGCGCCTTGGCGGCGCATATGCCTTTTCCATTGGTGAGCACCCAGCCGGAGTTTTCGGCTTTGGCGTTTGAGCCGCTGCATGACGGGGTGCTGGATTTGGCGATGGAGCAGGGATTGGCGGTGTTGGCCTGGTCGCCGCTGGCGCAGGGGCGGCTCGCGGCGGCCGATGGCGACGCCACGGCGCGCCGGGTCATCGCGGCGCTTGACTTATTAGCTGTGCGGGAAGGCGTCAGCCGGGCGGCGGTCGCGATTGCGTGGGTCTTAGCCCATCCGGCGCGGCCGGTGGCTTTGATTGGCTCGCAGACGCCGCAGCGGCTGCAAGATGCGGCGGCGGCGCTGCGGGTGCAGCTGAGCCGTACCGATTGGTATGGGGTTTTGGTCGCGGCGCGCGGCGCGGCGATGCCGTAACCGGCCGCATCACGTTTTCAGGTGGATCGATCAAGTGCCGGTCCCCGGGGCGCTGCTGGTGTCAGATCGTCGGGGCTGCTGGGGGCTGACCGGCATTGAACGATCTGTCGCAGGCCCCGAGGCCGGAGAAACGCGCTCACCCGCCACTTGACAGGCACACATACACGGTATGCGCGTATGACGACGGATATAGGTCGGGTCGGAGGGGGTGACTAGGGTTGAAGGATGGAAGGTGTGAGTAAAAGTGCAAAAAAGTCAGAAAAATGAATGTCTATGTTAATGCGGATGACCGCATGTTGGAAATCAACTCTAGATGAAGTTGTGTTCGACTAAGTGGCGGTTGAGCGCTGTTTGTTCGATCTCGCGTGTGCGCACACAAACTCGTGATCGTGATTCCCCGCGCCAAGGCCACGCATGAAACTTGACGCACCTGTCATTTTTGTAGATCAGTTACGTCAATGGCTCCATGATGCCGATCAGGTCTAAAGAAGACCGCTCAAGGAGGTTGAAGCATGGCCGCAGATTCTGGCGCCTTGAACACCGGCGTGATCGCCAACATCACCAAGGACGAAGTTTATGACGCCGTGGCGCCGACGGACTTCGCCGCCATGCTGGCGATTGACCGCCACCTCAACCGCTCAACGGCCTTCGACAAGATCATCAGCGCCACCCACGACCATTTCTGGGACCCGCTGGATGTGAAATACATCGACTTCACTGAAGCCTTCGACATGGCCACTCAGCAGATCATGCCGGACTATCTCGTTCCGGCGCTGGAGACCGATTATGTCCGCGACTATTTCGCCGACAAGCCGGCCGAGAAGATCGCCTTCGTCAATGAAATGGCCCGCTGGCAGCTTTCCGCCATCCTGCATGGCGAGCAGGGCGCGCTGAGCCTTTCGGCATCGCTGTGCCATGTGCTGCGCGATCCCGGCGCCCAGGAATACGCCGCCAATCAATGCCGCGAAGAGGGCCGCCACGTCACGGCGTTTGCGAAATACATCAAAGCCCGCTGGGGCTCGCCCCTGCCGTGCGGGCAGGTGCTGGCTGACCTTCTGGTCGATATCGTCAATGCGCCAGAGGTCTATAAGAAGATCGTCGGCATGCAGATGCTAGTCGAGGGCCTCGCCATGGGCGCCTTTGCCACGATCTTCCGTGAATGGCACGATCCACTCGCCCGCAAGCTCACCCAGCTGGTGATGACCGACGAAGCCTTTCACCACAAGTTCGGCAAGATCTGGGCTGACCGCACGATCCCGAAGCTGACGCCGGCCGAGCATGAGATCGTTGAGAACTGGGCCGCCCATTGCTTCCAGACGCTGCTGTTCAATCTCGTTGCGCCCCACCAGATGGCCGACATCTATGCCCGCTTCGGCCTCGACCCGATGAAGGTGATGGAAGAGTTCCAGAAGGTCGCCACCGACGCGGAGCGGCGCGAGCGAATGAAGGAAGCCACCAATATCTTCCGCGTTCTGGTGAAAACGCTGTGGAACGCCGGCATCATCACCGAGCGCACCAAAAGCTTCTACGCCATGTATGTCGACTTCTCCGAGTTTGAGGCCGAGGGCGACCATATGGTCGGCGACGATATCGCCGAAGACGGCATCAAGTTCCTGCAGACGATCAATTTCAGCGTTCGCACGGATGCGCTGGCCAAGGTCGCGGCGGAGTGAGCCTGAACGAAGGCGTGGCGGCGGCAATCTATGCCGCCGTCGGGCTCGTGCATTTGCTGCCGGGCCTGGCCTTTTTCGCGCCGGCGATGATCTCCCGGCTTTATGGTTCAGGCGCTGACGGCGACGTTCTCTTGATGCTGCGCCACCGCGCGTCTTTGCTGGGCGGTGTCGGGATCGTGCTGCTGATCGCGGCGACGCTTCCAGCATGGCGGCCGGCGGCCACGCTGGTCGGGGGGGTGAGCATGGCGAGCTATCTTGCGCTGTGGCTCGGCGCCGGGCCAAACCGCAAGGCCCTGCAGACGATCGCCCTGGTCGATGCGATCGCCTTGCCGGCTCTGGCGGCGGCGTTCTTGCTCACCCAAATCTGAGCAAGTCTAGGCATTCTGAATGTCGCTACGCGGTTTCAGCGTGCTGATGTCATCCGAGGCGGGCGAAGCCCGATCCCGGGATCTAAGCGACGGTTCAAAGGCCCCGCCGCCAGCTTGCCCCAATCGCTGGATCCCGGGTTCTTTGCGGCATAAAGCCACAGGATGACGGCCAGCAAGCGTCACCGGGGGCGGAAAAACTCGGAACGCCGCCGCTCATGGCGCCATGCGCGACCGACGAGACTTTTTCTGCAGTCGGCTTAAGCCAACCCGTTCTTGGCAAACCACGCCAACATCCGCGCCCAGCCGTCGGCGGCGGCGTCGGCCTTGTAGCTCGGGCGGTAATCAGCGTGGAAGCCGTGGGCGGCGCCGGGATAGACGATAACTTCGCTGCCGGTGGGATTGCCGGCGGCGGCCAAAGCCGCGCGCATTGCCTCCACCGTTTCGAGCGGAATGCCCTGGTCTTTCTCGGCATAGAGGCCAAGCACCGGCGCCTTCAGTTCGGCGGCGGTTTCCACCGGCCAGGGCGCGCCAGCCGCGGCCCGCGCCGGATCGTCCTTGGGAGGGCTGAGACGGCCATACCAGGCCACGCCCGCGCGCACACCCTTGACCCGCGCCGCGGCGTTCCAGGTCACAGCCCCGCCCCAGCAGAAGCCGGTGACGCCGACGCCGCCGGCTTTGACTTGGCGCGTGCGCTTGATCAGCAGATCGACAGCGCCTTGCGTGTCAGCAAGCACTTGCGCGTTGGGCGTGGCCTGCACGATCGGCATGATCTGCTTGAAGTCGCTCATTGTCGCGGGATCGCCCTTGCGGCGGAAATAGTCGGGCGCCATGGCGACATAGCCGGCCTTGGCGAGGCGCCGGCAGGTGTCCTTGATGTAAGCGTGGATGCCGAAAATCTCGTTGACCACAACAACGGCCGGGTAACGGCCGCGCTTGGCGGGCCGGGCGGTGTAATAGGGCAGGGCAAAGCTATCGGCGGGAGACGCAAAGGTTCCTTCTTCGATCGTCAAGCCCTTCTCGTCGGTGATGATTGGCGCTGCGTTGGCGTCGAGCGCTGCGATCGCGTAGCCGGAAAAGAACATCGACGCGATGGCGGCGCGGCGGGTTTGCGGTGTCAGGGGCAGCGGGCCGTCGGGGCTGGGCAAATGCATGGCGTTCTCCAAGAACGTGGCCACCTTGCGGCGACACGCAGCCCAAGACAAGTCCCGCTTTACCAGACCTTAGGGGCTGGCGGGGCAAGGCTGGCGGATGTTTCTGATCCGCACGCTTCTGATTTGTCTGGCGGCGCTGTCTTTGTGCAGCGCAGCTTGTGCCGCCGACGCCAAGGGCAAGGAGAAGAAGCCCGCAACACCTGAGCAGGAAGCCGCGCTTCGGATCACGTCATCACCTGATTTCGTGCCGTTTTTCTCGCTCGCCGCCACGGTTCCCAAAACCAGGCTGATGGTTGGGGTGGTCGCCGTCGATATTGGGCTTGATGTCGCAGACCCCGCCCTGCGCGCGCAGGTGCTGAAAAACAGTCCACGCATTCGCGCCGCGTTGCGCGATTCCCTGGGGCAATATCTGTTTGCTTATTATCGCCCGGGCCGGGCGCCCGATCTGGCCATGCTCACCCGAATGATGCAGGCCAGCGTTGACGCCACCACCGGCAAACCCGGCGCCAAGCTCTATCTGGTCAGCGTATTGGTGCAATTGAAGTAACCCGCTCCCGCGGCCCGATTGCGCCTTTCCCAAGCCGGGCAAGGCTTGCTAGACATCACCCCTGGAACCGGGAGGGCCCAAGTGCGGACAGTCGCGGCGATTTTGGTTTTGGCGCTGGGATTGGCTGGCTGCAGCCGCAAGGTTGAGCCGCCGACACCGGCCCCAGCGCCCGGCGCGACCCCGGCCATGAGCGATTTTCGCGGCCCGATGGCGGCGGTCGGGACCGAACCGTTCTGGCGCGTCGACATTCAGCCCGGCGGTCAAATCAGCCTGACCCGGCCGGCTCAAGAGCAATCCCCAATTGGCGGCCCCTATGCTGCGCCGGCCGCGGTCGAAGGCGGTGCGGCGTTTGCGGCGGGGGCGTTGAAAATCCAATTCACGGCGGGACCCTGTTCAGACGGGATGAGCGAAACCTCCTATCCATATCATGCCGAAGTCACCGCGCCCGGCGGCGTGACGCTGAAGGGGTGCGGCTATGTCAAATGGAGCGCTGGCGTGACGGCGCTGACGCCGGCAATCGATGCGTGCATGGCGATCAGCGGCGGGCGCTATCCGGTGATTTGGGCCGCCAGCGCCGGGGATGGCGCGCGCGTGCGCTTCGATGACGGCGAGCCGCGCGAATGCGCCTTCAAGGCCGGCAAGGCCAGTTTCGCCGACACCAATGGCGCCGCCATGCCCGGAGAGCGTGATCCGTTGTTCGTGCGCGGACCGAAGCGCGAGGCCGCCGGCGAATGCGGCCTGACCGGCGGCGAAGAGGTGGTCGGCGCCGACGGCGAAGTGATCGGCTGGCTCACCACCGACGACGAATGCTGACATCGTATCGCGCTTGACCTGACGGGCGCACGCGCCCAGAAGTCGCGCCTTTCTTCCCCCCGTGGAGACAATCCCGATGACCGCGCCGACCCCCGCCCCGCTGCTGCCGGTTTATGCCCCACCCGAGCAGTTGTTTGTGCGCGGCGAGGGGCCGTGGCTGTTTACCGATGGCGGCGAAAAATACTTGGACTTCATCGCTGGCATTGCGGTGAACGCCTTTGGTCACGCCCATCCGGCGCTGACCGCAGCGCTGAAGGATCAGGCTGACAAGCTCTGGCACCTGTCCAACATGTTCCGCGTCGAGGGCCAGGAAAAGCTTGCCCGCAAATATGTCGAGAACAGTTTCGCTGACCTGGTATTCTTCACCAATTCCGGCACCGAAGCGATTGAAGGCGCGCTGAAAATGGCGCGCAAATTTCACACAGCGAACGGCCATCCCGAGCGGATCGATATCATCGGCTTTCAGGGCTCGTTCCACGGCCGCTCTTATGCTGCGATCAATGCCAGCGGCAATCCGAACTATTTGGAAGGCTTTGGCCCGCGCTTGCCGGGCTTCATTCAGGTTCCGTTTGCTGACCATGAAGCGCTGAAGGCTGCGATCGGGCCGACCACTGCGGCGGTGATCATCGAGCCGGTGCAGGGCGAAGGCGGCGTGCGCGAGGTTCCGGCCCAGTGTCTCAAGGGCCTGCGCGAAATGGCCGACAAGCACGGCTTCCTGATCATCTTCGACGAAGTGCAATGCGGCGCGGCCCGCACCGGAAAAATGTGGGCGCATGAATGGGCCGGCGTGGCGCCGGACATCATGGCGGTCGCCAAGGGTGTCGGCGGCGGCTTTCCGATGGGCGCCTTCCTGGCGACGAAAGAGGCCGCCAAGGGGATGGTCCGTGGCGTTCATGGCACCACATTCGGCGGCAATCCGCTGGCCATGGCGGTCGGCAATGCGGTGTTTGATCTTATGGCCGCGCCGGGTTTCCTGGCGGGCGTGGAGGAGATTTCCAATCACTTTACTCAAGCCTTGCACGGCCTGAAAGATCGCCATGCCGGTTATGTGCTGGATGTGCGCGGCAAGGGCCTTTTGCGAGGTCTGCGGCTGGCCGGTGATCCAAAAGCCGCACAAGCACATGCGCGGTCGCACAAGCTGCTCATCGGCGTGGCGGGCGACAATGTGTTGCGCATGGCGCCGCCGCTTATCATCACGTCGGCGCATGTTTCCACCGCCATCGCGGCTTTGGATGAGGCGCTTACCGCGGCGCGCAAGGACCAGGGGCTTTGACGCTGGCGCCGCCCCCGCGCCATTTCCTCGATCTTGACGCGCTCGATTCTGCAAGTGCGCGACGCATTCTTGACGAAGCCCATTCCCGCAAACGCGCCCGTATCGGCCTCGCCAAAGGCGCGCCGGATGCGGATGCGCCGTTGCGCGATCATGTTCTGGCCGGCATTTTTGAGAAGAACTCCACCCGCACACGGGTCTCGTTTGACATTGCAATGCGGCAATTGGGCGGGTCGATGATTTTTCTCAGCGCCGCAGAAACCCAACTCGGTCGCGGTGAGACGGTCGAAGACACCGCCCGCGTCCTGTCACGGATGGTCGATTGTGCGATGATCCGCGCCAACAGCCACGCCACCCTGGTGGATTTTGCAGCTGTCGCCGATGTGCCAACGATCAACGGCCTGACCGACAAGAGCCATCCCTGCCAGATCCTGGCGGACCTCATGACGCTGGAGGAGCGCGGCGTTGCGCTCTCCGGAGCCAAGATCGCCTGGGTGGGCGACGGCAACAATGTCTGCACCAGCTTCATTCATGGCGCGCCCCTGTTCGGCTATGAACTGGCGATCGCTGCGCCACGGCTTTACGCGCCAAACGCCGCAGCGATCGCGGCTGCCCAAGAGCGCGGCGCAAAAATCACCGCCGGCGACAATGAAAAGGCCGCCGTTTCTGGCGCCCATGCGGTGGTGACCGACACTTGGGTGTCGATGGGCGATACTGACAAGGAAGCGCGGATGCAGGCTTTGGCGCCGTTTCAGGTCGACCAGAGCTTGATGGCGCGGGCTGATGCCAAGGTCGTCTTCTTGCATTGCCTGCCGGCTCATCGCGGCGAGGAAGTCACTGAGGATGTGATAGACGGGCGCCAGTCGGCCGTGTGGGACGAAGCGGAAAATCGCGTCTACGCCCAAAAGGCAATTCTGCTTTGGTGTCTTGGGAAAATCACGTGAACGCGCCGGCCGATTTTGTCGCGCCGTTTACTTTGGACGGCGCGCCCGCGCTTGGCCGTGCGGTGCGGCTGGGCGCTGCAACGATTGATCCGATCCTGGCCCGCCACGCTTATCCGCGCCCGGTGGCGCTGTTGCTGGGCGAGGCGCTGGCTTTGGCGGCGCTGATCCGGTCGCTGCTCAAGGTCGATGGCCGGGTGACGATCCAGGCCGAGGGCGATGGGCCGGTTTCGCTGCTGGTGGCGGAGCGCAGCGCGCGGGGCTTACGCGGCTATGCGCGACTGGCGCCCGATGCGACGGAGCGCCTGGGCGTGGATTATGCTTTGGCCCCGGGCGCCTTGATCGGGGAGGGGGCGCTGGCGATCACATTGGATGTGGGTCCCGATACCGATCAGCGCCAAGGCATTGTGGCGCTGCAGGGCGAGACGCTTGCGGCTTGCGCGGAAGCCTATTTCGATCGCTCCGAACAAACGCCGACGCGGCTGCGTCTGGCGGTTGTGGAGGAATGGTCGCCGGCGGGATCGCACTGGACGGCCGGCGGTGTGCTGATTCAGCGGGTGGCGGCCGATGATGCGCGCGGTGACACTGAAGAAGGTTGGCGCACGGCGGAAGTGTTGTTCGACACGCTGACCGATCACGAGCTCGCCGATCCGGCGCTGTCGATGGATCAGTTATTGTTTCGCCTGTTCCATGAGCTTGGCGTGCGGCGCGGGGAGATGACGGCGCTGGCCGATTTCTGCCCGTGTGATTGCGAGCGCCTGGCGGCGTTGCTGTCGCGCTTTACGGCCGAAGAAATCGCCGACTTGATCGAGCCGGATGGCAACTTGCACGCCAAATGCCAGTTTTGCGCCCGGACCTATCTGATTGATCCGGGTGCGCTGGGCTAAGCTGGCTTTGCCTTTGCCCCGCCCGGCGTCAATTCGCCTTCCCATTTCGCCACCACCGCTGTGGCGATGGAATTGCCGACCACATTGGTGGCGCTGCGGCCCATGTCGAGGAAATGATCGACCGCTAG
>JBEIHY010000091.1:0-12027 GCA_040381035.1 Hyphomonadaceae bacterium
ATAGTCATACGGGCCTCCCGATCCAGTCGGGTCATCCTCGCCTCCGCCCCAATCCATGGAGCCAGCAGGAGACCCTACAACGGGCCGACACCTCGTAAATCTGGGTGTCGCCTTAGGCCATCAGTGGCATGTCGCCCTACAACAGTGTCGACGTGGAAAACCACGATTTCGTGCAGGCTCGCGCACAGTTTGCCTGGAAGCCCGAAAACACCGGCTTCCGGGCCCTGCTGATCGCGGACTATTCCCAAAAGAGCAATGACGGCGTGAGTCGCGTTGGCGTGCGAAGCCCAACTTCGCCAAATGGCCCCACGATCTGGTCGGGCACGCGCGCGCTCATCCCGCTGCGCGCGGCAGTCTCGGTGTTCGCGAAAGCTATCCGGTTTGGCCGCAATTCAAAGGCGACATAGCACCCACGCCACAATCGGCCACGCGCGACAATTACAGCGTCATCGCCAAGCTCGAGAAAGACCTGCCGGGCGGCGTGACGCTGTCAAGCATCACGGGCTATCGCTGGAACAAGTCTTTTACGCTGTATGTCCAAACCGGCCTTGGCCCAACAAATGGGTTGAACTTCACCGCCGCCCAACTCGCCAGCGTCGGCTCAAGCTTTCAGCTTGCTGAGCCGGTGAACTTCCGCGAAATCAGCAATTACGTCACCCAGGAAGTCCGCCTCACATCCAGCGACGAAGGCCGCTTTGATTGGATCGTCGGCGCATTCTATCTCAAGAGCAATGTGCGTCAGCGCAACCACTTCTGGGGTGAATCGCTTGTTCTGCCGATGCTCAGCGGGGAATCGCACTGGGATGATCGCGGCCGCAACCAGGATATGGCCGTGTTTGCCCAGGCCGGCTTCGACCTGACGGATACGCTGAAGCTTGAGGTCGGCGTGCGTTATACGCGGGACGAAAAGTCCGGTACGCAGCAGGGCATTGTCGCTTCCACCGGCGACCGCTTCACTCCCAACGACCTTGCGCCGCTGACGCCTTTGGCGGTCAATTTCACGACGCCCTATGGCAAGAAATGGTCGCAAACGACGCCCCAATCTATTCTTCGCTGGACGCCAAGCGACACGATGATGGTGTATGGCACCGTCTCGCGCGGCTTTAAGGGCGGCGGCTTTCAGAACACTGCGCCTAATGCGTTTGCCGCCTCGCAACCCTACAATCCTGAGACAGTGACGAATTACGAAGTCGGCTACAAAGCCGAATTGTTTGACCGCAAACTCCGCTGGAATTCGGCGGTGTTCATGATGGACTACAAGGATCTGCAAGTGCAGCAGACCTTGGCGTCGTGCTTATGCAACGTCATCAGCAATGCGGCGAGCGCCACGATCAAGGGCGCCGAGACCGATGTGATGTTTGCGCCGAACCAGAACTTCCGAGCTTGGTTCAGCGGCACAGTGCTCGACGCAACCTATGACGAGTTCGTCTTTGCCGGGGTCAACAATTCAGGCAAGAAACTGCAACGCACGCCGGAATATCAGATCGCGGCTGGCGCCGAAGCAACGACAAGCCTCGGCTCGTGGGAAGACGCGCTGACGGCGCGGCTTGCCTACCGCTATCAGGCCGAAATGCCCTGGGCCCCGAAAAACACTTCGTTCGAGGAGGCCTATGGCACGCTTGACGGCCGGCTGACCCTGGGCTCCCCGGACTCCAACTGGAGTTTGTCATTGTTCGGCAGAAACATGACGGACGAGCTCTATCGGACCAACATCATCGTCTATTTCAAAGACGAAATGTCGTCTTATGCCGCGCCGCGCACCTACAGCCTTGAGTTGAAAGCGTCCTTCTGATCGCGAGTGTGCGGGGGCAAGCGGCGGTTCGCTGCTTGCCCCCGCAACCTTTCGTCCACCCGCGTTCGACCGGATGAAAGGGCGCGTTTATGGGAACCCGCTACGCCCTGCTGATGCAGGTGATCGAAGTTTAGCAAGCCAAGAACATCGACGCCGTCATCGCCCGCTTGCACGATGACATCATATGGCACTATGCCGCGCCGGGGCTGGCGCCGGTGCGCGGCAAAGCCGCCGCACGCAAACTGCTCGAGCGCTTCCAAGCCGACATGCATGGAAGCAAATCGCGAATTTTTGCCTATGCCGAACTGGGTCACCGCCTGTTTCTGGAAGGCGTCGACGATTACACGACGAGCGACGGCAAGCGGGTCGCCACACCCTATGCCGGGGTTTTGGATTTCCAGGATGATCTCATCATTGGTTGGCGCGACTATGTCGATCTTGGCGTGATCGCCAGCCAAAAGGCTGGAGACGGGCTCAGCAAACACGTCGCTGCGCTCCTCGATCGGGCGGATGCAAGCTAACAACACTTCAGAAAGCCCCTCTTCATGGCCCGCCCCTATCCCGTATTGCAAAGCATCATCGCCGCGTGGCAACGCCAAGACATCGACGGCGTGCTCGCCCATGTGAGCGACGACATTGTGTGGCGCAATTCCAGCGGCTTTGCCCCCGCGATTTCAGGCAAGTCAGCAATGCGCGCGGCATTGGAGAAGATGGCGGGCGTCATCAAGACGAACCACTGGCGCAATTTCGACTACGCCGAATCGCAGGATCGCTTGTTCGTCGAAGGCGTCGACGAGTTTTGGCTGACGACCGGCGAACACGTCGCAATCCCCTGTGCAGGCGTGTTTGAATTTCGCGGCTTGCTGATTTCGCAATGGCGCGAATATTTCGACGGCCGGATCAGTATGGCGATGAAAGCCGGCGCGCCGATTTCGGATGAAGTGAAAGCCATGATCGCGCGGCCGGTCGTGACGTGAGGCTCTATGCGCCTGTCGCGGCATAGTCCGCGACGAGTGCATGAATGATGGCGCGCATCGGTTCGATAGCATGCACCTCGCCAACGCCATGGCCCGCCGCCCACACATCGCGCCACCGCTTCACGTTTTCTTCAGGGCGGCCCAAACTGATTTCAACATCGCCCTTCTTCATCGCGGCGGGATCATGACCGGCAGCCATCAGGCTGGCCTTGAGCCAGTTGGCGGGAATGCCGGTCAAAGCCGATGACGTGACGATGTCATCGGCGGTCGCTTCAATCAGCATCTGTTTGTAGGCCGCCACCGCGAGGCTTTCTTCGCACGCGATCAATCGGGTGCCGAGATAGGCAAGGTCGGCGCCGAGCATGGTGGCTGCGCGCACGGCCTTTCCCGAACCAATGCCGCCGGCCAGCACAATGGCGCCGCCAAACCATTCGCGCACCGCCGGGGCGAAGGCAAATCCGGCAATCTGGCCGGTATGGCCGCCGGCGCCGGCGCTGACCAGCACAAGCCCATCAACCCCGACGCTCGCCGCCTTCTTGGCAAAAGCGAGCGTACTGACATCGGCGTAAACCAGCCCGCCATAGCCATGAATCGCATCGACAACGGCCGCCGGGCTGCCCAGGGCCGTGATCACAATCGGCGGCCGGTACTTCAACACCAGTTGAAGCTCCTCTTCCCAACGCGAATAGGTGCGATGCACCATCACATTGATCGCCCAGGGCGGATCATCGGGGCCGAGCGTTTTGACAATCTCAGCCATCCAGCCTTCAAGATCATCCAGAGTGCGCGCATTGTTGGCGGGAAACGAACCGATAATGCCGGCCTTGCACGCCGCCAACACCATCTCCACGCCCGAGACCAAAAACATCGGCGCAGCGATCGCGGGAAGGCGCAAACGCTGCGCGAGGGCGTGCGGAAGCGCCATGGGTCACACCGCCTTTGGCGGCTTGGGCGGCCACGGAATAAAGCCTGACGTGCGGCGCATATAATCTTCGTAGTCCGGTTTGCGTCGGCGCATCCGCCCCTCAACGGTCGGCACGCCGCTCCAGCGGGTGAGCGTGTAGACGAGATAAATCGGCCCAACGACAGCAAACAGCCCGGGCGTCGTTTCCGCAGCGATCAGCCACAGCCCCCACCACACGCAGGCATCGCCAAAATAGTTTGGATGGCGGGTATAACGCCACAGCCCTTGATCAAGAACTTTGCCGGCATTGACAGGATTCTTCCGGAAGCGGACCAATTGCCAGTCCGCAATGCTTTCAAAGATCAACCCAAAGATTGCAACGCCCGCCCCGACCCAGCCGACCCAACCAAGCATCTCAGGTTCGCGCGCGATCTGGCCCAATTGCACCGGCAAACAGACGATAAAGAGCAGCGGCATCTGCAGGAGAAACACCAAGCGAAACGCCGCGTAACCATAGCCCCAGCCGCGCTCCACCTTTGCCTTGTCGAGCATGCGCACATAACGCCCATCAGGCCCATGATCGCGCCAACGCCACAGCATATAGCCGCCCAGGCGCAGCGCCCACGCCACGCAGATCGCTGTCAACACCACGCGGCGCTGGGTGGCCGCGCCGACCTGCAGAAATGTGGAAATCGCCACCGCGCCCATGCCCAAACCCCAGAGACTATCCACCGGAGTGCAATCCCGCATGGACACGCAAATGGCCCACGCCAAAGTAAACACCAAAGCCACGACACCAGCATTAATCACCAGCACAATCCAAAGTTCCGACATCAATGATTCCTTGATCGTTGCGGCGCGGCAGGGCCTCATGGTCTTTCTATGCAAGTCAGCGACACGCCGCAAGGCGGGCCGCACTCATCCAATGGACAAAGGATCGATCCATGCTGGACTTCCGCGGAAAAGTGGCGCTCGTCACCGGCGCCGCAGGCGATATTGGCGCAGCAACCGCGCGCGCCTTCATCACCGGTGGCGCCTCTGTCGCGCTAACCGATCGCCGCGCCGATGCCCTTGGTGAAGTTGCCGCCACGCTTGGCCCCAACGCGCTGGCGCTGACGTGCGATCAAACCCAAGCCGCGGAGGTCGCGGCGATGTTTGCCGCGATCCATAACCAGTTCGGGCGCCTCGACGCAGCATTCGTGAATGCCGGCTACGGCCGGTATGGCGCGCTGATCGATTTGCCGGTCGATCACTGGCGCAAGCATGTCGATGTCAATCTCACCGGCGGCTTCTTGATGGCGCAAGGCGCCGCGCGGGCCATGCGCGCGGGCGGGCGCGGCGGCGCGATCGTGATGAACGCCTCAACCGCGGCAACCCATATCTGCGATTTGTTGGGCGCTTACGCCGCTTCGAAAGCCGGTGTGCGCATGCTTGCCAAATCGCTCGCCTCCGAACTCGGCATGTACCGCATTCGCGTCAATCTCATTCTGCCAGGCGTCATTGAGACAGCCATGACTCACTCCTTGATTGAGGACCCGGCCGTGCGGGCCGATGCCTTGGCGAACACGCCGGTGGGCCGACTGGGGGCCCCGGCCGATATCGCCGAACTGGTCACTTATCTGTGCAGCGACGCGGCTGGCTTTGTCACCGGTGCAGAAATCCTCATCGATGGCGGCCAAACCATGCATGGCTATCCACGATGGTTCAGCGCCGATTACTCTGTTGAAAACGCGGAATGGAAACCGCATTCGCAGCGTTAACCGAGGACGAGAATGTCCGTATCCGGCGTTTGGGCGAACAAGCGCTCCACTTCGCCCACGCGCCGATCAATGACGGCGCGGCGATAGATCGTGCCCTTATCGGAAATCTCGTGGGCATTGGCGCTTGGCGGTTCGCTCAACAGAAGCGCGCGGCGAATGCGGCTCGCCACGCCATGTTGGCCGGCATTGAACGCGGCCAGACGCGCAGCAATTTCGGTGCGATCGGCGCCGACAGTCGGCCGCAGCAAAAGCGCCAGATACGGACGATTATCATCACACAGCACCATATCGAGCGCGAGCGGCGACAGCGCCCTTAACAACTCATCGCGAATGGCGCCGCCATAGACCCATGTGCCGCTGGATAGCTTGAATTCTTCCGCCGCACGGCCGGCAAAGCCAAGGCCTTTGGAAATGTCGGCAGGGTCGAGCAGTACGCACAAATCGCCGGTGTGGTAGAAACCCTCCTCGTCAAAGGCCAAAGCGGTCTTCTCGGGCTCGTCCAGATAGCCGTTGGTGACATTCGGCCCGCGCGCGCGCAGCTCGTAACGATCTCCCACCGGCACAAGCTTGATCGTGGTTCCCGGCGCTGGCAGGCCGATGCCAACCTTATCGGTTTCAAAGTGGATGATCATGAAAGCCGAGACCGTCTCGGTCATGCCATATCCGCTCGTCATCATGATGCGGCATCCGGTTTCCGCCACCGCGCAAGCTTGCAGCCGATCATAGACCGTTTGCGACAATCCGGCGCCGCCATAAAGCATCAGGCGCATATTCTTGAAGAAGGTCGCCCGCAGGCTTTCGTCTTTCTCCAGCGCATCCACCAGCATGGTGCAGCCAAGCGGAACATTGTTGAAATAGCTCACCGAGTTTTCGCTGAGATTGCGGATCGAGGTCTCAAACAATCCGGGCGCCGGCTTGCCGTCATCGATGTAAAGCGTTCCGCCTTCCAACAGCGTTGCGCGCAAAGCAAAGGCGCCGGCGGTGTGATGCCAGGGCAACCAATCCAGCATCACATCATGCCAGCCCGCCGCCTCCCCGATCGTTTGCAGGCACTGGGCGGCGTTGGCGGCAAGGTTGTTGAACGTGATCGGCACCACTTTGGGCAATCCGGTGGAACCCGACGTGCACATCAAAGCCGCGATGTCATCGGCATTGAGGCGCGCGATTGATTGCGCCACCGCCTTCGTCGGCTGGGTCGCTGTCACGTCTGCAAACGCAACCGCCGGCTTGCGCAGCTTTGCTGGATCTGCCGTCACGATGCGCGCATCGCCAAAATCGAGATGGTCCAAAACGGCGGCGGTGGCGGCGGTGTCGTCGGCAAATACAATTGCTGGCTTCACCTTGGCGATGACGTGCGCCAATCGGCCGAAATGTCCGCCGAGCCCCGCATACGTCGTGCTTACCGGGCAGGCGGCGCGGCCCGCGGCTTGGGCGGCGAAACTCATCACCGCAAAGCCAAGCGTATTGCCAGCCAAGATCAAGACCGGGCGTGGTTGGGGCTGTGCCAACAGCCATTCCTGGCGCCATCTATGGCCCGCTTGAGCGTGGCATACCGGGTATGCCCCACGCGCCGTCCGCATTGCGCCGCGCCAGCGCCGATTTGTCGCCGGACAAATCGACCCGCCCCGCAAACGCAGCAGGAGTGTTGAATTCATAGGGGCGCAACGGCACGCGCGACGTGATCAGCAGCACACCGTCGTCGCGGCGCTCAACCTCAAGATCCACCGGCAGGAGCTTGGCTTCGCGGAAGGGCGCAGCGCTCATCTACCCACAACCAGGCTGACAGTCGTCGTCGTCGACCCACCAATATTCAATGTCTGGACGGTTTTCGCGCCTTCGACCTGATAGTCGCCCGCTTGGCCAGTGACTTGCTTGAACGCATCCAAAGCCATGCGCACGCCTGTGGCGCCAACCGGATGGCCAACGCCGATCAGACCGCCCGACGGATTGATCGGCAAACGGCCGCCGATTTCGATCGAACCATCCTCAATCGCTTTCCATGCTTCGCCGGGCGCGGTGAGCCCAAGGTGCTCAATCGCCATATATTCGGTTGTGGTGAAGCAATCATGGGTTTCGACAGCGTGAATTTCAGAGACATCGCCAATGCCAGCGCGGGCGCGGGCATCGTCAATGGCGCGTTTCACCTGCGGAAACACATAAGGCTGCCCGGCGCTGGCTTCGACTTTGCGGGCATAGCTAATCGGCGCGGAGCGATGGCCCCAGCCTTTGATCTGTGGCAAGCTTTCGAGCGCGATACCGCGGTCTTTGGCATAGGTTTTGGCGCGCGCTTCTGAAGCCAGAAACACAATCGCGGACCCATCCGTGACTTGGCCGCAATCGTTTTTACGGATCATGCCTTCAACAACGGGATTGGCTGTATCATCGGCCGTGAAGCTGTTTTCGGTGAAGGCCCATGAACGGGTCTGTGCGTTCGGGTTTTTGCGGCCATTGGCAAAATTGATTTCGGCGATGCGCATCAAGTGCTCATACTTCAAACCAAAGCGGCGATCATATTCCTCGCCGAGATCGGAAAAAGCGCGCGGCCACAAAAAGGTTGCGTCTTGAAATTCGTGGCCGACCCAAGCGGCAGCGCCAAGATTCTCCGCCGCGCGCTGGCCCGCAACATTGCGCATCCATTCCAGCCCGACCACGCAAGCCGTGTCATAGCGGCCAGCCTCGATTTCGGCGGTCGCGGCAAGAATGGCCACACTACCCGATGCGCAAGCGGCTTCGTGGCGCGACGTCGGCATGCCGTTGAAGTCCGGATGCACGAGCCCGAAAAAGCCGCCGAGCAGGCCTTGGCCGGCAAACAGATCGCCGACGAAATTGCCGACATGGCCGGTATCGATATCCTTCGGCTCAAGATCAACGGCCGCCAGCCCCTCGCCGACCACTTCCGCGAAGGCGTCCGCGAAATCCATATCCTTGCGCGCCCAATTATGGGCGAAATCGCTTTGCCAGCCGCCCAGAATATAAACCATCGGAATTCCTCGCTCACAGATACGATTTTGGTCAGGACGCGAAAGCTGGGTCGGCCATGAAGGCCGCGAAGGCTTGACGCGCGTCAGGATAAGTTTCGAAGGGGCGCGCGGCAATGGCTGCATCAACGCTGGCCGCGATCGCGTCGGACGCCAGCGGCGTCAGCGGCGCTTCAACGGCAAACGCCGCCCGCAAGCGCCCGCCGCCGCACAGCAGCGTCTGGCCAGACACATCGCAATCGGTGCTGGCCAACCACGCGACCAAAAGCGCGACGGCGCCCGGCTCCATGCGATCGGCAAGCGCATCGGGCACATGCGCTTGCGTCATGGCTGTGGCCGCATACGGCGCTATGGCGTTGACGCGCAGCCCGCGCGGTTCGCCCTCAATCGCCAGCGCCCGGACCAGTCCCAGCAATGCAGCCTTTGAAGCCGCATAGGCCGCCATGCCGTCGCCGCCATGCAGGCCGGCCGAAGAGGCGCTCACCACCACGCGGCCAGCGCCTGACTGCGTCAGCGCCTCCCAGGCCGCATGCACGAGATGCAGCGTTCCAAAAAAGTTCATCTCAAATATAGATCGGAAGCCTTCCGCCGTTTGGCGATGCAGGCGCTTCGCTTCCGGCACGCCAGCATTGGCGACCACGGCGTCGATGCGGCCGAATTCACCCATCGCCAGATCAACCATTGCTACGCCAGCATAGGGATGTTCGGCGCTTTCGTAACTGGCGATCGCG
Source organism: Hyphomonadaceae bacterium (assembly GCA_040381035.1). GTDB lineage: Bacteria > Pseudomonadota > Alphaproteobacteria > Caulobacterales > Aquidulcibacteraceae > REEB506. The sequence continues at coordinate 9,143 of JBEIHY010000091.1, forward strand.
CGCCCGCCTGCTGCGATGATGTCCGCGGTGACGCGATCGGCGCTGGGCGCCTGGCTGCGATCCTGCCAGCGATTATTGACCACAATGGATGCGCCGCAGGCAGCCAGCTCCAGCGCATAGGCGCGGCCGAGGCCTTTGCCGGCGCCCGTCACAATCACCACCCGCCCGGCCAGGGATGGCTGAGGAGGTGAAGCGGTCGCGATGGTCGGCATAAGCGGCGCGCACTCCAGAGACGCGTCTTATTCATCCATATATCGTATCTTTATGCAACCAATATGGCGGCGCGCGGCGCACTCCGTGTGAGGTTCAAGTGTTGTCCGCCGGCAAACGCCAATCGCCGGAAAAGGGGGTCGCCACTGGCCGCAAAATCACCCCCGGAGGGGCGGCGCACACATAGGGAATGGCATTGACGACGGTGCCTGCGACCGCGAGTTGCTCAGCAGAAGTGGCGGTTGTGTCGCCCGGCCGTTTTTCAAGATCGATGGCGATCCGCACGCCCGGTTGGCCATCCAATCGGATCCGCCACAAGGGCGGCTCAGCATTCTCCAGATGCGCGGTCTCCATATACCAATGGATCGAGATGACCAGCGCGCGCCCGCCTTCAAGGGCCGCGCGCCAACGCCAGTTCACATGCGACATGCCGCCTGCTGGGATCACGCCGGCAGCGATGGTCAGCGCCTGGGTGGCCGGAAAAACGCGGTGCTGAGTTTCCACCGCATGCCATCGCAAGCGCAGATGCGCCGCCAGCGCCGCCAGCACCTCTTCGTACATGCCATTCAGCGACGCCGCCGGGCCCCAGTGCGGATCATTTGCGTCGATGGATTTAACCGGCGCGCCAAACCCAAGAATCTTGAACACATAGTCTGGGTTGCGCACGCTGCGACAATCGACGCTTTCTGTGATTTCGATGGCGTCCAGATCCGCGCAGACGCCACTCGCAACAGCCGCGATCTGCTCGGCGGCAAAGCCCGGATTGAGGCCCGCCGCCATCAGGCTGGAGCCGCCGGCGCGGCACGCCGCCTGCAACCGCGCCAGGCGCTCCCCGCCCCAATGCTGTGGGTGGCTATAGCCATTGATGCTGATGACATTCTTGCCCGACGCCAGCAGCGCGATCAGATCGGAATCATGGGTCCCATAAGGCGGCGCCAAGCGGGCGCAGTGGAGCACGACATCGGCGTCGAGCGCCTGGATCGCGTCAACATCGCGCGTGGCGATGACGCCAGTGGGGGCGCGACGCGCGACCTCGCCCGCGTCCTTGCCGGCCTTGGCGTCGCCATAGACATAAAGCCCGACCAGCTCCAAATCGGGATGATCGATCACCGCGCGCAAGCACGATTTGCCCATCGCTCCTGTCGCCCATTGCACAACTCGAAAACGCATGGCCTGCCCGCATCAAATGATCCTGCCAGGATCGTAGCGGGTATTCTTATGGAAGCGAGGGCCGGGCGCAGGATTTGGCCGGTTTCAAGACGCCCGCTTAAGCCTGACGGCGCCCTTCGACGTCGGCTTCAGATTGAAGCGAACCTCACGCGGCCCAAGCGGCTTTTTGCAAGACGAGCACACAACGGCGGGCTCAAGCTCGTGGCCATGGACCTTGTGGCGAAGCAAGAGCGGCGGCCCCTCAGGCGAGACATAATATTTGTCGCCCCATTTTAGAAGCATCAGCAGAATGGGATAATAGTCGATGCCTTTTTCTGTCAGGCGATATTCCGAAATGCGCTCGCCGCGTTCTTGAATGCGCACGACGCCTTGCTCGATCAGCCAGGACAATCGCTCGCTGAGGATATTGGTGGCCATCCCCGTGTCCCGCCGGATTTCGTCAAAACGCCGAAGGCCGGTCAGAATGGAGCGGAGCGCCAGCCCGGCCCACCGATCACCGGTGATCTGGGCGACATCGACCATCAAGCCCGAGCTGTTGGCGGCAGCGTGGCGATGTTGGCGGCGGCGATTGTAATTGGCCGCCATCCAGCCAACGCCGGGTCCTTCGGCCCAATCCACATCCCGCGCGGTGATTTCTTCGCCGGTTCGCAAACAAACGGGGGTCGGTTCGATATCCTCATCGCCGCAGACGCTGTGGTGCAAATTCAAACGGAGCTTACTGGTTTGCGAGCCCCAGCAGCGCTCCCAGCGCAGCATCATGAGGGCCGTCCAATATAGATCCTGCCCCTTCTTCGTCATGCGATATTCAGAGTGCGGGGAGTTTTCCCCGATGCGCACTTTGGAAAGGATGCCAGCGGCCACAAGCCGCTTCAAACGGTTGCTTTGGAGGGTTTGCAGAAGCCCGGTGCGCGCACGGATCTCGTCAAACCGGCGCGCGCCCAGCCAGGAGGCCTCCAAAATCAGCAAAACCGAGGTGTCCCCGATAACCTCTAACACACGCCAGATCGAACAGGTGCGGATCAGTTTGCCCGAATTCATGACCCGAGACATAAAGCGACGCCCTGGCAAAGGTCAATCTTTTCAACCATAGCCAAGATCGCGCAGGGCCTAAAGTATCCGTCTTAATCAAGACGGACCCTAGCTCGCCGCCAAAGCTGTAAGTTCACGGCGCAGGACTTTGCCCAAGGCGTTGCGCGGAAGCGCGTGTCAACGACACGCACAGATGTCCGGTTTTCGTAGCAAGGCAAATGTCCGGTTTTAAGGGTCGGGCCGGTCGGTTTCTTGGTTCGGCTGGAGAGCAGGCCGTTTCTTCATCCCGGCGTTCCTTTTTGGTTGAGCGTCGCGCGCAGCGGCGGTCAAGGCCAGCGCGCGAGCGCTGCCCGCAGGGCTTGGCCTTGAGGGCCGCGAGCACGGCGCTGCACTGGCGCCAGCCGGGTCGGGCCGTGCGGGTGCAGCCGCATCCTTTGAAGGCGCGGGGAAGCGCGCGATCTCGCGCGGGCCGCTGA
>JBEIHY010000092.1:0-11733 GCA_040381035.1 Hyphomonadaceae bacterium
ATCAGGGCAATCTGAGTGCGGACGCGACGCTCACGATCAGCGTGACGAATGTCAATGAGGCGCCGGTGGTGACCTCCGGCGCGGGCGGGATCGTTGCGGAAAACACCGCCGGCGCCATCTATACGGTGAGCGCCACCGATGTCGATGCGGGCACGACGCTGACCTATGCGCTGTCGGGCGCGGACGCGACGCATTTCTCGATCGATGCGGTCACGGGGGCGGTGCGGTTTGCGCCGGCGGCGAATTTCGAAGCGCCGCTCGATGCCGGCACGGACAATGTCTATGACCTGACGGTGAGCGCCAGTGACGGCCAATTGGTCGGCACGCGGCTGGTCGCATTGACAGTGACCAATGTCAACGAGGCGCCGAATGCGCCGGCCTGGCAGTCGGGCGGCACGATTGCGGAAAACAGCGCCAATAATACGCTGGTCGGCGTCGTGCGCGCGACCGATCCGGACGCGTCCCCGACCCTGACCTATAGCCTGCTTGATAACGCCAATGGTCGCTTCACGATCGACGCAAGCGGCAATCTGCGCGTCGCCAATGGCGGCGCGATCGACTTTGAATCGGCCACCAGCCACACCATCGTGGTGCGCGTCGCTGATCAGGGCAATCTGGCTAGTACCGCCACCTTGACAGTGAATGTGCTCAACGCCAATGAAGCCCCGACCTCAGCGGGTTGGGCGAACGGTGGCACAATCGTTGAGAACAGCGCGCTGAATAGCGTGGTCGGCACGGTCGCCTCCACCGACATCGACGCTGGCGACACGATCACTTTTAGCTTGTCGAACAACGCCGGCGGTTTGTTCACAATCAGCCCGACCGGCGTCGTGACCTTGAACGGCCCGGTGGATTTTGAATCCGCCACCAGCCATGTCATCCAGGTCATTGCGGCAGATTCCGGCGGTTTGACAAGTGCGACCAATCTCACGGTGGTGGTCGGCAACGTCAATGAGGCGCCAATCATCTCGTCCGGCGTGAGTGTGAACTTCCAGGAAAACGCGACGACCAATGCCTACACGATCGTGGCGACGGATCCTGAAAGCGCGCCGCTGACCTATAGCATCAATGGCACGGATGCGGCTCTGTTTACGGTCAACGCCGCCACCGGTGCGGTGAGCTTCCGCTCTAGCCCAAACTATGAAGATCCGCTCGGCGGCGGCAATAGCAATATCTATAACATTGTCGTGGCGGCCAGCGACGGGACCAACACGTCCACCCGCGCGGTGGCGGTTACCGTCACGGATGTTGCGGAAGCGCCGATTTTCACATCCGGCACGGCGGCCAATTTCCAAGAGAACGCGACCGGGGTGGTTTACACCGCAACCGCTACTGGCGGTGTGGGGCCGCTGACCTACAGCCTCGCGGGCGCCGACGCCAACAGGTTCACCATGACTGCGGGCGGCGCAATCAGCTTCTTGTCTGTGCCTGATTTCGAAGCGCGCGCTGACCAGAACGCCGACAATCTCTATGTGGTCGACGTGCGGGTGTTCGATGGCGCCACGACCGTCACCCAGGCTCTGACAATCACCTTGCAGGACGTGAACGAAACCCCGGTGTGGAATTCCGGCGGGACGGTCAGCGTGTTTGAGAACGTGACAGGCACTGTCTATGCCTCGAACGTGACGGATCCCGACGCCGGCGCCAACCTGACCTACACGATCTCCGGGGCCGACGCCGCTTTGTTCAATATCGGCCCGACATCGGGCGCGGTGACGTTCAAGACAACGCCGAACTTCGAAGCGCCGCAAGGCGGCAACTCTGACAACATCTACGACTTCGTCGTAACGGTGTCGGATGGCCAGTTCTCGGTCAATCGGGCGGTCGCCCTGAGCGTGCTGAATCTCAACGAAGCGCCAGTGCTGACCACAGGCGGGCCATATTCGCTGCCGGAAAACACCGCCAACAGCACGATCCTGGCCACGATGGGCGGAAGCGATCAGGATGTCGGCGACACCCTGACCTTCAGCCTCGTCAGCAATCCGGGCAGCAAGTTCGCGATCGATTCAAACACCGGCGTGATCACGCTGATTGCACCGCTCGACTTCGAATCGGCCACCTCGCATGTGCTGCGTGTACGCCTTGCTGACCAGCTCAATGAAGCGGTGGAATCCAACATCACCGTGACGGTCGGCAATGTGAACGAAGCGCCGACCATCACATCTGGCGTGTCGGCCTCGGTGAATGAAAATGTTGCGACAAGCACGACCATCTACACAATCCAGGCCAATGACCAAGACGCCGGCTCGACATTGACCTATTCGCTGGCCGGCGTTGATGCCGCGCTCTTTACGGTGAGCAACACAGGTGTGGTGCGGTTTACCGCATCGCCGAACTTCGAGGCGCCGACTGATGTCGGCGGCGACAACAAGTACAATATCATCGTGCGCGTCAGCGACGGGACAAACATCACCACCCGCGACGTAGAAGTCTCGGTGCTCGACGTTATGGAGCAGGCGGTGTTTACCTCTGGCCTCGCGGCCAACTATGCAGAAAACGGAACAGGCGTGGCTTACACCGCGGCTGCAATCGGCGGGCAGGGGCCGCTCACCTACAGCCTGAGCGGGCCAGACGCCAACAAGTTCACGATCAACGCGACGACTGGCGCGGTGCATTTCCTTACGGCGCCGGACTTCGACATCGCCGGCGACGCGGACGTCAACAACATTTATGCGTTGACGGTCACCGTGACCGATGGCGTGACGCCGATCTCGCAGGCGGTTTCGATCAATGTCACCAACGTCAATGAGCGTCCGACTTTGACCTCCGCCACCGCGGTAACGTCGGCGGAAAACACAACTGGCGCGGTGTACAACATCGTTGCCAGCGACGTCGACGCCAACACCGATTTCAGCTATTCGATCTCGGGCACGCACGCCAATCTGTTCAATGTCAACGCGACAACGGGCGCGGTGTCGTTCAAGACGCCAGCGAACTTTGAAGCGCCGGCGCCGGGTACAAACAACACCTATTCGTTTGCCGTTACGGCATCCGATGGCGCGCTGTCAGACACCCAGAACGTCACGCTGACGGTGACGAACGTGAACGATCTGCCCGTTTTCAACGCAGGCGGTCCCTATACGATCGCTGAAAATTCAGCCGGCGGCACGGCGGTGGGCACTGTCGTTGCGACAGATCAGGACGCCAACACGCTGACCTACAGCTTGTTGACCAGTGGCGGCGGCCGTTTCTCGATCGCCGCCGATACTGGAGTGATTAGCGTCGTGAATGGCGCTGTGCTCGATTTTGAAGGAACCAACAGCTTCAATATCGACATCCGCGTGGATGATGGCCAAGGCGGCATTGCCGATGTCACGCGCAATGTGACGCTGAGCAATATCAATGAAGCGCCGGGCCAGCCGGCCTGGGAATGGGGCGGCTATATCACCGAGAACGCAACGGCTGGCGCGGTGATCGGCAAGATCGCGTCCATTGATCCGGACGCGGGCGATACGCTGACCTATTCGCTGACCAATGATTCCAATGGTCGTTTCCTGATCGACGCGACCACCGGCCAAGTCACGGTCGCGCCCAATGCGGTGATTGATTATGAGAGCACGCCCAATCTGACAATTGGCGTGCGCGTGCGCGATTCAGCGGGCCTCATCACAGACCTCAATCGTCCGATCATCGTCATTGACCAAAACGACGGCCAGGGCAGCGGAGGCGGAGGCGGTGGCGGAGGCGGTGGCGGTATGGGCAATGGCGGGCTGGGCGGCAGCGGCAACGCGGTGTGGGATACCGGCGGCCAAATGTACGAAGTGTCCAATGCCGGAACCGTGATTGGCCGGTTGGGCTCCGGCATCGATGGCGTGACGCTGACCTGGGCGAGCGATTTCAGCCGCACGGGTTGGTTTAACATCGCAGCGGATGGTACGGTGACGCTGGCCGCCAACAGTAACGGTTATTATGGGAGTGGCCACTTTGACTATGAATGGCACCGTTGGGGCAGCGTATATTACCTCGCCACCGACTCCAACGGCACAGTTTATACTGGCTTTACAAGCTTTGAGCTCTTGAACTCCATTGAGCCGCCAAGACAGTCCAGTGTCGCCACCGGCGGTACAGTGTGGCAAAGCGGCGGGACTATCGCCGAAGGCAGCGCCGGTGGCACGGTGGTCGGCTCAGCGTATTTCCACGCGGACAGCGGCGGCGAGAACGTCTATTCCCTTGATGACAATGCCGGCGGGCGTTTCGTGATAGACAGCACGACCGGTATTATCAGCCTGGCAAACGGCGCCGTGCTGGATTTTGAAACCGAAAACACCATCACGATCAAGGTGCGGGTGAGTGTCGCCGGCAACTCGAACGCGTTTAGCGTGAACGACTATGACGTCAGGGTCACCAATGCGAACGAAGCGCCGACAATCGTGTCCGGCAATGGCGGCAATGTGGAAGAAAACACCACGAGCGTGGTCTACACCGCCATCACACAAGACCCGGACGGCGGCACGCAAATCACTTATTCGCTGACCGGCGCGGATGCCGCGCGCTTCACGATCAATTCGATTGGCGAATTGCGCTTCGTCAATGCGCCCAACTTTGAAGCGCCCGCCGATACGGGTGGCGACAATGTGTATAATGTCACGATCAATGCCTCCGATGGCGCGGCGACCAATCCGCTCACGGCATCCAAGGCGATCGCAATCACCGTGACCGACCGCGCCGAACCGCCGGTCATCACCTCGGCGGCCGCGGCAGTCATCACGGAAGGCTTCACAGGCGTCGCCTACCAGGCCACGGCAACGGATGCCGAAGGCGATCCGCTTGACTTTGCGCTGTCTGGCACGGATGCGGGTGACTTCAACATCGACAGCGCCACCGGCGCGGTGACGTTCAAGAACACGCCCGACTTCTCCGCCCCGCAAGACAGCAATGTCGACAATATCTACAATATCCGGATCCTCGTCAGCGATGGCGAGAGCACCACGCAGCGCAATGTCACCATCACGGTGGTCGATCAGACCTCCGGCAATGACAGCATGGTCGGCGGCGTCGGCAATGATTGGCTCAATGGCGGCGCGGGTGACGACACACTGCGCGGCGGCGCCGGCGCTGACACCATGATCGGCGGCGCCCACAGCATTGGCGATACGCTCAGCTATGCTGGCGCCGGCAGCGGAGTCACCCTGACCATCACCGGCAATAGCGGAACTGGAAGCGGCGGCGACGCACAAGGCGATACGTTTAGCGGGATCGAGTCCATCCTTGGGACGGGCCACGGCGATGTGTTCAATCTCGACGCGCTGAACGCTATGAAGATCGACGGCGGCGCTGGTTCTGATCGCGTCAATCTGACCACAGCCGGAACATATAACAGCGCATCCGCCTTGGCGTCGGCCTTGGACAATATCGAGATCATTGACTTCAAGGCATCAGGCGTTGCGGCGTCGCTCACGCTGAGCGCCAGCGATATCCAGGGCATTGCCAGCGCCGGCACGGCATCACATGTCACGTTCGCGCTCGACGGCAATGACTCGCTGACCTTCCAGGGCTCGTTCCAGGATAATCGCGTTGGCGGTATCGGTGACGTGATCTTCTTCACGGGCTCGACCTATGTGCCGGGCAACGAAACTGCGCGCGTCAGCGTCAGCGGCTAAGGCGGCGTGCGGCTGATGGCCAGCGCTGATTGCCGTTAGCCTGCCGGGGCGATGCGATAGATCTTGTACGGCCCGCGGGCGCGCATCGTGGCCTCATCCGACGGCGTGGCGAACTGATCGATCAGATCGGTGAGGCGGCTATCGGTGAACCAGATCGCGCCATCCGGCGCGACGGTGACGCTATCGGCCCAGTTCACTTGTGCGTCCGTCGTCAGCGTGGTCAGCTTGCCGTCCGGCGCGATTTGCACCAGGCCGCCATTTTCCACGTCAGTGACGATCACGCTATTATCGGCGAGCACCTCAATGCCATCGCTCATCGGCTTTTTGCCGACAAATTCGATCTGTTTGGCAAGCGTCGCATCGTTCGGGCTTGCATCGCGCAGCGCCGCTGTCGGAATGCGGTAGAGGCTGTCATGCGACATGGTGGCGAAGTAGAGCCACGCGCCGTCAGCGCTCAGCGCAATGCCATCAACGCCGGCCAAGAGGGTGAGCGCGCCAAACGCCAGCTTGTAGGGTTGGCCATTGGTCTTGCGAATCACCCAGTCCTGGGCGCTGACGCTGGCATCGCCTTTCAGCACAGTGCGCGCTTTCTGCGTTGCCACGTCAAAGACAATGAGGCTCGCTGGGGTGAAGCGAAACACGCCAGTGTCGGCGAGATAGACGGTCGCGCCATCGGGCGACACGCGCATGTCCTGGGCAAAGCCGGCTTCGCCCTTGGCGAAGCTGTGCTGCACCAGCTTGGCGCCGGTTCTTCTGTCGATCGCCATCAGCTCTGTGGCGCGCCCGGCCAGCGCGCCGGGCTTGATGATCCACAGCCGGCCCTGGCGATCGGCGGTGACGCCCATGGCGCCGACAAAATCCTTCTGCATCTCGGCATTCGGGAACGGGCGGGCCTCGCCATTGACCCACTCAAACACGGTGGCGGGGCTGAAGCGCTCCGGCTTGTGCAGCATGTGATAGGTATAGAAGATGCGCCCATCGGAAGCAGCAGCGACCATGCCGGGCGGAAATGGCAGGCTGATCGGGGTGGTGATGCGCGCCGGCGCAACCGTCGCTTGCGTGGTCACGCCTGGATAGGGCTTGCCGCCGCCATAGGCCAAACGCAGGCCGCCATAAGCGAGCAACGCCAGCATGCAAAGGACACCGACGATGCGGATCAAACCCTTGAGCGCGGCGGCCTCCTTGCGTCTTGTTTTTGTGACATTCAGACAATAAATGTCGCAAATGCCAAAACGCCATAAACTCGAGACGCAGCCAAGTCAAACGCCCAGCCGCGGCCGCCCGGCCGGGCCAGACCCGCGCCCGGCGATTCTAGCTGCCGCCATGGAAGCGTTTTCTCGCTACGGCGTGGCGCGCACCAATATGGCCGATATCGCCGCCGCCGCGGGCGTCGGGCGCACTGCACTCTATCGCGCCTTTCCCGATAAGCGCGCGATCTTTCGCGCGCTGGCGCAAGCGGTACAGGACGAAGCGCTGGCCAAGGCGCAGGCGGCGCTTGAGGGGCGCGGGACGTTTGCGGCGCGGCTCGAAGGCGCATTGCTGGCGCGCGATCTGCACCTCCTGCAGATCGGCCATAGCGGTCCGCATGCCGATGAGATCGCAGAACTCTACGCCACGCAAGCCGCTGATCTGGCGGTCGCGGCCAATGCTGCCTTGGTAAACTTGCTGGCCCAGGCGATCAAAGCGGCGGTGGCGCAGAAGGCGTTCGCGCTGAAGCCATCGGTGCGCTCGGCCCCTGCCTTGGCGCTGGTGCTGCGGCTCGCGCTCGAAGGCGTCAAGAAAGAAGTAAAAGACGTCGCAGCGTTCGCCGCATTGGCGCGCCAGGTGATCCGCGCCATTCTAGCGTGAGGGCCTATTCCGACGCGTGGCAGCAGGCCTCGATCTTGTTGCCGATCGGGTCGCGCACAAAGGCGGCGTAATAGTTCGGATGATAATCGTGGCGGATGCCGGGCTTGCCGTCGTCGATACCGCCATGATCCAAAGCGGCGAGATAGAAGGCGTCCACAGCCGCGCGCGTCGCGGCGCGAAACGCGATGTGGCTTCCGTTTCCTTGGCTCGCCGGCTGGCGATTATAGGGCAGCTGCACCCAGAAGGTGGGATGGCCATCAGCGCCGCCATAGCCAAGCCCGATCAGTTGTCCGCCCACTTCAATCGGCATGACCGGCTTCATGCCGAGCGGCGCAAGCACGGCGTCATAAAAGGCCTTCGACTTCTTCATATCGAGAACGCCGATGGAGACATGGTCGATGGACATGGGGGCTCCTGGTTTGAGTCAGCACCAATATCGGATCAGGCCTGTCGCGCAAACAGCGCCAGTGTGCGCGCCAGCGCCAGATCGCGCGCCGGCGCGTTGAAATCCGCTGAGCCTTCGCGGCAGAAGCCATGGCCGGAATCGTACAGGTGAACCGGCAGATCCGGCAGCGCTGCGCGAACTTCATCGACCATGGCCAGCGGGATTGCGGCATCGTGTTGGCCATAATGCAGAATGGTGGGAACACGCGGGGCAAGGCTCAGCAGCGAGTTGATCAATCGGCCATAGAAGCAGGAAGCCGCAACGACGCCTTCGCAACAGGCCGCCGCCATAAAACTCACCGCACCGCCATAACAGAAGCCGGTGATGAAAACCGGCCCATCCAACGCGTCGATCGCGGCTTGCACATCGGCTTGTACCTGCGGCCAGGCCGAGGCGATCACCGCGTCGCGACCTCTGACCACGCCCTCGGCATCATGCGCGGCATAGAAAGCCGGATCGACCCGCGCAAACAGCGCCGGGGCCAGCGCGTCATATCCTTCCACCGCGAAGCGATCGCACATCGCCGCAATATGATCGGTGATGCCGAAAATCTCTTGGATCACCACCACGCCGCCCCGGCTTGGGCCTTTGGCGGGCGCAAAGTAGGCCGGCAACGCGAAGCCATCGTGGCGGCTGATAAGGGTGCGATTGGCAGGGACGGCGCCGCTCATTGACCACGCCCATAAGTAAAGGTTCCACACAGCTTGCTATCTTTCGCCGCCGGACCGGGTTCATCTTGGCCCGTGTAAGCGGCGAGATAGACGTCGCTGGAGCCGGCGTTGGGATCGTATTTGGCGCCCAGCAAGATGAAGGTCGTTGCCGCCGGCTGGCAAAGCCCGCCATTGGGCGCTGCGGCATTGACCAGTTCGCGCGTAACACGGCGGAGTTCGTATTTCATCGCGCTTTTGTCAGAAATCGCGAAGGTCGTTGCGGCAGCCTCGGCTTCAAGGCCGGTTGCGAGTTTCCGCGGCGCCGTTTCGTCGACATGGCCGACACCGAAGCGGATGGCGCCAACGTCGAATTGGAGTGCGCCTGTGATACTTTCTGCGGTCTTCGAAATCGGCTGAAGAGCGCCGTCAAACACGGGAGCGTCTTCGTGCACGGCTTCGCCGGATTGGATGTCCGGCGCGGTTGGCGCTGCGGCGGGCTGACACGCGGCGAGCGCTATCGAAGCGGCAAGCAAGACACAACGCATCATGCGTCCCCAAAACATGAACAGTTCCCCATTCCAGACCGAAACGTCGCGCTTTGCAATCGCATCGAAATGGCGCACCTTGGCGCGGTCAAAGGAGCGATCGGATGCGATATTGCGGGCTCTCGCGTCGCATGCTGTTAGCGGGCTTGGCGGCTCAGGCTGGCAACGCCCTGGCCGGCGAGCCAGAAATGTCCGCCCTTGGGCCGCAATTTGCCGTTCCGACCGGGCGGGACGGGATCGGCCGGGTCGTGGCGCCGGTGATGATCAATGGGGCCGGCTCGTTTCGCTTCTTGGTTGACACTGGGGCCAATCGCACGGCGATTTCGGCAGGACTGGCGCGGCGACGGAGTTTGCCGATGCTGGCCGGCAAGGCGCTGGTTTAGGGCGTGACCGGCGAAGAGTTGGCTGGCCAGGTCGCACTCGCCAGCATGGCGGCCGGTCGCTTGGTGTGGCGCGATGTCGCTGCAGCGGTGATCGGGGTCGGCGTTCTCGACAATGCCGACGGCATTCTCGGCGCCGACAGCTTCCGCAATATGCGCATCAGCGTCGATTTCCGGAACGACAAGATCGCCCTGGCGCCGGCGCGATCGCTCAGCCCGCCGCGCGGCTACAGTATTGCCCGCTGCCGGCTGATTAAACGCGCGCTGCTGGCCGCGCCGGCGCAGATCAATGGTGTGCGGGTCACGGCGGTGATCGACACCGGGGCGGAGCGATCGATCGTCAATGGCGCGCTGGTTGCGGCGCTCACCGCGGCGGCGCTGCGCCGGAGATACTGATTGAAACCCTTGTTCTGGGGGGCGTCGGGCCGAGCCTGCCGGCGCAATTGCTGGGCATTTCCGCAATCACGATTGGCGATCTGCGTGTGCGCCGCCTCAATGCGGCTTACCTTGGTGCGCCGATCTGTAGAGTGTGGGATCTGGAGGCAACGCCAACCGTGCTGCTCGGCATGGATGTGCTTGGCCAGGCCGAAGAACTGGTGATCGACTATGCCGCACCCGCCCTGTGGGTGCGGTTTGCCGCGGTCGAACGGCAAAGCCCGCCGGCGCGCGCGCCCAGACTGAGGGGCTTTGAATTCTACGCATTGAATCGGAAGTGCATCACATCGCCATCCTGGACGATATAGTCCTTGCCTTCCAGGCGCATTTTGCCTGCTTCCTTGGCGCCGGTTTCGCCATTGTATTTGACGTAATCGTCAAACGCGATGGTTTCGGCGCGGATGAAGCCTTTCTCGAAATCGCCATGGATCACACCGGCGGCCTGCGGGGCGGTGTCGCCGCGATGGATTGTCCAGGCGCGCGATTCCTTCGGGCCGGCGGTGAAATAGGTTTGCAGGCCCAAGAGATCAAAGCCGGTGCGGATCAGGCGATTGAGACCGGGTTCGTACAATCCAAGTGCGGATAAATATTCCGTGCGCTCCTCATCGGCCAGCATCGCCACCTCCGCTTCGATTTTCGCCGAAATGGCGACCGCGCGGGCGCCTTCATCTGCCGCGCGCTTGAACACGATGGCGGAGAGGTCGTTGCCGGTCGCGGCGCTCGCTTCCTCGACATTGCAAACATACAGAACTGGCTTGGCGGTCAGCAACTGCAGCATGTCCCAGGTCTTGAGCTGGTCGGCTGCGGGCTTGGCGAAGCGCGCGGGCTTGCCTTCGTCCAGAGCGGCTTTGGCGATATCAAGCAGGGCGAGCGTTTCCTTGCTTTCCTTGTCGCCGCTCTTGGCCTTCTTCTCGACATTGGCGCGGCGCTTTTCCAGGCTCTCCATGTCGGCGAGCATCAGCTCGGTCTCGATGATTTCGAGGTCCGCCAGCGGGTCGATGCGGCCCGAAACATGGGTCACGTCGTCGTCGATGAAGCAGCGGCAGACATAGGCGACAGCATCGCATTCGCGGATATTGGCCAAGAACTTGTTGCCCAGCCCCTCGCCTTGGGAGGCGCCTTTTACCAAGCCAGCGATATCGACGAAATTGACCCGCGCCGGAATGATCTCTTTACTGCCCGCGATCTTGGCCAGCGCCTCCAATCGCGGCTCGGGCAAGGCCACTTCGCCGACATTGGGTTCAATGGTGCAAAACGGATAGTTCGCCGCTTGCGCAGCAGCCGTCTGGGTGAGCGCATTAAACAGGGTGGACTTGCCGACATTGGGCAAGCCGACGATGCCGATTTTGAGGGACATGGTGCAATCCGGATGGGGTAAAAGCGCCCGGTGATAGCTGAAGCCGCCGGCCGGCGCGAGCGGCTTTGGCGGCGGATTTGTCTGTTGTGGGCTGTCGCCATGACCCAACTCGGCGTAATCATCACAAAGGGCGACAAAACCGATACGATTACGATCCGCCGCCCGACCGGCGCAGAGATGCGCGTTCCCTTTCCCCAAAAGGAGCCGATCCCCCATGATCGCGTGCATTTGATTATCGAGCCGGCGCTCGGCTTAAAGCAGGGCTTCTGGGGCATGGTCGCGGCCGGTCTGGATCCCGACGACATCCAGGCCCTTGCCAAAGCCGCCGGCCATGCCAGCGCTGCGCGCGCTCAGATCCCCGATCCCGCGATTATCGAGTTGATCCAGGCGGAGCGCGTTGTGGAGTGCTTTGAAGCTGATTTGTGGAGTGGCCCGGCCGACTGCGAGACCTTTCGCAGCATTGCCGAGGCCGG
>JBEIHY010000093.1:0-11733 GCA_040381035.1 Hyphomonadaceae bacterium
GCGGCGATGCTGTTCTGGGCGCTTGTCGCTTCAGGGCAAATCACGATGCGGCGTATTGATGGGTGGGAGACGCTGGCGCAACCCATCGCTCACCCCGTTGCGCTCGCCGCATAACAAGCGCTAAACAGCCATGCCGGAAAGAGCCCGAGCCTTTTTCAACTACATTCGCGACGAGACCCCCAAGGATTGAACGCGGCATCTGCCGTTGCCGCGTTTGGTGAGGGTCGGTTCAAGGCAGAGCTCGCTCAGGAGACAGTCGATGAGTCAACGGCTGTTTTGAACGTAACTTCGAATCACCCGAACCGGGGAGATCTGCGCAACACTCACCCCTTTCCCCACAGCAACGCACTTCCGCCGCCTGCCGCTCTCATTGGCAAATGCGACGTAAACTCAAGTTGGGACGGCAAGCCCGCCAGTTCGGCACGCGCCACCCCCTCATCCTCCCAACACCCGCCGCGCCAGCGCCAAATCCTCTGGGCTATCCACGCCCTTGGGAAAATCCGCCACCTCGCCGGCCACGATCGTCATCCCCATTTCCAGCGCCCGCAGCTGCTCCAGCTTCTCGCGCAGCTCTAGGCTTGAGGGCGGGGCGGCGACGAAGCGGGCCAAAGCGGCGCGGCGATAGACGTAAAGCCCGACATGGCGCTGGATCGGGCCTTCGCCCCAGGGGGCGGGCGCGCGGGTGAAGTAGAGGCAGCGGCGGTCGGCGGCGACAATGGCTTTGACGAGGTTGGGGTTGGCGGCCTCGGCAGGGTCGGTTGAGGGCGAAACCAAAGTGGCGATATCGGCCCCCGGCGTCAGCGCGGCGACGGCGGCGGATAAATCCTGCGGCCGAAAGGTCGGCATGTCGCCCTGCAGGTTCACGATCACTTCATGGTCGCCGCCATGGGCTTGCGCAGCGGCCCAGATGCGGTCGGTACCGGACGGCAAGTCTGGGTTGGTGAGCACGGCCTCCGCGCCCGCCGCGCGGGCGGCGGCGGCGATTTCTTCCTCGGCGGCGGCGACGAGAACCGGGCCGATCCCTGCCCGCACCGCGATCTCCACCATCCAGGCGATCATTGGCCGGCCGGCGATGTCAGCCAAGGATTTGCCGGGCAGGCGGGTCGACGCCATGCGGGCGGGAATGACGATCAGCGGGGCGGGCATTGGCGGGCTCCATCATGCGGCGCTTCGTCGCGTTGGCCGAATGTCTCTGTGCGCGAGGTTTCATAGCGGCTTGGCGAGCGGGCAAAGCCGCGGCATAAGGCGCCACTTATCGCCCAAAGCGGCGGTGATCAAAGGTTTAGGTTCTCCGGCTATGCCGGGACATTAGGGTTAGCGGGCAGCGAGCACGATGAGCGATTTGCGTTTCAACACCATCCTGGGAACCGGTCTGGCGTCGGCCCTTCTGATCATGGGCCTGCAGCAAGGCGCGCATACGCTGTTCCACCCGCATGTGGAAAAAGAGCCGGCCATTCCTGTGGCGGTCGAGAAAGGCGGCGGCGGCGATGCCCCGGCCGCCGCAGAAGCCGGCCCGCCGGATTTCGGCCGTCTGCTCGCCGATTCTGCTGGCCTGACCGCGCTGATCGAAAAGGGCGAAAAGGTCCATAAGGTGTGTTTGAGCTGCCACGCCGACACCAAGGGCGGCGGCAACAAGACCGGGCCAGAACTGTGGAATGTGTTCGGCCGCGCCGCCGGCACCCATGCCGGTTTCAGTTATTCCGACCCGATGAAGGCCTATGGCAAGGTGTGGAGCTACACCAATCTCTACGATTATCTCGCCGGGCCGGGCAAATATGTGAAGGGCACGACGATGTCCTTTGCCGGCATCCGCAAGTCTGAGGATCGCGTGGCGTTGGTCGCTTATCTGCGCTCGATCAATGACAATCCGAACCCGGCCTTGCCCGATCCGCTGCCGGAAGTTGCCCCGGCCGCCGCCGATCCCGCCATTGCCCCGGCTGAGGGCGCTGCGCCCGCTGCCCCGGCAGAGCCGGCCCCGGCGGCGCCCGCGCCAGGCTAGGGCGTTTGCAAACGGCCCTGTCGGCTGGCGCGATCAAAGTGCGTTGTCGCCGCAAATCCGACGCGAAGCGGGTTCAGCATATCGCCTCATCGGAGGTTGTTTGCCGTGTCGATGTTGGATGTCTTGAAGCCGGGCTTGGCGCTGAAGCATTTTTTCTGAAAAGCAGCCCGAGCATGTCTGGGTGGGCGCTTTGAAGGGCGCGCAAGGCGCCTGCCGCAAAGCCAAAATTGACCTTCGCGCCCAGATTTCCATCACGGGCGGCGTGCTGATCGGGCGCGGCGCGTCGGCGAATTTTCCGTCTGATGCACCCGGCGCCGCGGTGGCGCTGGAGGGCGGCGCCGGCGCTGGCGGCGTGCATTTCGATCTGGTCATCGAAACGGGCGATTTGGCCCGCGCGCCGTTTCTGTGCGCGGGCGTGATGAACGCCGCCGAAACTGAGATGACGGGCGGGTTCGAAATCCGCTGCATCTATCCCGGAATCTGCGATTGCGCGGGCGGCGGCGGATCGTTCCGGCTGACCAAGGTTGAGGATTAGGCCGCCGCTATGCGCACCCGCGTGACATGCAGCGACAGCACCAGCGCGCCGGCAAACAACGCCGCGCCAATCAGGAATGGGATGCCGGGCATGTGCAGCCAGCCGCCCTCGTTCATGTGCGCCACGATGGCGCCGAACACGCTGGTGAACAGCAACGGGCCGATCATGCCGGTCAGCCCCATGATCGAGGATAATGCGCCCTGCAGCCGGCCCTGTTCGCTGGCGCCGAGCTGTTGGGTCATCAAGGATTGCGCCGCCGGGCCATAAAGCCCCATCATCGCCCCGAACGGGATGCCGAGCATGAAGATGAAGCCGGTCGGCGCGAGGCCATAGATCACAAAGGCGGTGGCCCCGCAGGCAAGCCCCAACGCCATCGCGCGCCGCTCGCCGATCGCTTTCACGATCGGCTTGACCAGCCCGCCCGACACCACCGCCGAACACACGCCCACCAGCGCCAAGGTCAGCCCGACATCGCGTTCCGACCAGCCATAGCGATAGTTAGAATAGAGCACGAAAACGCTGTGCAATGCGACATAACCGAGCTGCATCAGGAAATGCACACCGGCCAAGCCCTTCAACACATCGGTGGTGGAGAGCAGTTTGGCCGAGCCGAACGGATTGGCCCGACCCCAAAGGATTTTCGGCGTGCGCTTTTCCGGCGGCAGTGACTCCGGCAGCACGAAATAGCCCCAGGCGGCATTGGCCAGGCACAGGCCCGCCGCGGCCCAGAATGGCAGGCGCGGATCGATCTCGCCCAAAATGCCGCCCAATGCAGGCCCCAGCACGAAGCCGAGGCCAAAGCCGGCCGCCAGCATGCCGAAGGTTTCGGCGCGTTTTTCGGCGGGGGTGATGTCGGTCATATAGGCGGCGGCGGCGGAGAAGCTTGCCGCCGTGGCGCCGGAAATGATCCGGCCGATGAACAGGATCGCCACGCTTGGCGCCAGCGCCATAACGATCTTGTCGATGCCTAAGCCGGCCAATGAGATCAACAGCACTGGCCGGCGGCCGAAGCGGTCCGACAAGGCGCCCAGGATCGGTGAGCAAACGAACTGCATCGCCGCCCAGGTCGCACCGAATACGCCGGCGATAAAGGCGGCCTTGGCTGTGTCGCCGCCCTCCAATTGTTTAATCAGCAGCGGCAGAACCGGGATAATGATCCCCAAGGAAATCACGTCGAGCACGACGGTGACAAAAATGAAGGCTTTGGCCGCCTGGCGCGGCGGTTTGGCTGCGGGAACGGCAGCCGCAGGCGCGGCCTCAGCGGCGTCGGTCAAAAGGGCAGCCCCGGGATCATAGCCTGTGTTGCGCCGGGCCGGCGCGGCGGTCAACTGTCGGTGTGACGCAGGGCGCAGCCTCGACAAACCGGGCAAAGCGCGGTGACGGTTGCGGCTGGAGGGTGCGATGGCCGATTGGGATAGCGTGATTGTTGGGGCTGGGGCGGTTGGGCTGGCGACCGGGCGGGCGCTGGCCGCGCGCGGCCTCAGCGTCGTGGTGCTGGAGCGCCATGAGCGGTTTGGCGAAGAGACCTCGGCCCGCAACAGCGAAGTGATCCATGCCGGCCTGTATTACCCGCCGGGCTCGCTCAAGGCGCGGCTGTGCGTGGCGGGCCGGCGCGCGCTTTACCAATACTGCGCCGCCCGCCGGATCGAGGCGCGCGCCATCGGCAAGCTGATCGTGGCGGTGAATGACGGCGAGCTGCCGGCTTTGCGCGATCTTCTGGAGCGCGGCGCGAAAAACGATGTTGAGGGTTTGCGGTTGATGGATGGCCCGGCGGCGCGCGCGTTGGAGCCGCAGCTGCGCTGCGTCGCCGCTATCCACTCGGATCAATCGGGTGTGGTCGACAGCCATGGCTATATGCTGGCGCTGCTTGGCGAGATTGAAGATGCCGGCGGCGCTTTGGCGCGGGCGGCGCCATTTGAGGGCGCAAACGCCCACCCGGACGGCTGGCAGGTGCGGATCGGCGGGGCGGGGGCGAGCGCTTTCACCACCCGCATGCTCATTCTGTGCCCCGGTCTGGGCGCGAGCGAAGCGGCGGCGAAAGTCGAAGGCCTGGCGGCGGCGGCGATCCCTGAGACGCGTTACGCCAAGGGCGTCTATTTCCGCTATGCAGGGCCTGCGCCGTTCTCACGCCTGATTTATCCCGCGCCCAGCGTGGCCGGGCACGGCGTGCACTATACGCCCATGGCGGACGGCCGCGGCCGCTTTGGGCCGGATTTTGAGATGGTCGACGCGATCAATTACCAGGTCGATCCCGCCCGCGCGGCTACCTTCGCTGCGGGCATTGCGCGCTATTGGCCGCCCGTGGAAGCTGACCGTTTGGTCGCCGATTATGCCGGCATCCGGCCCAAGATCGGCGCGGCGCCGGCGCGGTTTGAAGACTTTCGCATCGATGGCCCGGACGCGCATGGCCTTGCCGGGTTATTCTGCCTTTACGGCATCGACAGCCCGGGCTTGACGTCCAGCTTCGTTTTGGGCGCCCATGTCGCCGATCTGGCCCTGGCCGCCTAAGCTGCTATTGCGGCGCAGGCGCTGCAACTCCTGCGGGGCGCAGATCAACAGGCCCGACCAGGCGGGCGCGGGCCAGAATGTCATTGACGCGCCCCTCCACGGCGCCGCGCGCCGCGCCCAACATGTCAGAGCTGTAGCCGATCTTGCTCCACGGGCCTTGCGCGCGGAACGGAATGGCCACGCCGGCGCCGGGAATGATGCGGCCAAAAAGGCTTTCCGCCTTCGGCGTGATGCGCATATCGATGGCCTGCATGCCGATATCGATCACGCCGGTGGCGGTGATTTCGGCGTCCTTGGCCCGGATGCGCAGATCGCGCGTGGCGGCGGCGCCTTCGGCAAGGGTGAAACCGGCGGTGAAGCCGTCAAAGGCGGTGCGGGCGTTTGGCCCGACCATCTCACCCGAGATCGCCTGGCGAATGGTGCGCGCCACCCCGCCCAGATTGACCCCGCGCAGCGCGCCATTGCCGACATCCAAAGTCGCCGCGCCCGAAAGGGACCGCATAAGGCCCATTTGATTGATGCCTTTGCCCGTCAGCCGCACCTTGACCGCGCCGACGCCCTCCAGATTGGTGACATTGGCGGCGTCTTTCAAGAAATCGGCGACGACCACATTGGTGAGGTCCAGCTCCTGGCGGAAGGCGAGCCCATTGCCGCGGCCGTCCAGCTCGAGCCGGCCAACGCCGGCGCCGCCATACATCGACAGCTCATACAGCGTGGCGGCGAGGAAGCCGTCATTCACGGCCAAGGACAGCCGCGCCTTGTCGGCTTTCAGTTTCTGGATTGTCATCGGGCCGGTGACGATCAGCTCCAGATCCATGTCCACGGCGCGCAGGCCCGCCATGTCGATCGGCAGCGTGCCCCAGCCGCCATCCTTGCGCGCATCAACGCTGGCGACCTGGGCGGTCGGGGCATTCTTGTTGACGAGATAAGGATTGAAATCGAGGCTTTCCAACTCCAACCGGCCGGACAGATACGGCCGGCTGACCGCCGCCTGGGTCGGCGGCGCGGCGGGATTGACCGCTGCCGGGCGCTGCGCGCGTTTCATGTCAATCCGCAGATCGCCGCGGCCCTTCAAAGCATCAAGCGCCACAGTGGCGTTCTGCAGCTCGATCGTTGCGCCGCGCATCGCCAAGCCGCCTTGCACGGCGAAGGCGTCAAAGCCGGCGCCGTCGGCCATCGGCGCGCCGAACCAGGTAGACAGGCCGCGCACGCTTGGGCCGTTCATATCGATCTGGCCGGTGAGCGCGCCATCTTTGGGATCGAACTGGCCGGTGAAGCCGCCCTTGAGGGCGGGCCCGTCTAGGCTAAAGGCAAACGGCGCCGGGCCGGGCTTGCCCTCCATCAGCGCGCGCGGTTGATTGAATGTGAAAGTCAGCTTCACCGGCAGATCGCGATAGCGCGTGTCGCCGCTCAGCGTCAGCGGGCTATCAAGGCTCGCGAGCTTGGCCGACAGATTGAGCGCCTCGATCCGCATCGGTGCTGCCGGTGTGCGCAGATCCACAAAGGTGAGCAGGCCGTTTTCGAGCGTGACATTCTCCAGCTTCACATCGCGCACGGCTGGCGCCTCGCCGGGTTTGGCCGGC
The DNA here is from genome assembly GCA_040381035.1 of Hyphomonadaceae bacterium. Classification (GTDB taxonomy): domain Bacteria; phylum Pseudomonadota; class Alphaproteobacteria; order Caulobacterales; family Aquidulcibacteraceae; genus REEB506. The sequence goes on from JBEIHY010000093.1 coordinate 6,626, forward strand.
GGCGTTGTGGGGGTAAATTCCCAATTCGGTTTGCCGTCGGCGCCGATCTCTAGGGCGATCTGCGGCTCCACCAGGCGCAGCCGGCTGACTTCGACCTGCCGATTGAGCAGGCCGCGCGCGCCGACGCCGACCTGCACTTCTTTGATCGTCATCATCTGCGGCGCAGAGCCGCCGGCGGCGTTGGCGAGGCGCACATCTTTGGCGTGGAAGCCGAGTGTCGGGAAATAGCTGGGATGCACACTGCCAGCGATCGTGGCCTCACGGCCGGTGGCTTGTTTCAGCGCGGCTTCAATCTGGGGCTTGGCGTCAAACCGCGACAAGAGAAACGCCCCGGCCGCCAGCGCGACAAGGATCAGGCCGAACAGACCGCCGCCGAGGATCAAGGCCCATTTTTTCATCTGACAGCCCCTGTGTTCGTGCAACACTAGCAGGATGGTGGGCTCGAAACTATGGCGGTGTCTAGCCTGGCTCAACGCCCTCCGGAAGCGCAACGACATGGAAGCCGGCATCGACATGCACGACTTCCCCGGTGGTGGAGCGGCCAAGGTCCGATACCAGCCACAGCGCTGCGCCTGCGATTCCCTCCATCGAGGTATCTTCTTTCATCAGGCTCCATTCGCGCCCGGTATTGATCAGGCCGCGCCCGCCGGAAATGCCGGCCATGGCGAGCGTGCGCATCGGGCCGGCGCTGATCGCATTGGCGCGGATGCCTTTGGGGCCAAGGTCGCGGGCGATGTAGCGGGTGCTGGCTTCCAAAGCCGCCTTGGCGACGCCCATGACATTGTAGCTCGGCAAGACCCGCTCGGCGCCGAGATAGGTGAGCGTGACGAGTGAGCCGCCTGGCCCCATCAAGGCCGCCGCGCGCTTGGCGCAGGCCACGAAGCTGAACGCTGAAATATCCATCGTGCGTAGGAAATTGTCGCGCGTGGTGTTGTCGACGAACGAGCCTTTCAGTTCGTTCTTGTCGGAAAAGGCGATGGCGTGAACGAGAAAATCGAGCTTGCCCCAGCGGGTCTTCAGTGCGTCAAACACGGCGTCGAGCTGGGCATCGTTCGTCACGTCGCATTCCAGCATGGTTTGCGCGCCGATGCTTTCCACCAGCGGCCGGACCCGCTTTTCGAGCGCTTCGCCCTGATAGGTGAAGGCCAGCTCCGCGCCTTGCGCGGCGAGCTGGCTTGCAATGCCCCAGGCAATGGACTTGTCGTTGGCGACGCCCATCACCAGGCCGCGCTTGCCGGCCATCAGATCGCCTTTGGGGAAGGTCCATCCTGACATTACTGTCTCCTTTGCGCCGTGAACGAAAACGTGCTTGACGGCTTTTCGCGCCCAGATGCGCCAATCAAAATCAGCGCCAGAATCCAACGATCTGGCGCACCTCATCCATGATCGGTTCGGCGATCGCATTGGCGCGCGCGGCGCCGTCGCGCAGGATCGCGTCAAGCGTGCCGGGATCAGCGCGCAGGCGCGCCATTTCGGATGCGATCGGGCCGAGCTTCGCCGCGGCCAGTTCCGCCAAGGCGGGCTTGAACGCGCCAAAGCCCTTGCCGGCCCATTCGCTGACAATGTCTGAAGCCGGACGATCCGACAGGGCCGCAAAAATGCCGATCAGGTTTTCCACTTCGGGGCGCTCCTTTAGCCCCTCCATGCTGTCGGGCAAAGGCTGCGGATCGGTGGTGGCCTTTTTGAACTTCTGCAGGATCGTATCGGCGTCATCGGCCAGATTGATCCGCGTCATGTCGGACGGATCGGACTTCGACATTTTTTTCGTGCCGTCGCGCAGACTCATGATTCGCGCGCCGGGGCCCTGGATCAACGGCTCCGGCTGCGGGAAGAAGCCGGGCGCGTTGAAGTCGTTGTTGAACTTCTGGGCGATGTCGCGCGACAGCTCCAGATGCTGCTTCTGGTCTTCGCCAACGGGAACATGGGTGGCCTTGTAGGCCAGAATGTCGGCCGCCTGCAGAACGGGATAATCAAACAGCCCGACGCTGGAGCGCTCGGCGTGCTTGCCGGCTTTGTCTTTCCACTGTGTCATCCGCTCCAGCCAGCCCATGCGGGCGACGCAATTGAAGATCCAGCCCAATTCGGCATGGGCGCGCACGGCCGATTGGATGAAGATGATCGACTTCTTGGGATCGACGCCGGCGGCAATATAAGCGCCGGCCACTTCGCGGCAATTGGCGGCGAGCGTTTTCGGATCGGGATCGACCGTGATCGCGTGCAGATCAACGACGCAATAGATGCAGTCATGGCTGTTCTGCAGGCGCACGAACTTTACCAGCGCGCCGAGATAATTGCCCAGATGCAGGCCGCCGGTCGGCTGCATGCCGGAGAAAACGCGGGCCGGGCCGTCATATTTGGCGGGAGGGGCATCAGTCATCGGTTCGGCCTATCAGGGGCGGGATTAGACGTCCAGATCGCGGGCAATGCCAGGGGCGCCCGCTTCGCGCCGCAAAGCGCCGCTGATTTCGCGCAGGCTTACCGCGCGCAGAAGCAAAGCGGCGACCGCGTACAGCAGAAAGCCCGCCCCCACGACCGCCAAAACCGCGATCTCCTTGTGCCAGAGCAGCGTTTTCAACAGCGGATATTGCCAGGCGCAGGCGCCCAGAAACGCCGCCATCACGCCAACCGCCGCCAGCCCGCGCGCCAGCCGCCGCCAAAGGACTGCACTGATCTGATAGGCGCCCTCGCGCGCCAAGGCGCCGGCCAGCAATGCGATGTTCAGCCAGGCCGCCGCACTGGTCGCAATCGCCAGGCCTTGGACGCCGTCATGGCCAATGCTGTTAAACCAAAAGAACAACCCTGCGCCGCCCAATGTAGAAATCGCCACCGTGGTCAGCGCAAAGCGCATCGGCCGTTTGGTGTCCTGGCGGGCAAAGAAGGGCGGGGTGAACACTTTGGCCAACACAAAGGCCGGCACGCCCCAGGCGAAATGGCGCAGCACTTCGGCGGTGCGGCGGGCATCCTCGCTGGTAAAGGCGCCGCGGGTGACGGTGGCGTCGATGATGAAGAACGGCATCACCAAAAGGGCGGCCGCCGCCGGCAGCGTGAAGGCCAGCGCCAAAGCGATACCCTGGTCCATGGCGCTGCGACCGGCTTCGTCGTCTTTCGCCGCGAATGCTTTCGACAGCCGTGGCACCAGCGCCAGCCCAACAGCGACGCCGACAAGCCCAAGCGGCAGCTGATACAGCCGATCGGCGTTGTAGAGCACGCTTCGTGCGCCTTCATCGGAGCCGGTCAGAACTTGGGAGGTCAGCGAATTGATCTGCGTCGCGCCGCCGGCAATGACGCCGGGCAAAGCCAGCGCCAACATACGCTTCACTTCCGGCGTCAAGCGCGGCAGGCCGATTTTCAGCCGCACGCCGAGCCGACGCATCCCCCACCACAGCAGCCCGGCCTGAATCACACCCGCCACGGTAACCGCTATCGCCACCGCGATCAGCGTGGTCTCTTTGCCTGGCAACAGGATCAGCGGCACGAGCGTGCAGACATTCAGCAGCGTTGGGACCGCGGCAGTGAGCCCAAACCGGCCCGCAGTGTTGAGCACGCCCGACAACAGCGACGCGATCGTCATGAACGCCAGATAGGGCATGGTGATCTGCGTCGCGATCACCGCGATCTGCATCACTTTGGGTTGATCGGTATAGGTCGACAAAAGCCCGAGCATCAACCACGGCATCGCCACCTGCAACGCAACGCAAAACGCCGCCACTACGGCGAGAAGGAAGCTCAACGCAGCTGAGGCGATGCGCTGGGCTTCTTCCGGCCCCTGTTCGGTTTGTGTCTTGGCGTAGAGCGGCACGAAGGCTTGCGCGAAGGCGCCTTCGGCAAACAGACGGCGAAACAGGTTCGGCAGCATCAGAGCGGTGGCGAACACGTCCATCAGCGGGCCCTGGCCGAAGCGGGCGTTCAGGTAGAGGTCGCGGACAAAGCCGAGAACGCGGCTGCCAAGCGTCAGGCCCGATTGGACCAGCGTGTTGCGGGCAAGGGACATGGACGCTCCGGCTGTCAGCGCGCGGGTTTAACCGAACTGGCGGGGAAGGGAAGCGCGCGCGTTCAATATGCGGCTGTGCCGGCGCCAATCTTGGTTCGACTCAGGATGGGCCATGGAAAAGGCCGGTCAAGCGCGCCTTGGAAATTGGGCGCGCTTTGCCGGCCCAACCGGATAGTTGTCGAACATCGATCCGCGCATTTCCGGCGAGTTCAGATCCGGCATGCCCATGGCATGCGCGGCCAGGAACACCACGGCTTCGCGGCCATCGGCGGCGGCCACCGGGAAGCTCAGCTTGCCCTTGTTGCGCGAGCTGCCAACGAAATCGATCTGGCCGATGACTTTGCCGTTGCGCAATATGCGAAATCCCAGCGCTTGGTGGATAGACAGGCGCTTGTGGTCGAAGCCGGTTGGGATCGCTTCGTAAGCCACGCCATCATAGACCATATTGGCCTTCATGACCTTGTACATTGCCGGGTCATCCTTCTCGAACGAGATGAAGCCGACCTTCTGCGCCTTGAACGGCGGCACGGTGACGGTGAGCTTGAAAGCCTGCGGCGCGCGGTCAGCGAAGGCGCCGGCGTAAGTGTCGCTCGACACGGTGGACGCCGGCAGCATGGCTGCGCCCGATTTCAGCGCCGCATCGATGTAGCACTCGCCGGCGGTGATTTGGCTCATATCGCTGTTGAGAAAGCGCCAAGTGGTTGTGACCCGGTAGCTCATTTCGATGCCCATCGGATAGATCGGCACGCCGCGGCTTTCAGAACCGACATAGCTGGCGAAAACATAGTCGCCAACGCTAAAGCCCTGCTTGCGCATGTTCACCTTCGCTTTGCCGAGCTGTTGGGTTTCCACCGGCACGGCAAAGGCGGAGTCGGCTGGAGCGGTCGGCGCTGCCGGCGCGACGTGTTCGGCTGTTGCGGTTGGCGGGGTCTGCGCGAACGCCAATCCGGGAGCCATCAGCATGGCGACAAAGGCCCAAACCTAGTGTTCCGGTTCTGACATTTGCTACCGCTTGCCACAGACGCCGAGCAAATGTCAGAACCATAAGGAACACTAGAAAAATCCAAGCTCTAGTGTAGCTGATGCATCTAACGTTTGGTCGCGCGCTTTGGCTCAA
>JBEIHY010000094.1:0-11713 GCA_040381035.1 Hyphomonadaceae bacterium
CGCGCGCCACCCGGCCTGGAAGGACCTGAAGTCCGTGGTCGAGATCAAGGCGCGTCGGATCGACAAAAAAACCGGCCGCGAGACCTGCGAAAAGCGGCTCTCCATCTCCTCCCTCGCGCCCGATCCGGCCCTGCTCCTCGCCGCCGTGCGCGCCCATTGGGCCATCGAGAACAACCTGCATTGGGTCCTCGACGTCGCCTTCGACGAGGACCGCTGCGGCGCCCGCAAAGACCATTCCGCCAAAGGTCTCGCTCTCATCCGCAAGGCCGCGCTCAACCTCCTCAAACGCGAACCGTCCAAACTCTCCATCGGCCGCAAACGCGCCAAAGCCGCCATGAACCCCGAATTCCGGTCACACATCCTCGCGGCTTAAGGATTTAGGGTTTGGCCCTGGGGGTTTAGGCCGCCCGCCACCAGGCGACGCCATCGGCGCCCATCGCGCGCACCGCGCGGCCTCGGGCGGCGAGGCAATTGAGATGGGCCACCGTTTCCCCGGTCGCCATGCCGATCAGATCCGGGCCGATGCTGCGGGCAAACAACGCGCCGAACAGATCGACCGCCCGGCGCGGTTCGGTGCGCAGTCGCGTTTCGACGCGATCAAGATGGCGCTCATGGCTGTCGATCAGATTGGTGAGCCGCGCATGCAGACCGCGGAACGGTTCATTATGGGCGGGCAGGACCAGCACATCATCAGGCACTGCTGCGCGGACCTTGGCGCAGGAGTTGAGCCAATCAGACAATGGATCACCGTCCGGCTCGGTCGGAAACACCGAGACATTGGACGAGATGCGCGGCAGCACCTGATCGCCGCTGATCAGCAGCTTCAACTCGTCTTGCCACAGACAGATATGCTCGGGGCTGTGGCCATTGCCGGCAATTGCGCGCCACACCCGACCGCCGATCTCGATCGCGTCGCCGTCGCTCATCCGGCGATAGCTGTCAGGCAGGCGCGACACGGCCTTGCCGAAGCCGCCAAACCGCACGCGGTAGCTGTCGATCAAATCCTCATCCCAACCGCAGGCCCTATAGAAGCGCACGCCGTCTTCGGGCGCCTCGCGGCCCGTGTCTGCGACCAGCATCCGGCAGGTGAGGTATTCCAGGCGGCTCATCCATAGCCGGCATTCGAATTTGCGCGTGATCCAACCGGCCAGCCCAATATGGTCGGGGTGCATGTGGGTAGCGATGACGCGGGTGATGGGTGCGCCCTTCAGGGGCCCCTCAAAGATGGCGCGCCAATGCTCGCGGGTGGTCTCCGATGCGATACCGGTATCGACCAAGGCCCAGCCCCGCCCGTCTTCGATCAGCCACAGATTGATCCACTTCAGCGCAAACGGTAGTGGCATCCGCACCCATAGCACGCCCGCCGCGACTTCCTGCACCGTTCCCGGCTCGGGCGCGGTGGCGAACGGATAATCGAGCTTTGGCCGGCCCGGTTCGGTTGGGGCTTCTTCCAGCCCATCCATCGCCGACATCGCATTCTCCTGAAACGTGTGCGTCAGCGTGGCGCCTCCGCCGCAGCGCGTCAAAGCCTACCCCAAGGACACGTGCTGCGATTGCACACTGGCCCAGATGCGCTAACATTCCGGTAGGGGAATGAGCCAATGCCGCAAAAACGCATCGCCGTCTGCATGGATGGCACGTGGTCGCGCCTGCGTAGCGATACGCCGACCAATATCGCCAAGATCGCCCGCGCGGTGCAGCACGAAAGCGCCGACGGGGCCAAACAGATCGTGATTTATACCCCTGGCGTGGGCGCCGCCGACGATCTCACGGCTGACGCCAAGGGCGCAGTCGCTGGCGGTTTGTTCGGTGCGGGCTTAGAAAAAGACATCCTCGACACCTATATTCGTCTGTGCCTCAACTATCAGTGGGGCGACGAAATTTTCATTTTCGGCTATAGCCGCGGGGCGTTTTCGGCGCGCAGCCTTTGCGGGCTGATCCGGCGCTGCGGCATTGTGCGCCGCCGTCACATTGATCGCGCCGGGGAAGCGTTTGACCTCTATCGCGCCGGCAAAGGCCTCGATCCGGACGACGCCCGCTATGTCGCCTTCCGCAACGCCTATAACAAAAGCTTGGGCCGGACCTGGAAGACCGGCGATGAGCGCCCACCCTTGCACCTGCGCTATATGGGCCTGTTTGACACGGTCGGGCAGCGCGGCGTGCCGTCCGGCCTCGGATTCTTGACCGATCTGATTAACCGGAAATACGAATTCCACTCTCTCAGCTTGTCGAGCCAGGTCGACAGCGCCCGCCACGCCATTGCGCTTGATGAGGCCCGCTTCGCGTTCCCGCCAACCTTGTGGAACAATCTCGACGTGCTGAACAAGGAGGCCATCGCCCAGGGCGTAGAGCCCACGAAGCTCCCTTATCTGCAGCGCTGGTTTACCGGCACGCATGGCGATATTGGCGGCGGCGCCCCCAACGCTAAGCTCGCCAACATCACACTCGGCTGGGTGATCGATGGCGCCGAGAAGATGGGCCTTGCTTTTGACCGCACCGACGGCTCGCCCGCCGGTGAAGCCTTTGACCCCGCAAGCCTTGATCCGATCGCGCCGATGGTGGCTCCCAATGGCGTGTGGGGGCTGGCGCCACGCACGCTCGCCAAACCGGCCAAAGGCGCAAAGGGCGTTGATCCTGCGTTGATTTCGGCGCTGGTCCATGACTCGGTGATTGAGCGGGTGATGCGCACGCAAGACAAGCCTAAGCCCTACCGGCCGCCGGCCTTGAAGAAGTTTATGCCGATCCTGCGCGAAATCGCCGCACGGCGCGGTTGGGAGACGATTGGCGGACGGCAGGGCTAGCTTTCGATCTCCCCGCCACACCAGTGTTATCACGTTCAGGCAGAAGCCTGTCGGAAATAGAAGCGGAGCCGCAGTGCATGACGCAGGAAATGAAGAAGCGCATCGCCATCTGCATGGACGGAACCTGGCAGCAACTGCGCCAGGAACGCAAAACCAATATTGGCATTATCGCGCGCAGCATCGCTCAGTACGATCCGGTCGCCAATATGCCCCAGATCGTGATCTATACGCAGGGCGTGGGCTCCACGATTGGGGCGATGAAGAAGGCCGGCCAAAGTCAGATCGGGGCGCTGGCCGCGGCGCTCGGCTCATTTGCCGGCGGCGCCTTTGGCGAGGGGCTGGAGGATTCCATCCTCGACACCTATTTGCGTCTGGCGTTCAATTATGAGCCGGGCGACGAGATCTATATTTTCGGCTTTTCGCGTGGCGCGTTTTCGGCGCGCAGCCTGGCCGCCTTGATTGGGCGCTGCGGCATTGTCAGCCGGCGGTTTGCCGAAAAGGCCATCGAAGCCTTTGATATCTACCGCACGCCCGGCCTGAAATGGGACGATCCGATCTGCCGCGACTTCCGCTCGAAATTCGGCAAACGCATCACCGACAAGGACGGCGTGCGCCGCAACGCCGACTTCCGCCCGCCAATCGCCTATCTCGGTATCTTCGACACGGTCGGCCAGCGCGGCCTGCCGTCGGCTCTGGGCTGGCTGTCGGAAATGGCCAATGAGCGGTTTTCGTTCCACGATCTGGACCTTGGCTCCCACGTTCTGGCCGCGCGCCACGCTTTGGCCATTGATGAACGCCGCGCGGCGTTTCCGCCAACCCTGTGGACCAATCTTGACGCGATGAACAAACTCGCGCGCGATCTGAACCCGAATTTGACCGAACCACTGTTTGCGCAACGCTGGTTTTCCGGTTGGCACGGAGACATCGGCGGCGGCGCGCGCTCAACATTGTCCGTGTTCCCCCTGACCTGGGTGGTGGAGGGCGCTGAAAAAGCAGGCCTGGCGTTTGACCTCAGCGACACCTCGCCGTTGATGGACGAGATCAAGGTTTCAGGCCTTAATCCGTCCGCGCCGCTGAGCGCGCCGACCAATAAGCTCGATCCGCTCAATTGGGGCGTCCGTTGGCGTCCGATCGCGTCAGACCTGGTTGACGGCAAAGAGGCCGATCTGGTGCGCACCCAGGCGCTGCTGTCGGAAGCGGTGGCGTTGCGCACGGTCTCGCCGCGGCTCGAAAAGCCCTATGCGCCGCCAACCTTGAAGCCGTTTGCCGCCGCGATGCGCCAGATCGCGCTGCCCGCGCTGGTGGTGCAAGCCGCCGCCAGGCTGGTGGCGAAGAAGCCGCCGCCACCGACACTCTGGATGCGGATCAAACGCTGGCTGGGATTGCGCTGAGGGCGCGCGATGATTGCCACAATAATGCCGCTTGACGCGAACGCAGCCCGCGGTCAACAGCACCGTCCTCAGCGGTCGGCCAAGTCGTCCGTGTTCGGAGGATGTGTCGTTGGCCAGTTCTTTGCCCGCCGCAGCCAAAGCGTCATCGCGATCGGTGAAGGCACGCATCTGCACGCATTTTCATTGCGAGAGCGGTACTGAAGCGGCGTTGCATAGTTTGATGCTTTAAGCCCCTCCCGAGCCGCCGCTCCGAAGGGGCTTTGTTTGCGCCCCGGGAGCGTTTCCGATCGCGCAGACGGGAGAAGATTTGAGTTTGTCGGTGGTGAAGAAAGCGGGTCCATCGCACCGAAACTCCCTTTGGGGGTTAAAGGGTGGGCGCTATCGTACCGTGGAGGCGGCCTCGCGAGGGCTGTCGTGATGCGGGATTCGGGCCGTGCGTCCTTGCGGCTTTGTCTGCCCTTCCGTTTTCGCGTGTTCCCCGACATGCGCGTTCTTGCAGTCGCACCTTCGTTGCGCCGGTGGTGAAGAAATCGGTTAATTCGCTTTCAACGACGGGGTCGCGGGTTTGAATCCTGCAGGGTCCGCCAACGCACCGAGTTGCGAAACAAACTGTCTCCCCCGACCATGGTCAGTGGGCATGGCCTCTTGAAAACTGTTGAATTTGCGTCGCTTTTTGGCGGAATGGCTCACCACGGCCGCTTAGCCACTTACGGACCGTGAGTTGGAAAAACCGCCCGCCTACCGAGAGCTTCACGAACTCTATCACCTGCCCGAAAGCCTAAAGCCCTAGAAATCTGCCATTTTCACCGACCGAACCCCTTATTTCGAGGTTCGGTCGTCAAGATGTTCTCGCTGTCTGCGACGACCTACGCCACTGGCGTAGTTCGGATAAAAAATTGCAGGCAGCGATGAAGCATCAGAGAAAACCCAGAAAAGAGCTGAATGTCACAGTCACCTTCCTGGAGGCAGACAACGCAAGCGCCCGCAGACACCATTGGGACATTCCATCGGTCGACGTGAAAACGCTCAGGCAACGAACCGGCTTATCTCAGAGCGACTTCGTCGCCAGCATTGGTGTGCCGGAACGCACGCTTGAAAACTGGAAATAAGTTCGCCGGCAGCCGTCTGGGGCGGCCAAGGTGTTACTCGCCCTGCTGGCGAAGAAGCCCAATCTCGTGATGGAGCTTTATCCTGCGCCGCCGCCGAGGGTCAGATGGGCGCCGGGACGTCCAGATCCCAACACCATGACCGCAGATGAGATATTAGCTGAGGTCGGGGAGATCTTGGCTGAAGGCATCAAGAGGATGTATTCAAATAAGTCTCCCGCGCAGCGCTCTAAGCGCGATTATCAGGATATCGAAAACCTTGCCGAACCAAACGCCGCCAGCGCGCCTGGCGGTGCCGGTAGAACCAGTGCGCGAAAAGCCACACGCCAAGGGTGAGAACGCCTGCTTTCACCTCCACCTCGTCACGGTAGGCAGTGCGACCGTCGGTTCGCGCCTCGATCACGATAAGATGGTCCCAGACTTTCGCGATGTCGCCTATTCCATTGTCGCGAATGCGAAACCCGCCTCGGGTCTGGTCCTCCGGTTGCGGCGTGGAGGTAACGATCCACTGACGGCCAATGGGGATCAAGCCCAGAAACCGCATACTGACGAGATAACGTCCGTCGCCCCAGTGAGCGGGCATGGTCGCGGGATCGATGAGATCAAAGGTGATGAGCGGCGCCGCCACGTGATTTAGCAAGCGAGGAGTTTTTACCTCCGCCCATATCCGCTCGACTGGTGCATCTAGAATCGTGGTTACAACGACTTTCAAAGGAACCTCCCAGATTTACAGTTTTAACTTTTTGTCAGCGCTTGGGTCTCATGCCGCAGCTGCTATTGGTCAGGCTGGATCAGCAAAGTTTGCGACGTCGAGGGGACAACTTGGATCCTGCGGTTGCAGACAAAGATCGATTGATGGCGCCTCGATGATTTTTGGTTCGACTTCAATACAACGCCTCCCTTCACGGTTGACGCATTTTATTGAGCAATTATTCGGTTTTTCATACTCGGATTGAAGGACGGGCAATTGTCATCCGCTAAGGCGCGCCAAACCCGCACAAGGCTGCCCAAACAAAGTCGGGCTCAATCGACCGTCTCGGCGATTCTAGAAGGCGCTGCTCGGGTTTTGGCTGAACGTGGATGGGCCGGATTCAATACCAATGTCGTTGCCGAACGAGCGGGTGTGTCGATTGGTTCTCTTTATGAGTATTTCCCGAACAAGCAGGCGATTGCTGACGCCATCGTTTCCGAGCATCTCGCCAAAGGCGAGGCGATGTTGGCTGCAGCGGCCACTAACGCGTCGAGTAAAAGTAGCTTGGAAACGCTCGTGACGTCTCTCGTCGACGGGTTCGTCAATCTGCACAAAGATGACCCCCGCCTGCATCGCGTGCTCTTTTCCGAGGTGCCCCTTTCATCTGAAGCGCGGGTCCGGGTGGGGGCGCTAAAGCAACGTGTAATCGCGCTAGTGGCAACCGCGCTCGACGGCTATTCCAACAATCCGAAACTGACTGCGCAATTGCTTGTCGAAACGGCAGATACTCTCACGCATCGATGGTTTGCCGAGGACGACGGCAACTTGACCTCACCGGAGATAATGACATGCGAGCTGAGGTGCATGCTGAGCGCTTATCTCGTTGCTACAGCTGGTGCCCATGTTTAGCCACGTTGGCCCTAAAAGCCTTGAAGATTTAGCCATTCTATATCAATAAGATAATTGAAAGAGAGTTGGTTGGGAGACGCTCTCGCACCAACATAGTGATGGGGCCCCTCAGCTCAGCGGTAGAGCTCGTATGTGCCGTTTCGCCCGTTCCCCGGCGCAACAAAAGTGCGGCAGCAAGTGCGTTCAGGCGATTTCAATGACCGCATCGACTTCCACCGCAAAGCCGAGCGGCAGATTGGCCACGCCCACGGCCGAACGGGCATGACGTCCCGCTTCGCCGAACACCGCCACCATGAGGTCAGAGCAACCGTTGACGACCGCTGGGATCGGATCGAAGTCCGGCGCGACATTCACGAACCCGCCGAGCTTGACGATCCGCTTCACACGATCAAGGTCGCCGCCGCAGGCCGCCTTCATCTGGGCAAGCAGATTAAGGCCGCACAGCCGGGCGGCCGCTTGGCCTTGTTCAAGCGTCAGCCCGCCGCCGAGTTTGCCTTTGACGCCGCCGGACGCATCGACCGAGACCTGCCCGGAAATGTGCGTCAGCCCGCCGACAGCCACGAACGGCACATAGCTCGCCACGGGGGCAGGCGGCGTCGGCAGCACAATGCCGAGTTCGCTCAGGCGCGCGTCGATCTTTCCCATGGGATGGCCCTTACCTCAGCGCCGACGATTGCGAGCTTCTTCGGGATCATTCGTGCCAAGCCCCGTCGGGTTGCGGCCGATTGTGCCGAACAGCTGTTCGATCAAGCCCAATTCGCGCCCGCGGGTTGGTGTCTTGTTGTCGTTGTAGGCGATGACCTTGCCCTTATCGACGCCAAAAACATCGACCTGCTTGACCACGTCATTCTCGCCGAACTTGATCGCGACGACCTCGCGCTCAACGGTTTTCGGCTTGAAGTAGGCAAGGCGCGCTTGGGTTGAACTGATATAATACCAGGTTTCAGCTTCAAACACGCCGCGTGTAGACGGCGTGCCCAGACGCGCTTCCACTGTTGTTTTTGTGTCCACTCCGGCCTCGATTTTCGGCGTCGCAGCGCCACCTTCGGCGATGAAGCCGTGGCGGTCCTTGGTCGGCGTGCAGGCGGCGGCGGCAAGCGCCAGGGCCACGGCGGCCAGGAGCGGGGCGGGAGTGCGAAGCATACGAAACCTCTGCAAAGCGGTGGGAACGGGATAAGCGGATGACAGCGTCGCGGCAAGAGGAACGAACATGAGTGTGCTGGATTGGCTAACGGGCGGCGGGACATCCGCCCAAGCCCAGGCTCTGTATGAGACGATTGTGGCGGTCGGGCGACGGCCCCAGCTGTTTGGGCCCGGCCGCGCGCCGGATAACTTCAATGGCCGGTTCGAAGTCGTCACATTGGTCGCGTCGTTGGCGCTTATGCGCCTCCAGACCGAACCGGACCAGAAGCGGCTGGCTGCCGCCTTAACCGATATCTTGTTCCGCGGTTTCGATTCCGGTTTCCGCGAGGCCGGCGCCGGCGATCTTTCGGTGCCGCGCAAAATGAAGCAGGTCGCGCAAGACTTTTATGGCCGGCTCAACGCCTATGCCGGCGCCCTCAAGCCGGAGGCGCCTACCGACGCGTTGGCCGAAGCCTTGGCGCGCAATATCTGGCCCGATGGCGCGGACCGCGCTTTTAGCCTGCCGCTGGCGGCGTCTGTGCGGGCAACGGCGGCGGCCTTGGCGGCGCGGCCGGCGGCGGGCGTCATCGTGGCCGAATCGTGGCCGCTTGGGCGCGATATCTAACCAATGAAACCGCTTCGCGGGTTTGGCTTTTGCGGTTGAGCCAGCTAGGGTCACGGTCGCGTGAACGGAGCGCCCCCTATATGCCGGCTGCCAAGTTGACCCTTTCGATTGACGCAATGGGCGGCGACAACGCCCCCGATATCGTCATCGAAGGCCTCGCCCATGCCGCCAAAGATCATCCCGGCGTGCGTTTTCTGGTGCATGGTCCAAAGGCCCGGATCGATCTTCTGCTCGCCCGCCACGCCAAAGCGGCCGCGGCCTGCGAGGTGCGCGATGTGGACGGGATTATCCCGATGGACGTCAAGCCGCGCCAGGCCATGCGGCAATGGAAGGGCACAAGCCTCGGCAACGCCATTTCCAGCGTTGCAGCCAAGGAGGCCGACGCCATGGTTTCGGCCGGCAATACTGGTGCGCTGATGGCGATCGCGATGCTGCAGCTGCGCCTAACCCCGGGGATTGATCGGCCTGCGCTCACCGCCTCCTGGCCAACCATGACCGGCAAGGCCGTGGTGCTTGATGTCGGCGCCAATGTCACCGCTAACGCCGCCCAGCTGGTTGAGTTTGCCATCATGGGCGAGGCGTTTCACCGCGCGGTGTTTGGGTCGGAGCGGCCCAAGGTCGGGCTGCTCAATGTCGGTTCGGAAGACGAGAAGGGCCACGAGGAAATCAAGGCCGCCGCAAAGCTGTTGCGCGAAGCCAATGTCGATCTTGATTTCCATGGATTTCTGGAAGGCGACGATATTTCCAAAGGTGTCGTGGATGTCGTGGTGACGGATGGATTCAGCGGCAATATTGCTCTGAAGACGGCCGAAGGCACCGCCAAGCTGGTCTCGGCGTTTTTGAAAGAGGCGCTCACGTCCTCGCTGCAATCCAAGATCGGCGCGCTGATCGCATCAAAGGCGCTGCGCGGGCTGAAGGATCGGATGGACCCGCGCACCGTCAATGGCGCGGTGTTTTTGGGCCTGAACGGGTTGGTTGTGAAAAGCCATGGCGGCACGGACGGCCTTGGTTTTGCGGCTGCGGTCAAGGTTGCAGTGCGCATGGCGCAGAGCCATTTCCGCGACGAGGTTGCAACCAATCTGGCCCGCCTCACCGCCACGTTGGCCGCAGCCCAACCCGCGCCGACGCAAGAGGCTTCTTAAATGGGCGAATTCGTCAGCTTGCTTGCCGGGGTCGGCGGCTATCTGCCGGCCGAGCGCCTGACCAATGCGGCGCTCGCCGCCCGCATCGATACGTCCGACGATTGGATCGTGGAGCGCACCGGCATCCGCGAACGCCGGATTGCCGCGCCCGACGAAAAGACCTCTGACCTTGCAATCGCTGCTGCGTCTGCGGCCCTGGCGCATGCCGGCGTCAGCGCCGCCGAGATTGATCTCATAATTGTGGCCACCGCCACGCCGGATCTGACCTTCCCCGCCACCGCCACCAAAGTGCAGCGCGCGCTCGGCGTCAACCAGGGCTTTGCACTCGATCTTCAGGCCGTGTGCTCCGGCTTCGTCTATGCGCTGGCCACGGCGGACAATTTCCTCGCCCGCGGCCAAGCGCGTTGTGCGCTGGTGATCGGCGCTGAGACCTTCTCGCGCATCCTCGATTGGACGGACCGCACAACCTGCGTGTTGTTTGGCGACGGCGCCGGCGCGGTGGTGTTGAAAGCCGCTACAACGCAAGAAGCCAATAGCCGCGGCGTGCTCTCAACGTATTTGCGGTCTGACGGGCGCTTTCACGATCTCCTTTATGTCGATGGCGGTCCCTCCCAAACCCAAACCGTTGGGCATCTGAAAATGGACGGCCGCGGGGTGTTTCGCCATGCGGTGGATCATATCGCTGAAGCGATCGGGGAAGCCTGCAAGCGCGCCGATGTGGGGGTGGAGGCGGTCGATTGGTTTGTGCCGCATCAAGCCAATCAGCGGATCCTGGATGGCGTGGCCAAGCGTTTGCACATCGCCCCCGAAAAGGTCATCAGCACGATTGCCTTGCACGGCAACACCTCGGCGGCCTCGGTGCCTTTGGCCTTGGCGCAAGCGGTCGGCGACGGGCGCATCAAGCCCGGCCAGCTCATTGTGTTGGAAGCCATGGGCGGCGGCTTGACCTGGGGCGCCGCAGCGATCAGGCTTTAACGTTACCTTCAGAGGCGCCCGATGACTGCAACTTTGACCCGCCAAGACCTTGCTCAGCAGCTGCATGAAAAGGCCGGCTTGCCGAAGCAGGCGGCGGCCGATTTCCTGGAAGACGTGCTCAGCGAAATTGAAGCCGCGATTGTGCGCGGCGATACCGTGAAGCTCGCCCGGTTTGGGAATTTTGTTGTGCGGGCCAAAAGCGAACGCATCGGCCGCAATCCCAAAACCGGCCAGGAAGTGCCCATCACCCCGCGCCGCGTCGCCACATTCCGTCCGTCGCAGATTTTGCGGGCGCGGGTGGAAGGCTAGCTCGCGCGGGCCTGTTGGAGCGCCGGATGCTGGCAACCTTAACCCTTTTGGCCTCGACCGCGCTGGCCACCGCCGTGGCGATCACGCCGGGGCCTGATACGATCCTGGTGGCGACACATGCGGCGCGTGGCGGCTGGCGGGCCGGCTTGCTTGCCAATCTCGGCATCCAGGCCGGCGGGCTCTGGTATGCGGCGCTGTTTGGGTTTGGGCGGCTCTCAGTGCTCGTGGCTGCGCCGGCTTTGTTCCTGGCCGTCAAGATTATCGGCGCGCTCTATTTGGCGTGGCTCGGGTTCGGGATGTTGTTGCGCGCCCTTCGCCCGCCCGTGACGAGCGCCGCTGCGCCTACCGGCCCCGCACTGTTGGCCAATCCTTTCCTACAGGGGTTCATCACCAATGTGCTTAATCCCCAGGGCCAAATCCTAAATCGTTAACTCGCCATGACGGCAGCTCGAAATTCGGGGTTCATGCAGGCTTTCGCGCGTTTGCGACCGATTGACAGTGTTGAGGGCTCGCGCTTCAGGAGGTTGAGGGCCGCTTTGCGGATCAGCGCCAACCCTCTGGCCGAATGGTCTTTTCGGGTGCGGCAGCGGTCTTCGTCGAAGGCGACGTCGAGGACCCAATGAAGGTTATTCTCGATGCTCC
>JBEIHY010000095.1:0-11690 GCA_040381035.1 Hyphomonadaceae bacterium
AGATTGAACCACTGCTGCAGGAAGTAGATCCGCAGCATGAGCGCCAATGGGATCGGCGGCCTTCCATTTCCCGCTTTCGGATAATGCGGCTCGATCAGCGCGCACAAGCGCGCCCAGGGAACGACTTTGTCCATCTCCTTGGGAAACACGGCCTTGCGCGTCGTCTTTGCGAAACGCCCAAACCCCAGTGCAGCGAACGTCATCTGCTTCATCGGTCACACTCTCGTGCAATGCTTGATAAGCAACCGAGATTAAGCTGCTTCGCGCGCGCCGTGACTCGTGGACTTATTCAGAGTTGTCCTAACTTGCGACCCGGTTTCGACCGCGCGCGAACTGGGCCCTGGCGGCTTTCTGGCGCTGATGGCGCAGCTTGGCGGCGCACAGTTGGCGGCGTTCATCCATGGTCCTTTGGCGCTGATCCTGGTTGCGGCCGCAGCTGCGCCCGATTGGGGCTTGTCGCAATTAGATTGGGTTTTGGCGGACTTTGGCTCTGCAACCGCAACCTTTGCGGCGCTGATTGCTGCGCTGAGCGCGCGCAATCGGGGCTTTGCCCAGCCGGTCGTGACGGCGCCGTTTTATTGGCCACTCGCATTTCTGGCGGCGCTGTGGGCTTTGGTTGAACTTGTCGCGGCGCCGTTCTATTGGGCCAAAACCACGCATGGCGTGCGCCAGCGCGAGGGGATCGGGGAAAAGTTGGCCGCTGATGTCTGCTGATATGTCAATCACGCTTGGCGTTTTTGCTCTGGCGGTTGGGCTTTATGTGTTGGCGTCGCGCCACGATGCGCGCCCGGCCGATCCGTTGAAGCCGCGCCTCATCCCGTGGAAAGTCGTGATTATCGCGCTCGGCTTTGCGGCGTTCCTGGCCTTGCTGCATCTGGTCAATCTGCTGGGGATCGACACCAGCAAGGGCGGGCCGGCGCGATAAGTCTATTCGGCGGCGGGCGGCTCACGCACCGACTTGCCCGATGCGGTGAGCAGGGCCGCTTCGGCGAGCACGATCGGCAAGCTCCAGGCGCCTGGCGCAGCGATATAGCGCGGCTCCCAGACTGGACCGAATTTGTCCTTGAATTTGCGCAATCCCTCAAAGCCGTAGAACGCTTCTCCGCGCTCAAATACAAACCGGCCAAAGCGCGCAAACAGCGGCGCATAGCGTTCTTCCGCCAGGCCAGACAAAGGCGCCATTCCCAAATCGAAGCGGCGGTAGCCTTCCGCCTGCGCCCAGGCGAACAGTTCGACAAATAGAAAATCCATTGTGCCTTGCGGGCTCGCCTCGGGATCGTGGCGCATCAGATCGATCGCCACGCTTGAGCTGTCGGGCGTGGTCATGAGATTGGCAAAGGCAATCGCCTGGCCGGCCTTGCGCACAACGGCGATCGGCTGTTCGGCCAGATAGGTCGTTGAAAACCGGCCCAGCGAAAAGCTTTTCTCGCCGCCCTTTTGGCGCGCCAGCCAGGCGTTGGAAACTTTTTCCAGGGCCGCAAAGCGCGCATCGTCATGCGGCGGCAGATCGACCTCAAAGGACGCGTTCTCTCGCTCGGCCAGTTTGCGCCGGGCGGTGCGTAGATTCTGCATCGCTTTGCCTGCCAAACTGAACCGGGCGAGATCCACAATCGCGTTTTCGCCGACCTTCTCGACGCGAAAACCAAGCTCGATCAGCTCCGGCAACAGCTCGGGCGGGGCGGCGTAAATCACTGGCCGCAGGGCCTGGCGATCGGCTTCAGCGCGAAACGCCGCCAGCGCTGCGCGCCAATCCTTGCGCGCCCCGACCGGCGCGCCCATCGCGATCAAACTGCCGCCGGAGCGGGCATACATCACAAACGCCTGATCTGCGGGCAGAAACAGAAAGGCCTTGTCGCGCAGCAATGCGAGGTTCTGGTCCGGGCGCGGACTTTCGGCCCGCGCCATCACTGCACGGGCGCGGTCCAGCTCATCAGCGCCGGGAGCGGCGAGCAGCGGCCGGGCCGGGCGCAACAGCGCCGCCCAAGCCAGGAACGCCGCGCCCGCAAGCCCGGCGGCCGCCAGCGCCCGCCCGGCGCGGCCCAAATGCGGATCGGCAAACAGCGCCCACCAGGGGGCGTCGGCAAAGCCAGGCCGTGCGCCAGCCCAGAGCACGGCGCTCACCGCCGCCGCCGCAAAAGCGCCCAGCAAGGCCAGCGACCAGCGCGCATCCGGCACAAAGCGAAACACCGCTGCGCGGCGGTAAAAGGCGTGGCGGCCCGCCAACAACAGCACTGCCGCGGCGCCCGACACAGCCGCAGCCGCCCAGTCTTGCGTGCGCAAGCTGGAATACAGCGCCCCGTGCGCGAGCATCACAACGGCGATAACAAGTGCTGCGTCGAGGCGCCGGCTCAAGCCATAAGCCAGCGCCATGAGCGCTACCCCGCTGATGCTCAAGGCCAGTTCCGGCAGTTCATGCAAGACCCGGTCGGCCAGCGCGTCGCCGGGCATGTGGGTACCCTCTGGCGTCACCGCCGCCAGCAAAGCCGAGGCCCCAATCAAGAAGCAGATCACCGCCGCGGCCGCAGGCGCGATGTCGAAGGCGGCGGCCAAGCGGAACGCGTCCGCGGCCTTTGGCGGGCTGGCTTTGGCTTTGGTCATCGCGCGCTCCGGCTGGACTGCATTCGCGCGCCCGCCCATAATGGCTCTAATCTGACCCGACGGGGTCTACAACCAAGGATGCGGAGACGGCTATGGCGGACGGCGCTGGCGGTTTGGAGGCGTTTCGCGCGGAGGTTCGCGCTTGGCTGGAGGTCAATTGCCCGCCGTCGATGCGCACCCCTATGCCGGAAGACGAGATCGTTTGGGGCGGGCGCAACGCCCAATTCAAAAACCCCGACAGCAAAAAATGGCTCGACGCGATGGCCGCCAAAGGCTGGACCGCGCCGCAATGGCCGGCGTCCTATGGCGGCGGCGGCCTTACCGCTACGGAAGACGGCGTGCTGCAAAGCGAACTGCGCCGGATCAAGGCCCGCCCGCCTTTGTTCAGCTTTGGGCTGTGGATGTTCGGGCCAGTGCTGATCGAATACGGCAATGAGGTGCAGAAGTCTGAGCATCTGCCCAAGATCGTCCGCGGCGAGATCCGCTGGTGCCAAGGCTATTCAGAGCCCGGTGCGGGCTCAGACCTCGCTGGCCTGCAAACCAAGTGCGAGGACAAGGGCGATCATTATCTCATCAATGGCCAGAAGGTGTGGACCAGCTACGCCAACGAAGCCGATTGGATGTTCTGCCTGGTGCGAACCGATGCGAGCACAAAACATGAAGGCATTTCCTTCATCCTGTTTGACATGAAGACGCCCGGCGTGGAGACGCGGCCGATCAAGCTGATCTCCGGCTCTTCGCCGTTCTGCGAAACCTTCCTCACCGATGTGAGGGTCCCGAAGTCCCAACTTGTCGGCCGCGTCAATGGCGGCTGGGAAATCGCCAAGAAGCTCTTGATGTTTGAGCGCCAGAACATCTCGGCCGGCGGTTTCGGCGGCGCTGGCGGCTTGAGCTTGGAAGACGTTGCGCGGACCTATGTCGGGCTCGATGGCGGCAAACTGGCGGATGCAGATTTGCGCATGCGCATCGCTGAGCACAAAATGTTTGACCGCGCCTTTGGCCTGACGGTTCGCCGCGCCACGGAACAGGCCAAGGCCGGCCAACGCGTCGATCACATGGCCTCGATGTTTAAGATCGCCGCTGCGACCCTCAACCAGGAAAAGTCCGAATTGATGATGGAAGCCATGGGCAATCGCGCGCTCGGCTGGGCTGGGGCGGGCTTTAGCCGCGAGGAGTTAAAGGTCACGCGCGATTGGCTGCGCTCCAAAGGGAATTCGATTGAGGGCGGCACCAGCGAAATCAATATGAATGTGGTCGCCAAGCGCGTTCTGGGCCTCAGAGACCACCAATAGGCGCGGCTGTGCGGGGAGGATAACATGATCCGGACACTGACGATTGCGGCCGTGGCCGCGGTTGCGGCGGGCTGCACGCCGCCGGCGCCCGCGGCAAAGTCGGTCGAGGCGCCGCCCGCGCCCGCCGCGCCCGATCAAAAGCGGCCGCCGCTCTGGGTTGGCGCCGGCGACGCCGACGGCACGCGCATCAGTGTGGAAGAAAACGGCGCCAAACTGTCTTTCACGTGCCTTGCCGCGCCGAAGAAGAAAATTCGCGTCGACATGGTTGCACTTGGCCTCAGCCCAAAGGCGCCCGACGGCGCCAAGCTGGTGGTGAGCTTTAGTGGCGGCAATTATCAAGCCGCCACCACGTTTGAAGCCGTCGCTACGGCCTCAACCGAAGCAGGCTATCTGTGGACCGCGACCCTTCCGGCCGACGCCGATCTCGTGACGGGCTTCACGATGGCCGGCGCCGTGCGCGCCGAAGTCACCTGGAAAAGCGGCGACGGATCGCAAGGCTCCAGCGCCGTTGCCTTCGACACCTCTGGCGAGGTCAATCAGTTTGGAACCGATTGCGCCCAGATCACCGGGTTTAAGGGCGGCTGAGCCGACGCGCGCTCTTCTTGTTATCGCAAGCCAAGGGGGACCATTGTGATCCGCACATCCGTCGCCATCGGTTCGCTTGCCGCTTTGGCCATTGCCTGTGCGCCGCCGGCGCCGCCAAAGCCTGCGCCAGCCGCCTCCGAGGCGCCGATGGCCGCCGCCTTCACACCGCGTCTGGAGCTGATGCAAGACGAAAACAGCGCCACGCTCTACAACTGGATCGCGCCAGAACACTCCGGCCTGACCCTGACCTGCGTGCGCGACAGCGCCACCATCAGCGCCAGCGCCGAGATCGCCCAGTTCGCCGCGAACACCAAAGAGGGTCGCGGAGCGCTGGTGGTGAGTGGGGCCAGTTTTGAAAATGATGTGACGATCAGCACTCAAGACGAGCCGGCTGCCAGCATCACTGTCAAAATGACGCCGGCCTTGTTGAAAGCGCTGGCCGGCGCCACAACCGCCCGCCTCATGCTCGGCGACAGCTTTGCCGAAACGAGCGTCGATGCAGGCGATGCATTTGAGCAATTCGCCGCCAAATGCGGGGAACTCGGCAAGGTCAAGAGCGCGCCGTGAGGTCGCAGCGTATTGTTGTTTTGCAAACCAAGGGGACCATCATGATCCGCACATGCATCGCCATCGTTTCACTCGCCGCTTTGGCCATCGCCTGCACGCCGCCCGCGGCCAAGAAGGACACAACTGCAGCGCCGGAGAAGGTCGAAAGCCAAGCCGAGATTGACGCCGGCAGCCATGACGGCCCGGTTGGCTGGATGGCGGCCGATGAGGCCGGGATGCCGGGCGTGATCTACCGCGCCGGCGTCAATGCGCAGAACTTCAAACTGATGTGCGGCGAAGAACAGCAGATGCTTTACGTCACCGCCGAAGCGCCGGTGGAGCTGAAGGAGCCGAACATGAAAGCCGTGGTGATGCTCGGCGGCGCAAAGTTCGACGGGGTCGTTGATGTCAGCACGGGCGATTATTCGGTGGAGGTCAATGTGCCGCTGACGCCGCAGGTGATGAAGGCGCTGGGCGCGGCGTCGAGCGCAAAACTGAAGATTGGCGAAGGCGTGACCGAAACCGATACCGCCGGCGGCGTCGAGCTGAAAGCCTTCGCGTCGCGCTGCGTGACCTTCACCAAAATCAAGCCGGCGTCGTGAGCGCGCGGCCCGACCCAAGAGAGATCAGCCCGATGCTTCGACCCCTGATGATCGCGGCGGCGCTGGCCGCGCTTGCCGCTTGCCAGCCCGCCGCGCCGAAAACGGAAGCGCCAGCCGCGCCTGCCGCCAAAGCCGGCCTTGAGCTGGTCGATGAACAAACCATGATTGAACTCTATGACTGGACCGGCGGCGAAGATCCGGGCTTTCGGCTTTATTGCACGCAAGATAGCCCGATCATCACCATCCAGGCCGAGCGCAAGCAGTTCGCAAAAGAATTGGTCGCCACAAAGGCCGCGTTGGTCGTTTCCGGCGAGAGCTTCTCTGACGACGTGAAGATCGAAGACGGGCCGGATGCGCAGGTTGCCTTGGTCGTCGACATCACGCCGGCCTTGCTGAAGGCGCTTGCAGGCGCGACAACTGCGCGTCTGCTGATTGATGAGCCGAACGCCAGCTTCGCCGAAACTGCAGTCGACAGAACCGGCGCGTTCGCCAAGCTCGCCGCCAAATGCAGCACGCTCAGCAAGGTCAAGATAGACCCGTAAGTTCCAGGGGAAGACAAGATGATTCGAGCACAAACAATCCGTTTCCTGGCGCAAGGCGCCTTCGTGCTAGCTCTGGCGGCCTGTGCGCCGCCGGCCGTCAAGCAAGAGGCGGCGGCGCCCGCGCCGGCTCCGGCGCCGGCGGCGCCGGTGGCATGGGAGGCCGCCGATGGCCCCGGCCAGTCGGCCCTGACATGGCGCGGCGGCGCGACCATGATAACGCTCAGGTGCACGCAGAAGTGCGATCCAATGGTCAAGCCGGCGCCCGATGCGCCGCAGCCGATCTGCACAAGGGACCGCGCGACCTTGCAAGTCGCCGCCACCGCGCCATCTAGAGCGGCCGCCAAGGTCGGGGATGCCGCGACGCTTTTGCTGGGCGCCACCGCCTTTCCTGGCAAGCTCAGCGCCGATGCCGACACCCAGCCCGGCATGGCCGAACTGCGCGTGAGCCTCGACGCCGCCGTGATCGCTGCGATCGCTGGCGCCATTAATGCGCGTCTCGTCGTGGGTGAGGCCTTCATCACCGGCGACGATGACGCAACCGGCCAGTTTAAAGAGTTTGCACAGTCCTGCGCCATCCATGCTGGCGCCCAACCGTAAGAGCATCGCCATGTTCACCCTGAGCGAAGAACAAACCCTGCTGCGTGACGCTGCCCGCGGTTTCGTTACCGATAAAATGCCGGTCAGCCATCTGCGGAGCTTGCGCGACAGCGCTAATGCCGAAGGCTTCGATCGCAATCTATGGGCCGAAATCGCGGCCATGGGCTGGACCGGCGTGATCGTGCCGGAAGAGCATGGCGGGGCCGCTCTTGGCTATGGCGGCTTGGGCCTGATCCTGGAACAAATGGGCGCAACGCTGGCGCCATCGCCGCTCTTGTCCACCGCCCTGATCGCGCCGGCGGGGCTGATGTTATCGGGCGACGCCGCTGCGCAATCGCACTTCCTGCCGGCAATCGTTTCGGGTGAGGCGATCTGGGCGTTGGCGGTGGATGAGCGCGCGCATCATCACGGCGACGGCTTTGCGGCGCGGATTGACGCCGGCAAGGTCACCGGCGCCAAGCGCTTTGTTGCTGACGGGCATATCGCAGACTTTCTGCTCGTCGCCACCGGCCAGGGCCTGGCGATCATTGACGCAAAAGCAGATCGCGTGGCGATCACCAGGCTCACCACAGTGGATAGCCGGGGCGGCGCCGATATCGTGTTCGATGCAGCGCCGACGCTCGCCGTGTTGCAAGGTCCGCGCTTGATCGAGCAGGTGCTAGACCGCGCTCGCATTGGGCTTGCCGCCGAAATGCTCGGCCAAGCCGAAGCGGCGTTTGCGCAGACAGCTGAGTATCTGAAAACCCGCACCCAGTTCGGCCAGCTCATCGGCTCGTTCCAGGGCCTGCAGCATCGCGCCGCGAAAATGCTGGTCGAGCTGGAGCTGACGCGGTCTTGTGTGCTGGCCGCGCTGGCCGCACTCGATGGTCTAGACACGGACGATAAGATCGCCGAAGCGGCAAGCCTTGCCAAAGCCCGCGCCGGCGACACCTTGCATGCCGTCACCAACGAAATGGTTCAGATGCATGGCGGCATCGGCATGACCGACGCCCATGACAGCGGGCTTTATCTTAAGCGCGCACGGGTGGCCGAAGCGCTTTACGGCTCGCCCGGGTATCACCGCAATCGCTTCGCCAGCCTCAACGGATTCTGAGATGGATCTGCAGGACCTCAAAGAGTGGCTGGCGATTGCCACCAGCGTCGCCACGCTGATCACTTTGATCGTTGGTTTGATTCAATTGTTTTATGTCCGCCGGCAGATGGAGCTGCAAACCAATCTCTCCGTGATGCAGGCGGAGCGGTCCGTGTGGGGACTGGCGTTACAGCGCCCGGACATGGCGCCGAATGTGTTGAAGGAACGGTGGGGCGAACTCGGCGAGGAGCGCTTGTTCGCCGCCATGCTGATCGACCATTATGAGGCGCTCTATTTCCAGCATCGCCGCGGTGCGATTCCGAAAAGCTATTGGGCGCCGATTGCAAAGGCGATGATTGAACACATCGCCTCGCCCACCATTCTTACCGTCTGGCGCCAGCATGAGGATCTCTATTGGCCCGAATTCGCGCGGTTCTTGAATGCCGGGCTTGCGAAGCGATAAACCGCATTCAGGAAAAGTGCGCGCGGTTTTGCGTCCGAATGCGGTTTAAACTCAAAGGCATGGAGTATTTTGGCGAACGGATGTTCTTTGCAATTGATCTAGCTGCGATCTGGAGCCCAGCCGCCAACAAAGCGCGCTCCGCTGGCCTCGATGGTCGGGCCGTCGATTTCAAACACCGCAAAGGCGGCGGTTGGAAAATGGCCGGAAAGGGTGCGGGCCAGTTTGGAATTGTCGCGCACGGCAGCGATCAAGCGCTGCGTCAGGTCGCCTAGGCCCGGATTATGCGCGATCACCAAGGTATCGGCGCTGTCGTCTGGGGTGACGGCGGCGGCAAACAGCAGCTCGGCCGGCGCCATATAGAGCCCGTCCAGATAGGTCGCAGGGATGTCGGCAAAGCCGAGCTGGGCGTGGGTGTCGCGCGTGCGTTGGGCCGTAGACACCAGGATCCGCGCAGGGATGAAGGCTTGCACACGCAACAAATCGCCGGCTTCGCGCGCCTCGCGTTGGCCGCGCTCCGTCAGTGGGCGAGCCTTGTCGCTGGGGGCCTCGTGCTCGCGCACGGCTTTGGCGTGGCGCATCAGGATCAGGCGCATCATTTGCCCGCCAACAAAAACACGGCCTCTTCGGCAAACCAATTCGCCCGCCACAAAGATTTGGCGAACGGCGCGGACGGCTGGCCGGCAATGATCGGCACAGCGCGCTCCAAAGTCAGCCCGACGCGGGCGGCCAGTTCGGCAAAGTCTCGCAGGGTGCACAGATGGATGTTTTCGGTCTCGTCCCAGCGCGCCGGCAGGCTTGGCGTCACTGGCATACGCCCGCCAAACGCAAGCCCCGCGCGCACCTTCAAATGGCCGAAATTCGGCGCCGACACGATCACCCGATCGCCGATGCGGGCCAGTTCGCGCAACACCTCTGCCGGGCGGCGCACGGCCTGGATGGTTTTGGACAAGACCACATAATCAAAGCCGCGATCGGGAAAAAAAGCGAGGTCGTGGTCAGCGTCGCCTTGCACGACGGCAAGCCCCTTGGCGACGCAGGCATTCACGCCGGCCTGGCTCAACTCCATGCCGCGCCCAATGGCTTGTTTCTCGCGCGCCAACCGCTGCAACAACGCCCCGTCGCCGCAGCCGACATCTAACACTTTGGCGCCCACGCGCACCATATCGACGATCACGTCATAATCGGCGCGCTTTTGGGCGGTGGGGCCAAGCGTCAGGGTCTCAAGCTTGCCCATGTCAGTTTCCCTGCGCCAGCGGCAAGCCGCGCGCCGCCGCGGCTGCGTCAATAAAGCCGCTCAACGCCGCTTCATAGACCGGCTCATCGAGCAAGAACGCGTCATGGCCCTTGTCGGTGTCTACCTCAACATAGGACGCTGTACATCCGGCTGCGATCAGGCCGCGCACAATCGCTTTGTTTTCTTCCGGCGGATAATGCCAATCGGAGGAAAACCCGAACACGCAAAAGCGCGCGGCGCAATCGGCGAAAGCGCGGTGCAGCGCGCCGCCGAAGTCGCCCGCGAGATCGAAATTGTCGACGGCGCGGGTGATATAAAGATAGGAATTGGCGTCAAACCGATCGACGAAACTCTGGCCCTGGCGGCGCAGATAGCTTTCCACCTGGAACTGCGCGTCAAATCCAAACGAGGCTTCGCTCGGATTTTGCAGCCGGCGGTCAAACTTCCGCATCAAGGCGCTTTCGGACAGATAGGTGATGTGGGCGGCCATGCGTGCGACGCTCAAGCCCTTGGACGGGCGCACGCCGTGGCGCTCATATTCGCCGCCATGCCAGTCGGGATCGGCCATGATGGCCTGGCGGCCAACTTCGTAAAAGGCAATGTTCTGCGCCGAATGGCGCGCCGCGGTGGCGATGGCCGCACATGTAAAGACCCGCTTGGGATAGCTCGCCGCCCATTGCAGCGCCTGCATGCCGCCGATTGAGCCGCCAATGACGCAAAACAAGTCCTTCACGCCAAGCGCTTCAATCAGCATGGCTTGGGCGCGCACCATGTCAGCAACCGTAATCACCGGAAAGCGCAGGCCCCAGGGTTGGCCGTCTGGGCCGGGGCTGGTCGGGCCCGTTGTGCCCATGCAGCCGCCGAGCACATTGGCGCAAATCACGAAGAAGCGGTTGGTGTCGATCGCCTTGCCGGGACCGACCACGCGCGGCCACCAGCCGGGCCGGCCGGTCACCGGATTGGCCGAGGCGACGAACTGATCGCCGGTCAAAGCGTGGCAGACCAGCACGGCGTTCGACTTCGCCGCATTGAGCTGGCCATAGGTCTCATACGCCACGGTGAAGGGGCTGAGCGTTTCCCCGCTCGCCAAGCGCAACGGCTGCTCTGGCCCAAAGGTAATGGTTTTCAGGCCGCCGGCCGACGCCATGCGCGCCAGTTGCGGCGCGCCGGCGCTGGCGGCGGTGGCAGGGGCGGGATGAATCATGCCCCAGCATACAGGGGATTTGCGCCGGTGGGAGGGGGCGCGGGGTTACTCAAGGGCAATCGCTTCGGATTAACGGCGTCGGCCTGTGAGTTGCTCGGGGAGTCCCGGGACGCCCGAACCGTGGCTCACTGGATGCTTCGTTGCTGCGAGGCGTCCCATGTCCGGTTCTGTTGGTTTTTTCGATCATTTCAGCGCGCTTGAGGATCCGCGCCAGTCTTGGCGGGTGGCCTATCCCGTGCCCGAGATCCTGTTGGTTCTCCTCTGCGCTACGCTTTCGGGGATGGAGGACTTCACCGAAATGTCGCTGTGGGGCCGCGAGCGACTGGCCTTCCTGCGGCGCTTTCTGCCGTTAGAGCGCGGCGTGCCTTCGCATGATGCGCTGAACGACATCGTCAATGGCCTCGACGGCGAGCTGTTCAAAGCGTGCTTCACCTCCTGGGTGGAAACGCTCAGGGATGACGATCCCGAGATCGTCGCGATCGACGCCAAGACCTCGCGTCGCACCCATGCACGGGCCAAGGGCGTCGGCCCGCTGCATCTGGTCTCGGCATCGGCAAGCCGCCAGCGCCTCGTGCTTGGGCAGGAGGCGACGGGAGAAAAGTCCAACGCGATCAGCGCAATTTCGCTGCTGTTGCGGCGCCTCGAACTGAAAGGCGCCCTTGTCACCATCGACGCCATGGGGGTCCAGATCGACATCGCAGCAATCATCCTCGATCGTGGCAGCGACTACCTGTTCGCACTCAAGGGCAACCGGCTGGACCTGCTCGGCGAGGTCGAAGCCTTCTTCGCCGCCCCCGGCAATGCCGGCGACTGCGACCGCGCCGAGACGACCGACGGCGATCATGGCCGCATCGAACAACGCGTCTGCCTTGCCTCCCAAGCGGTCGACAGGCTGCGATCAGATCGTCGCTGCGCCGGCGCGCACGATTTTCCCGGCCTCGCCTGCATCGCCCGC
>JBEIHY010000096.1:0-11575 GCA_040381035.1 Hyphomonadaceae bacterium
CGGAGGCGATGAGCTGGTGTGAGGACAATGGCGTGGATTATGTCCTGGGACTGCAAATGAACGAGGCTCTGCGTACAGATCTGCGCGAGGCGGCCGACGTGGTCGCCACCACGCGCGCGGTTGAGAACCTGGAGGCGGTTAAGGGTTTTATCGAGACCCACGACGCGACCCGCAGTTGGAGCCGCAAACGCCGCGTTATCGCTCATGTTGAGGCCTCCCGTCAGGGTCTCGACATCCGCACGATCGTGACCTTGCTGACGGTCGGTGAGCCCGGAGCGCTCTACAGCGATCTCTACTGCGCGCGCGGCCAGGCGGAAAATCTCATCAAGCTGCATAAGACCCAGCTGAAACGCGACCGCACGTCTTGCTCAGCGGCTGAGGCCAATCAGATGCGCCTTATCCTGCACACGGCGGCATAATGCTTGATGATCAAGATGCGCGCGGCGATCGACCCCGGCCATGCGCTTGCCCGCGCTGCATTTAACACCCTGCGACTACGCCTCCTGAAAATCAGCGCCTGCATCAGAGAAACGGCTCACCGTGTTTGTGTCACGAGTGCCGCCGGTCCAAACGTCGGCACGCAACTGCATGGGAGATGAAGGATGATCCATCGGGGTCGCCTTGTAGGAGGAGGCTCCAAACGACCATAAGCTGCTTCGGTCAAAAGCCGCGGTGGTGAACGTCATGGAAACGGCGTGGATGACCGCGTCACGTGGGAATGAGAGAGACGAGCGCAAGCGAACCCCCGTCGAAGCATCGAAACCCGATCAGACGACATCGAAGTCGGAGCCTCCACGGTGCTCCGAGATCAGCACGGCGGCAACCTACCTACTGGCCGTGCGGTGTCTGGTGTGCAGGGGGCGTGGCTCTCATCTGGGCTCTCGTGTGGAACGTGAGAACCTGGCCGGCGATGCCAAGGGAAAAGGCACAAGCAGCGACAACCGCGAGGCCGAAAGTACCTATGCGCCGGAGAGGGGCGGACTGCCTCGTAGTCGTGACGAAGGCTCTGTAATGGGGCTGGAGCGAAGGGGGCAGGTCATCGTCGCGGATTTGGGCCAACTGGGCGACCAGGAGGAGCCCAACGATCAGTGGCGGCCGACAGGCCTCGCGCGCTGGCACGAGCCGGATGATGCGAGAGCATCAAGTCCGGATCTGTGAGGAGCTCGGGGTGAAATTCCCCGGGCCTACTCGGCGCGCATCGCCTTCGCCGCCGCATGTCCGGACGCGGGCCTTGTCCGAAAGCTATTCACGGCTCTCGCAGCTCAACGGCCAGCGCCAGCTCCGGCCTGAACGATGCGGCCAACTGAGCCGCTGAACACGCCCGCGCCGCAACCCATCTGGAGATAGCCTGGTAATGCAAATAAATCACGCCACCGAGGCGGGATGGCGTGCGACCAGCGCGAAGCACCGGGTTACCTCCCCACCGCCCCCTCCAGGATTGCCCCCGATGAATGATGCAGGCTAATTCGGTTTTCTCTTCTCGTCTTTCTTGCCGTCCGGCGTCACGATGTCGACGGCCGTTTCGACCACCGCGCCAGTGGTTTTGACGGCAACCTTCGCCGTCGTACCGACCACGGCGCCGGCTGTGCCCACAACAGCGCCCGCCAAACACCCGCTCAGCGCCAGCGACCCGCCGATGGCCATGGCCAGGATTGCAGCACGCCTCATGATTGTCCTCCCAGACCAGTGCTTAACACGTCGTCCAAATCGAGCAAACCGCCCTCGCTGTCTGCCGCACGACGGCCCGGTCCGGTATAGTCGCTGCCGTTTTTCACCCGGCGATCGGGGCCAAAATAGGTCCGCGTCTTGATAAAGCCGCGCTCGTCCTGGCTTGCTTTGTGCACGTGAAGATACAGCGTGCGCGCTGAGATCGGCTTGACCAGAAAAGAATTCACCCCGGCGTCGCGGGCCAGGGCGACGCTGGCGCGGTCGGAATGGCCGGTCATCATGATGATCGGCACATAGGGATTGGCGCTGTCTTTGCAGGTGCGGATGTGGCGAACAAACTCCGCCCCATCGATCGGCTTCATCGACAGATCGGTAATGATCAGGTCGAAAGCCGCGGATTTCATCACCGCCAGCGCTTCGGCGGGGTCTGTCGCTTCGACCACGTTTCGCACGCCGAACCCGCGCAGGAGCGTGCGCACCAGCAGCAGCATCGCGCGGTTGTCGTCAACAACCAGAACTCGGATGGTGTCCAGCACGCGCCGCTCTCGATGAATAAACCGCACTATTGCCCGGAGAGAAAGAAAATTCGGTAAACTCATCCTTGGTTTGTTACCGGTTTCGCGCGTTGCCCCCGGTTCGGGCAAACGCCCAAACCGGGGGGGCTCTTTCAAGGCGCATCGACCAAAATCAGCTCAGCGTCGGTCGCGGCCGTGAAGTCCAAGGTCGCGACATCGCTTATAGCGGCGCCGTCGCGGTGGTTCAGGCTCACGCCGTTTACCCTACCTTCGCCCTTGGCCAGCACTGCATAGGCCCGCCGACCCGGCGCCAGGGCATGGCTTAAGCTCTCGCCCGGGCGCAAGGTGGCGGCGAGCAGGCGGCCGTCCTGGCGGATGGGCAGGGCGCCGGCGGCGATGTCGGTCTCAAAGCCGGATGCGAGCGTCACCAGTTGGCCGGCGCGTTCGCCCTTTGGGAAGGCTTGGGCGCCCCAGAACGGCTTGCCGCCGCGGACTTTGGGCAACAGCCAAATCTGAAAGATGCGGGTTTGCGCGTCTTCCAGATTGTATTCGGCGTGGGTGACGCCGCTGCCGGCGCTCATCACCTGGACATCGCCGGCCACGGTGCGGCCGCTATTGCCCATATTGTCCTCGTGGCTGATCGCACCTTCGCGGACATAGGTGATGATTTCCATGTCGGCATGGCTGTGCGGCGAAAAGCCGGCTTTGGCGTCGATCTGGTCGTCGTTCCACACCCGCAGCGCGCCCCAGCCCATGCGGCGCGGATCATGGTAACTGGCGAACGAGAAGTGATAGCGGGCACTGAGCCAGTCGTTGCGGAACCGGCCCAAGCTGTCGAACGGGCGAAGATCAATCATGGTTCAGTCTCCTTTTTCTAGCGGGCTTGGCGCAGTTGGCGCGTGATCTCGCCAAGGCGCACGCCGTAGCGGCGGGCGAACTCTTTATCGCCGGCGCCGGAGGGCAGATCGGGGCCGGCATTATCGGACTGGGTGGCGACGCCCATCGCATAGCTGAAGCGATTGACCTGATCGGGGCTATACTCAGGGGTGAGCTTGTCGGCGCTCGCCGCCGGTTGGCCGGCGCCGACCCAGATCATGTAATGCTGCATCGCCAATACAAAGATGGATTGCAGCGCATGCAGCTTGTCGCCGCTGGCGTTGAACGAATTGGTGAACCCGCCGGCGACCTTGTCTTTCCAGCCGCCGGTGAACCAAATCTTGCCCGACGCCTCGAAATAGGCTTTCAGCACGGTCGAAACACCGCCCATATAGGAGGGGGCGCCACAGAGGACGCCATCGGCTTCGGTTACGGCTTGCAGGGCTTCGGTGAAATCCTGGCTTGCGCTTTCGAGCTTAACCTGAACAGGAATAGCCCCGCCATCCGCAACGCCCTTGGCGACCGCTTCGGCGACAATGGCGGTGTGGCCAAAGCCGGTGTGGTAAACAATTGCGATCTTGGTCATGCGGCCCTCCCTGTGTGGCGATCGCAAAATGGCGCTTGCGCGCGATACTGAAACGGAACAAACGTGACAAGATTGTTTCCGAAACCGCCCCAATGGCGGCCCCAAGCCTTGACCACTATGTGATTTTCGCCAGGGTCGCCGAAACCGGCGGCTTCAGTCAGGCCGCGCGCGGCTTGGGCATGTCGAAAGCCACTGTGTCGAAAGCCATCGCCGAGCTGGAGCGCGCTTTGGGCGTGCAGCTGATCGCGCGCACCACGCGCAGGCTCGCGCTCACCGAACCGGGCGAGCGGGTCTTGCGCCGCGCCCAACGGATCGCCGAAGAAGCCGAAGGCGCCCTGGAAGATGCGGGCGAAGCCCGCACCGCCCCGCGCGGGCGGCTGAAGATCGCCGCGCCGCTCACCTTCAGCGAAATGTATCTCGCCCCGATCCTAACGGAGTTTCTGAAAGCCTATCCCGATATTGAGCTGGAATTGTCGCTGGATGACCGCACCGTCGATCTCATCGGCGGCGGCTTTGACGCGGCCTTGCGGATCGGGGGCATGCCGGATTCAAGCCTTGCGGCGCGCACCTTGGCGCCGGTGCGCCTGCATGTGGTCGCCGCGCCCACTTACTGGGCCGCACGCGGCAAGCCGCAACGGCCCGAAGACCTCGCGCTGCACGCCTGCATCCGTTACGCCAATCTGCCGACCGCCGGCGTCTGGCGCTTCCAGAGCCCGGAGGGGGCCTCGATCCTTGCCCCGGTCAGTGGGCCGTTATGCGTCAACAACGGAACCGTGGAGATCGCGGCCTTATGTGCGGGTGTGGGCGCTGCACGGCTGCCGGATTTCATGATCTGGCGCGAAGTTGCCGCCTGGCGACTGGAAACCGCGCTCGAGGCGTCTGCGCCGCCGCCTTTGCACTTGCATCTGCTCAGCCCGCACGGCCGCAGCCCGCCGCGGCGACTGAAGGTGTTTTCCGATTTGCTGGTCGATCATTTCGCCGCCGGTCGCGCGCCGTGGACGGGAAAGATCAGTTGACCGTCAATTTCACGCCCGGGCTGTCAAGTGGGAAGGCCGGCACGGCGACGTCAAACAGCGCTTCGTCGCTGAACCGTCGCATCTGATAAGTGCCCCACATCATGCCCGACGGCGTCGAGAGCGGGCAGCCGCTGGTATAGGTGAAGTTCTTGCCCGGCGCGATGATCGGTTGCTTGCCGATCACGCCATCGCCTTTGACCTCCTGGGCAAAGCCATTGGCGTCGGTGATCCGCCAGTGGCGGGCGAGCAGCTGGACAGTGTCGCGGCCGAGGTTTTCTATTTCGATCGTATAGGCCCAAAACCAACGGCCGTCATCGGGCGCGGACTGCTCTTCCAGGAAGGCCGGGCGCGCGCGCACCACGATCCCGTCGGTCTCGATTTCATAGCTGCTCATACCGCCTCCAAGGCTTGGGCGATGTCTTCGGCCAGATCATCGACGTCTTCGAGCCCGACGCTGAGCCGGATCGTTGCGCCGCTGATGCCGATGCGGGCGCGATCATCCGGCGTCAGGCGGCGATGGGTGGTGGTTTCGGGATGGGCCGCAAGGCTCTTGGCGTCGCCGAGATTGTTGGAGATGTCGACGATGTCCAAGGCGTCGAGGAAGCGGAACGCCCCTTCGCGCCCGCCGTCGACGTCAAACGACAACAGCGTGCCGCCAGCGCTCATCTGGCGTTTGTGCAGCGCGTGGTCTGGATGGTCTTTGCGGCCAGGATAAGAATGGCGGGTGATCTTGGGATGGGCCGCGATCATATCGGCAAGGCGGGCAGCGCTGGCCGATTGCGCCCGTACGCGCAGCTCAATCGTTTCCAGGCCTTTCACGAGCACCCAGGCATTGAACGGCGACAGGGCCGGGCCGGTATGGCGGACAAACTCGCGATAGGTTTCATCGAGCAGCTTCTTGGCGCCGACCAGTGCGCCGCCCAGCGTGCGTCCCTGGCCGTCAATATGCTTGGTGGCGGAATAGACGACAAGATCAGCGCCGAGCGCCAAGGGCTGCTGCAGCACCGGGCTGGCAAACACATTGTCGACGATCGTCAAGCCGCCGGCGCCGCGCACGATTTCGCTCACCGCCGCGATATCCACCGCGCGCAGGGTCGGGTTGGACGGCGTTTCCAGCAGCGCGAGCTTGACGCCCGGCTTGCAGGCGTCGGCCCATTGGTTGAGGTCTTCGCCATCGACGAGGCTCACCTTCACGCCGTAGCGCGGCATCAGCGTATCGAGCAGCCACAGGCACGATGAGAACAAGGCCCGGCTGGCGACGACATGATCGCTGGCCTTGCACGGCGCCATCAGGGCCGCCGTCACCGCCGCCATGCCGGAGCCGACCGCGACGCAATCCTCGGCCTCCTCTAACGCCGCCAGGCGTTCTTCAAACATGCGCTGGGTCGGATTGGCGTAGCGGCCGTACAGATAACCCGGCGCGGTTCCGGCAAAGCGGGCGTCGGCTTCCGCGGCGCTGTCATAGACAAAGCCGGAGGTCATATAGATCGCCTCGGCCGTCTCCTTGTTGGGGGAGCGGGCAAGGCCGGAACGGATGAGGCGGGTCTGGCGGCGGAGCTTTTTCATGTCAGTGGACCAAGGCCGGGATGCGGCGCCGGCGTCAAGGGGTGAAAGCAAAGACGCTTGTCCGGGCCTACACGCACGCAAGGGCAACGCGGCGCGCACCTTCCCAAGGGCTTGCCTTTGTAAGCTGCGACAACCCTTTACCGAGCGCAACCGCTCATCGCCGGATCGGTCCTGGCGACCGTCTGGGGTGTTTCCGAAACAACCCTATCCGGCTGGATACCTGTTCGCGCCTTTCTTCGGAGATGACCTTCTTCGCGAATAACCTCGCGCGACATTTCTTTTTCTCCTGCAATTGCGTCAATGCTCAGCCTCTTT
Organism: Hyphomonadaceae bacterium; assembly: GCA_040381035.1. Taxonomy (GTDB): domain Bacteria; phylum Pseudomonadota; class Alphaproteobacteria; order Caulobacterales; family Aquidulcibacteraceae; genus REEB506. Next base: position 6,543 of record JBEIHY010000096.1, read on the forward strand.
TTCGACGCCGTGTGTTGCAGCGCAGGTGGCTGGGCTCATGGTGGAGCAGGGCCGTTTCGTCCGGGCTCGGATGAGTATCAAGCGCATCAGCGCCAGCCAGCGCCATGCGTTCGGGCAGCTTGCGGTGCGCTTGCTGATCAAGCGCCGCAAGCCGGCGCGACTGCCGCCGGTCCAGGCTGCGCCGCCGCCAGACCCGGACCGACGCCACCCCGCCGGCAACCCAGGTTTTCCGTGAAGGACGCCCGCGCCGCTCGCCAGCCGTGATCGCGTGTTCACCGCAGGCGCAGCCCGCGATGATCCCCAGGCTGATCTCCAGGATGGTCCCCAAACGGTCAGGGCCTTAGAGCCCAAACTTGCCGGCCCGCGCGCGGCTTTGCTTCATCCGACGCCCTATGGCTGCCGGCTCGCGCACAAACTGTCATCGACCGACATCCAACTGAAACCCATCGTGCCGCCGAGCGTCCCCAAAACAACCATGCGCGACTTCAGGGACGAGCGGCTCAGCGCCGTCGAAGAAGCCCGCGTCGCGCTTTGTGAATATTGGCGCATCCGCCGTGAGAGCCCCTTAGAACACCCAAGATCGCGTCAAACCCGGCTGCGGTGGCCTGTCGCGGCCTTTTCGGCGCTGGCGCATCTATTGCGCGCCCTGGGTGCATCCCTAAGCCAGATGGGGCATAAACCGCCCGGGAGGCGAGACGATGGAACGGTTAATTGTTGCGGGCGCGCTGATCTTTGCTGGGCTGTTCGCGATTGGTCCGTTGCTCAATGACGGTCGCCCGTTTGAGTTCCATATTAGCGGTTCCGATGACGAGGCCCCGCAAGCCTCGCTCAGCGCCGGCGCGCCGGGCTCTGAGCAGGTGTTTGCCGCTGAATCTGTCACCGTGCGGGACGCCGCCGCCATCCTCACGGTCACCGCCGAAGATCGCGCCGATATCGCCGTGACCATCAGCGGCGGGGCAGGGCTCAACACGGTGCGCGCGATCCTGGAGGGCGACACCCTCATCCTTGATGGCGGCTATCGCCGGTCGCGCGGATGCCAAACCAGGGATGGTGGCTTGAGCGTGGAAATTGGCGGGCGCGATGTGGCCGCCGCCGAACTGCCCCAGATTGCCATCAAGACCCCGCGCGATGTCCGGTTGTCGGTTTCAGGCGCGGTGTCGACCCGCATTGGCGACGCCGTCGGCGCCGATCTCAGTCTAAACAGCTGTGCCGACACCCGCATCGGCGATGTCAGCGGCGATCTTGACGCCAATCTGGCCGGTTCGGGCGATCTGATCGTGGCCGCGGTCGCCGGCCACTCGACCCTCAGCATTGCCGGCTCGGGCGGGGCGGTGGTCGCCAAGGCTGGCGATGTGGAGGCTAATGTCGCCGGCTCTGGTTCGACCCGGTTTGAGGAAATGACCGGCGATTTGAAGGCCTCGATTGCCGGCTCCGGCGACCTGCGCGTTGGCGCCGGGCGGGTGGGCGAGGCGGAATTATCGGTGGCCGGCTCCGGCGATATCCGCATCGACGCGCCAATCGAGGTGCTCGACGCCGAAGTGGTCGGCTCCGGTCAGGTCAAGGTTGGCCCGGTTGGCGAAGTGCGCAAGCAAAGCGTTTGGGGGTCGGGCGAAATCCATCTGGACGCGCCACCCGCCCCGCCCGCCCCGCCGCAGCCGCCAGCTGCGCCCAAGCCGGCGCCGCCCAGAAAACCGATTTGACCCGGCCCGGTTCTTGCGCTCAATGGGGCCATGTCGCGCGATCGTCTCCACGCGGCCGCCTTGGCCGCGGCTGAGCTCAGCCGTCCTTTTGGCGGCTTTTCGCTGCGTCGGATTGTCGGTCTTTTCCTGGTCGCCGTGATGATGGCGGTGTTTGCGCTCGGTCCGTTTTGGCCGCCGTTTATGAACACCAATGACAAGGCCCTGCATGTGGCGGCGTTCGGCGCCTTTGGCTGGCTTGCCGCCGGCGCCTTTTCCGATCGCGCCGACCGGCGCTGGCAGGTTCTGATCGCGTTGGGCGTTCTGGCGTTTGGCGTTGAGGTGGCGCAGGCGGTTTTGACGGCGTCGCGGACACCAAGTCTTGCCGACGCCGGCGCATCGTTTGTCGGCGCAGCCTTTGGCGTGGCGCTGGCGGCGGTGCGCACGCCGATGTGGGTGTCCGGTTTGCTGTTGGCCATCGCCGGAATCGGAATCCAGCGCATTTACTATGACGTCTGGCCACCGATTTCAGAGGCGCTGCATCGACTGATCTAGCGCGCCAAGATCCTTGATTTGCGCCCTATGATCGACCTGCATGACCTGCATGAGCGGCCCGCCATGATCGCCGAGATGGAAGCGTATGCACACCCGATGGTCGGCCAGATTGCCGGCCAGATTGGCCGCCCCGCCGGGCCAGGCGGCGGTTTCAAACATCCGTGGAGAGGGTGAAATCGCTCACCGGACCGGCGCCACAAAAACAAGACAAGTGCGGCCTTTGCCATCGCGCGCCGCCAAAACCCGGCCCTCGACGCTTTGACAATCGCCGCGTTGTTGGGCGGCCTTGCAGGCTTTGATCGCGCCGGCCGCGCAATCGGGGCGGCGGACGGCGAAGGCGGGCGTTGCCCAGACGCCGAGCTTGGCTTGCCGGGCAGCGGCTTTGGCCGCCAGCAAGGCGCCCGCGCGGGAATGCCAGCAAGGCGCCCGCGCGGGCATGATTGTCGCGCCAGCTGTGGGCATGGGCCATGCCGGCCGATCCGGCGGCGTCGGCCGCCTCTGCAGCGGGTTTGGCGCGATTGGCCCGCCGGCGTCTCCTTTATGGAGAACGGCGACCTCGCGGGCCAAGAGCGGACTGGCCAAGGGCGGACCGGTCAAAGCGGTCCGCGCCTTGCCCGCCGACGCACAGCCGCGACGCAGCGCTTCGATGCCCGTCAGGGCGACCGGAAGGCCGCAATCCGGCGCCAGCCGGTCGCCAGCTTTGACGGCGGCGACCATGCCGGTTTCGCTCTTTTCCAGATCCTTGAGGTTCGGCCTGCCGTCCGCCGCCAGCGCCAGCAGCAACTGAGCCGTCAGAGACGATTTCAGCCCAAGGATGGGTGCAGATGAAAAGCCGAACAGGCGAAAAGTCGCATCGTCAAAGCGCCGCATGCGCGAGCAGCGCGAGCGCCTGGGCATGGGCGCGGGCGTCGCCGGCCGCAATCACTTGGCCGCCCATGCCGGCAGGCCCGCCGCGCCAATCACTTATCCATCCGCCCGATCCCGAAACGATGGGAACAAGGGCGGCGACGTCATGACGTTTGAGGCCGCTTTCAATGACCAGATCAATCCCCCCCAAGGCGACCATGCCATAGGCGTAGCAATCGCAACCCAGCCGGGCCAGGCGCGCGCGTTGGCGTACTGTGCGATAAGCGGTCGCTTCGGCAGCGGTGAACAGGTCGGGATCGGTGGTCGCGATCGTTGCGGTTTCTAACCCGGCGCACGGCCGCGCCCGCAACGGGCGCTCGCCAGCGCCGTCAACCAGAACCGCCCCGCCTGGAAAGCCCATAAAGCGTTCGCCAAGATAGCCTTGATCGAGCACGCCAAACACTGGCGTCTCTTCAAAGCACAGCCCGATCAGGCAGCCCCACAGCGGCAGGCCGGAAATGAAGGCGCGCGTGCCGTCGACGGGGTCGAGCACATAGGTCCAGCCATTGCGGCTGGGGCTTTTGCCATATTCCTCGCCCTCGATGCCGGCATCGGGACGGTGTTCGCCAATGAGGGCGCGGATCGCCCGCTCGGCGCCGCGATCGGCTTCGGTGACTGGATCGAACTGGCCCGCGCCTTTGTCCTCGGTCGGTGTTGCGACCCGAAAGTGGGGCAGGATCGCGGCGCGGGCGGCGTCGGCCAGCAAGGTGAGAAAGGCGCGCTCACGGGCGATATCGAGGTCGGGAATGGCAGACATAGCGCCCGCTTATCCCAACCCATCTGAAATGCAAAACGGCCCGCTCTTGGGAGCGGGCCGTGGGCGAGAGCCTGACGCAGCGTTTAGGCCGCGTCGGTGTTTTCGTCTTGCAGCGCCTTGGCGAGGTCAAGCAGGCGCCGCCGCGGACGCTCGCCGAGCTTGTAGTAGGCGCGGATCAGTTCGAGGGTTTCCTTTTGCGACAGCACGTCGGCCGCGATCAGTTCGCGATCATTGGCAGGCTGGGCGTTCGGTTGGCCCGGCGCCTGGCCGACCTGCAGGCCTTCAAAGAAGTAACCAACCGGCACATTGAGCGCGACGGCCAGTTCGTAAAGACGAGACGCGGTAACGCGGTTGGCGCCACATTCGTATTTCTGGATCTGCTGGAAGCGGATCCCAATGCTTTCGGCCAGCTGCTGCTGGGTCAAGCCAAGTAGGCGGCGACGGCGGCGGAGCCGCTTGCCGACATGCAGATCGATCGAATTCGCCATAGCCAGGCTCTCCGGAGTGGCGCCCACCGAAAGGTGCGGCATTTTTCCCGATCCAACGTCAGCAAGTTGGGCGCCGCGGCCCTGGTAGGGGTGAATCCGCCCGACATCGCCCCAAAAAGGGCCCATATGTCCCCTTGGGCGCGAATGTGGCTCAAGACGAACCATTAAGCAAGTGTTCCGAACACGGATTATCCGTGTTCGGCCTAATTATTTTAATCGTCCGGGTTCGGAGCGTTTTGTCTTTGTCAGGGGAAATCGATGATCGTCCGCGCTGCGGATGTGAAGGTCTTGCCCTGGCAGGCCGCCGAAATAGTCCAGGTGCAAGGTGGAATTTTCCCCGAGGCCTGCGCATGTATCGATTTGATCGCAATTTTCTGGCATTTTCGGAGGAAGTTTGCCGCTTTGGGGCGATTTTGCACGGTGCCCGGGCTTGATCACGCTGCAGCGAGCAGCTTTGGCAACCCGATCAGCTTGCATGCAGCGGCAGTGAGCGTGAAGGTCCAGGCGACACGTTTGTGGCCCTTGTGGCGGGGCTTGCGCATGCCGCCGCATGTCTTCATCCAACCGAAGCATTCTTCGATCCGTTTGCGGACATGTTGGCTGACGGCATAACCAGGGTGACGCGTCGTGCGGCCATCAATGGCTGAGCGC
>JBEIHY010000097.1:0-11530 GCA_040381035.1 Hyphomonadaceae bacterium
CCGCCGGCGCGACCGCAAGCGCCTCAATCCCCATAGCCCGCGGCTGCACAGCGCGGTTTCCTGCCCTCGGCGTTCCTCGACGCCGGCCAAAAGAGCCATGACAGACGCCGCAGCAGGGCCGGCGTCCAAGAACGCTCAAGAGAATAGGCCGGTCGTCCGCGGCTGACGCTAGCGTGACGAATCGAGCGACTTCGCCGCTCACCGGCTTGACTGCGCAGGGTTTGCGGAATGGGTCGGAGCTGGGTGCAGCGCCACCACGATCGCAATGAGCCAAAGCGCGGTGATGAGATGGTAGGCGTGCCAGCTCACCGCAGGATCGAGAATGGGCGACTGGCGCACGAACAGAATGTTCGGTGCCATCGATGCGAACCCAATCACACTGAGCACGCGGCGTTTGCTGTGGGAATAAGTGGCCAATAGGAGCGCGCCGAACGCCAACAACGCCAAGAAGACAAGGCCGCCCAAGATGCCGCCTGCTAAAGCGGGTAGCGCTGCGGCGGCAATGGCGCAGGTCAGGGGTGTCAAGAGCGATGGCGTCCACCCGCGGTGTTTAGCGATCTGCAAGACGATGAGGGCGAGCGCGAATGTGCCGCCTGCCTGCGAGGCAAATCGGTGAGCCGGCGCGAGCAGTTCATCAAGGCCTGTGGCAATTCGAACAATGCCGATGATGGCGGCGACCGCGAACAGCGCCACGCCAAATGCGCCAATCGCCTGCTGATCCCGAAACAAGCGATTGGCGCCCCAACCTGACGCGAGGCAGATCGCGACTTCTGAGAGCACGTAGTGCAAGGGCATAAATCTTACCCCGCCAGCTCAGGCCGCACGCGATTGGGGCCCCGATGACGAATAATGCCCGCGTTGCGCATGATTGATTCACTGGTCTGGCGCGAACTGTCATGGCTCCATCCGGGCGGCGCGAACACGTAGAGCAGCCGCTGCCCGAGTGTCAGACCACGCTGGCATGCATCTCGAGCGATCCTCGCATACTCATGAAAGAGTATTGTGATCGGATTGTAGCTCTCGATGTTCTTGACCAACCCATAGGCTGGTGGGTCGGACGCTTCCTCCGCGACGAACGTGCCCAACAAGCGGTCCCAGACGATCAGTGTGCCGGCGTAATTGGCGTCAAGATAGCGAGGATTGGCGCCGTGGTGTACGCGATGGTGCGAAGGCGTGTTGAAGATGGCTTCAAACCAGCGTGGCATCTTGTTGACGGTTTCTGTGTGCAGGAAGAACTGATAGGTGGCGTTCAGCACGCCGCAAAAGGTCACCAGCATGGGATCGAAGCCAATGAGGACCAAAGGAATCTTCAGCAACATAGTTCCAGTGAAGTGTTTGGTCCAGGATTGCCGCAGCGCCACCGACAGATTGTATTGCTGGCTTGAGTGATGCACCACGTGCATGGCCCAGACCCAACGGCATCGATGAGCGATCCGGTGGTGGACATAGAAGCGTAGGTCGTCGAGCACGAAGCAGAGCCCGAACATTGCCCAGTTGAGCGGTAGGCTCGCAATCTGAAACGGCGTCGCTAGCGATAGAAGCCCGAAGGTGATGAACGCCGTGAGCGCGTTGGCAGGCAAGCTGGCGAGCCCGAGAAAAATCCCCAGCGCGCTGTCCTTGGCCACGTACGTGCCTTTGGCTCGAAACACGAAAATGACGACCAGCTCGATCGCCATCATTGAAAAGAACAACCCAATCGAAATCAGCTCGATTGGAAGGTCCATGACCTGTTGCACGCTCATGGGCTGCTCCTCGCCGTTGCGTCAGCGTGCAACGAGCCACAGCGGAGCACAATTGAATTAGAGCCGCTTATTGTGCACTATATGGAACATGTCGTTTGATCTTGTCTTGGTCCGCAGGTTTGAAGCGGTGTGCCGACTACGCAGCTTTTCGCGCGCTGCGGACGAACTGGGCCTTTCCCATTCGGCGATGACGAAAAGCATTCGCACCCTGGAAGAGGGTCTCAACGTTCGCCTGATCGAGCGGACCACGCGCTCACTGGCGCCAACCGAAGCAGGTCAGCGCTTGCTCAAACGCGCGCCCGGCCTTCTAGCCCACTCGGAGGACGTGAAGGCCGCGATTTCCACGGTCGCAGCGCATCTCGACGTCATATGCGGGCCCGTCATTCTTGACGCGTTAGGACATCGCGCGCTGCTTGAGTTTCGAACCAAGCGTCCGGAGGTTCACGTCGCCATGCAAGTCATGGCGCCGGCGCTGGCTATCGAGCAGCTCGTTCGGCAACGCGCCGATTTGCTCTTGCTTCATCAGAATGTGGTTCGAGAGCTTGCGGACAGAAAAGCGTTGATCGTAACGCGGCTGATTTCCGAGCCCTATACTGTCTTGTTTCGAAGAGGGCATCCGCTTGATGGCGTCGCAAGTTCTCTTGATGCCATGCTTGGCTTTGACTGCGTAATCGCCGGTTTCGACAGCCTGTTTCAGGAAGCATTGCCGGCAACGCAGCGCGACATGCTGTTGCGTCGCGGCTTTCCGAAGTACCGCATCCCCAGCCTCAGCGCATGCGCCGATGTTGCCGAGCGCAGTGACTTGCTTACGGTCGCGCCGGCCTCCGCCGCCTCTGCGTTAATGGCGGGCCGCGCGCTTGTCAGCGCACCGCTCCCGGGCAAGGCGCGATTCACAGTTTGCGCTGTCACGCGCGCCGATGCTGTGGGATCGGCCCACATCGCCGAATTCATCGATTCTGTTGGGCGGGTCCGCGCGCGAGACCCTGTGGTTCCGTCCCAAATTCCGCCCGCCCGAAAAAAGAAGCGCCGATGACGAGCGCCGGTTCTCGCTGGTCGCGGTGAGCTCGAACCGAGCTGAGCGGCAGCTATCGGCGAGAAACGTGAGATCGCGCCAGATCGTGGCAACGGCCGCTTTGGCTCGCGTCAGCCGGTTTGCGGCGTTAAAGCGAACAAGAACGCCAACGGGGAATCAATGCCGAGTCGATCGACTCTTCTGCCCGGAGGACTCATTGGCCGCCATCTTCTTCAACCAATCGACGGCGCCTGGCGTCGTCACCCAATCGAAGCCCCATTCGGTAACGTAGTGCTCGGCTTCGTCCTCGCCGCCCATGGTGATGTATCCATCGTTACGCTGCTACACCTTCTTCTCGCCGGTCAAGACGGCGGGCACGTGCCCGTTCGCAGCTAACGCGCTTACGGCAAAGTCATTAGCTTCGGCGTTCTCGCCAAATTCTCGGAAGGCGATAAGGGCTTGGCTATATAGCCAAGCGGCGCCGCAGGCTTCAACAAATGGCGACAGGTCCGAGCAAAATGCTGGATTCAACGGATCGCCCAGAAAGCGCGGTGCGATCGACTTGGGGTGGGGCAGATGGTGGGTAACGATCACGGTCGCGCCGTCGAGAGGCTCGGCGACGGTTTGCTTAATGAAGGCCAAGCTCTGCTCGTGCAGCGCGCGCGCATCTTCCGACGAGAACGCCGCGCCTACCGCTTTGGGGTAGATCATCCGATGGTCGTTAAGACCGACGCGCGCGGCGTGCATGCCCATACGCACGTCGCTGTAGAGCGCATAATCAGTCCAAAGCGTTGCCCCGATGAAGCGCACGCCATCAATGATCGCTGTGTCATCCATCAGCCAGGTGACGCCGGCTTCGCGCGCGAGCTGTTCTGCGCGGGACGCTTCCCGGTCCATCAGACGCTCGCCGCCGCCGGCATACCATTCGTGATTGCCTGGCACATAGATCACCGGCTTGCCCGCAGCGCGCGCCGCCAGCCATTCAACGCCGGCGCTTGCCGGGTTGTGGATGTCGCCCGCTGCGATCAGTACGTCATAATCCGGGCGGGGGTCGGGGACGTCCCAGCGGCAGAATTCGATGTGCAGGTCGGAGAGGATCCAAATGCGCATAGGTTCGTCTTAAGCCATCCGACCGCATCTGCGAGGCGCCATCACATCTCGCGGCCGCCGCAAGTTATCCACAGTCGGGCGCCCGCCCTAATCCCTCAAAATTCGCCCAAATCCGTCCTCTCTTCGTTCATTTTTCGTCCCACGGGAGAGCACCACGCTTTTTGGGCTGAATCAGCGCCATTGCGCTTCGTCCCAGACTACATTAACGGGGTTTTCACGGGGTTCGCTGTTTTAAGCCGCCGGGACACGCCAGAAAGGCTGCAAAAAAGTACAGCGATCTCAATGCTTAAGTGACGTATCGGGCGCGTAGCTCAGCGGGAGAGCACTACGTTGGCATCGTGCAGAACACGAATTCCTCGCGCACAACCCGTCTGTTGAACGAAAACGCGTAGGGCTCACACCGTCCCTTGAACAAATTGCGGCGAGGGAAGCGCCCGCGCGCGCAAGTCCCGGTGTTTCCGGCCACCTGAAGCCGCCTTAAAAGCTGACTGTAAAGGTCGCTAAGCAAACTGGGCGGCCAGTTGGCGTCGGGCGGTCTGCGTGGTTTGATGTTTGACGATGTCCACGCCCGCCGATGATGTCCGCGTCTTTCTGGAAACCGGCGCCTATGATCAATTGGCGGCTGGGTGGCCAGGGCGGAATATCTGGGATCAATGGGCGGCGCGTCGCATGGCCATGCGAGAGGCGCTGATCGCGCAAGTGGCGCCGATGGCCGTCGCGTGTCCGGCGCCCAAGCTTTCGTTTGATCTGGAGCTTGAGGCGCGCCGTCGCATTGCGCCGATGGTGCAGGGGCTGTTCGTTGAAGCCGAGCAGGCCCCAGTACTGGATGCAATTTCGTCCGGGTTCGTCCTGATTTCTTCCGAAACCATAATATCGCTTCTTCACCAAGAGCCGGATCTGAAAACAGCTTGGCGGTTCGCGAAAATGTTCAGAAAGAGCGTTGGCGGTCCAGACACGGACGATGAAGACGTCGAGCCGGTTGGGTTGAATCAGGGTTTGGATAGTTATGTGCTGGCCGACGGGATCAAGCACGGATCGGTGTTCATGGATGTGATCGTTCATGAGGCCGCACACGCTTTCCACAATTGCAAGCGCACGCGGCTTGGGCTTGTGGCGACGCGCAAGCGTGAATGGCTGTTGGAGATCGGCTTCGGCATGCGCGAAACATTTGCCTATGCCTGCGAAGCCTACAGTTGCATCGTTGCGAAGAGCGCTACGGTGCGCGACCGGCGCGCTCAGTTGGAACAGCTGAAAAGGGCGCCGCCACCACCAGACGAGCGGGTCGATCATGCGCAATACTTGGCGATCATGGCCTATGCGATTGAAGGGCGGAACGGCTGGCGACGCATTCTTGCGGCGTGTGCGCCAAAGCCAAAGGCGGCTCCGATTCCTTAGCGCTAAATGTCGCCGCCACGCTCCATAACGCGGGTCCAGAAGCCCGTTTTCCGCGAATGCGCCGCCCGCAGTTTCGCGAGATAGGCGTCATGATCGGGCACGCCTTGCCAATCGGTGACCTGCCCGGCGATGGCCCCGCATTCCACAAGGTGGCGCGCGGCGTGTTCGTAGCGGGATGATCTCGCGCGCTCCAGAGTGAAGTCGATCATCGCCCGGCGGAGCAGAGTGGCGGCGAGCGGGTCTTTGGCTTCGAGCGCCTCGGCCGCCGGCGTGTAGATGTGGTAGAGATCGCCGTTGAGTTCTCTTGACCGCGCACGGACGAGTGCGCCGGCTTCGCGCAACGCCGGCCATTCGAGCATAAACACCAGCGCCCGCGATAATTCCTGTCGCGCTGCGAAAGCAAGCGCTTGTTCAAGCTTTTCGTCGGCGTCGAAATCGGGCAGGCGCTTGAGATAAGCGCGCAGCGGCTCTGTCGACAGGCGTCGTTCAAACGCCCGCCAGCGCTCAGCTTGCGCGTCGTCTTTGCGTCCGAGCGCGTCGAGAACGTCTATCCGCGCATCTTCAATGGGCGTCATGCGCAGGATGTTGGAAGGATCGACCGTGTTCAAGTGATCGAAGGCCTCCTGCGCACGGCCGGCGCGCATCAGACGGATTGCAATCCCGGCGTCATCGCGCAGACGCGGGCTTTTTCGCATATGGGCTGCGATGAAAGCATCGACATCGCCCTGCGCATCCGCGATCGCTGCGAGGGACGTGAGAAGGAAGGTCGGGCGATAGTCATACCGCCTTTGGTCGGGATCTTCGGGCGGCAAGGCTTCGTACTTTTCAGTCAGGGATTGGCGCAACGCAGTGAGCGCGGGATTGGCAAGGCGCGAGATGATTGCGCCGGGCAGCGCATCGAGGAGGCCGTAGCCATCAGCATCAACCATGGCGTACCCCAGCGACGCCCACTGAAATTGAAGATCAGGGTGCAACGCGCCTATCGCGGAAGCAAAGTCCGTGCAGGCATCGGTGAAGATCGGTTTCAAAAGGCCGTTGGAATCGTCTGCGCGGCCGGCAGTGGTGTCTCCAAGCGCGAGGAACGCGAGAAGCCTTTCTATACCCAATGTCGCGTCAGCCTCGATCAATGGTCCGGCGATGGACGCGCGCAGCGCTTCGAGCGTTTTTGCAAGCTCACGGATTTTGCGCCAGTCAACGAAGCCGCGGGCGCGCTTGAGGCTGGCGATCTGCTTATCAATTTCTCGTGCGAGCGCTTCGGGATCACTTTTCAGAAGTTCGACACGCAGGAACTTGGCCAGTGCGGGGTCCTTGTCCGCCGCTTCAAACAGGAGCGCGGCCAAGCGCTTCGCGCCAAGCTTTGTAAGCGATTCGATCGTGACGGTCGGCTGCTTTCCTTTCGGCTTTGTTGTGGCGGATTTCGCTTGTGTCGTTGTTGACTTGGCGCGCGGCATGCGGGTTTTGCTCCTTTGGCAAATTGGGGCTCAGGAAGCTTATAAATTAAAGCCAGCATTCCGTTCGCCTCGAAGGTATTCAGCGCCGCCAACGGAAGAATGCTCGCGTTATGTTTTATTGGATCAAGTGGCATTGGGCGCCCACAATGACGCAACGGGCGCCGACCAGAGCCGGTCGCCGAAGGGAAGAACATGATCGCCATCGTGAAGAACGACGCCGCCGCGAAACCGCCGCCCCATAGCATCGCGAATTGCCGCAAGCCCGCGAAACGCGTCTTGGCGAATGCCAACCGAAGACTTGACCTCAATACCGATAACAGCGTCCGGACCGGCTTCAACGATGAAGTCGACTTCCTCGCCGTCGCGCGTGCGATGGTGCATGATTGAAAGCGGATCTGTGTTCAACTCGGCCAGCTTGAGCAGTTCGCCATAAACAAAGCTTTCAAGCAGCACGCCCAAATGCGTCCGGTTGGCGTCGTCCAAGTTCGATATCCGGCGCAAAGACGCCAGCAAACCGGAATCAAGAAATTGAACCTTGGGCGTTTTCACCAAGCGTGAGAGTGCATTGGTTGACCAGGCTGGAATGCGCCGGATAAGAAAAACATGCTCCAACAAAATCGCGTAACGATCGACGGTTTTGCTGTCCAAACCAAGTTCGCCGCCGAGTTTTCTTAGGTTCAATAGTCCGCCCGCTTGAGCAGCGATCGCGGCGAGCAAACGTGGCAGTTCTGACAGTTTCGCCACTTCGGCGATGTCGGGGATGTCCCGGCCAGTGACCGCAGCCACATATTCGCGCATCCACAGCGCCCGCTGACTTTCTTTCAAACCGAACACCACTTCTGGATAGCCGCCGCGCAACACCCGTTGCGGCAGCGCTGAGTTTTGCGGAGCGGGTGCGGGCGGCGGCAATCCCTCGAAGAGGCGCTTGAGCAGGGTTGGGGCGCCAGCCTCCTCGATTTCGGCCTGCGCCAATGGGTACAGACGGACCACGCCGGCTCTCCCGGCAAGCGAATCCATGATCCGTGGCAATGTCCTGACATCGGCTGAGCCTGTCAGGAGAAACCTTCCCGCGCGAGGGTCGCGGTCGACCTCGCTTTTGATTGCAAGGATAAGGTCCGGCGCGCGCTGGACTTCATCGATGATGAGCCGGTCCGCGCCGCGAACAAAGGCTACCGGATCGGCTCGCACGGCCGCCAGTGTCGCGGCATCGTCGAGCGACAGGAATGGCGCCCCCCGCGCGAACGATCGCGCCAGCGTTGTTTTGCCGGATTGACGCGGCCCCACCAGCACCGCCACGCGAAACGTCGCTAGGGCATCTTCAAGCAGGCCTATGGCCAGGCGGCTGACTTGTTGCGTCGACATGTGGCCTCCGGCGGAAGCGGACTGTATGTTCGGCTAATGCGGATTGCAAGTCTGGCTGATTCGGATTATTGCGGTCGCGAATGCGGATTTCACCCATTTGCCGTCTCTTTTTGATGTTGTTTTATTCCTGCCTGTCGCAGGGGAATCTGCGGGCCGACTGATGATAGTCGATCCGATCGATGCGGAAGCGACAGCGATTTATGAAAAATCCGGTTTCAAGCCATTTGGGCGCGCGACGCACTGATTGTTCATTCCGATGGCGACAGTTCGAAGAGCGCTGAAGTTGCGCTCCTCTGTTGTCGCGATCCCCCAACTCAGCGGGCCTTTCTCAAGCGCTCCAGCAAAGGGCGTAGTTTGTGTTTACGCTTGTGGGTCTCGATCAGTCCTTCAATCAGAACTTGCCAATTCGCTTCTCGCCCGCTGGCGCTGTAAGCCTTTGCAGCGGATTCAAGCCAAAGCGCGGCGTCGGCATAGTGGCTGGCGCGTCCTTCATTCATGATCAGGTCGGCGCGCCGTCGGCAGACGTGGATTACCCAGTCAGGGTGTGAAGTCGCTGCCTTGAGCGCCAATCGCATCAAGGTTTCCGTGTCTCCGGCGCGCCCGCCATCTTGCCCTGCGGCTTGCACGGCTTCATCAAGCAAGCCTTCATCCAGCAAAATCGCAACCCGGTCGCTTGCATAGGGCGCTTCGTTCAACTCTTTCAAAAGAGCTGTTCGCACACTTGCCCATGTTTTACCGGCGCCTTTGGTTTTGGCCCAAAGCTCGGCGGCGCGAAAGTCGGCTTTGGACCGTGAGCGCGTGAATGCAAACATCGCTGCCTTCAGAGCGATCTTGGAGTTGCCCATGGCGCCGGCATAGTCACGCAGCCAATGCGCCAGCGCCGTCGCGCCAAAGTCGACTTCACGTCTTTCATCCAGCGACATTACGGCGTCAGCTGCCGGTGTGGGGCGCTTCTTGCCTTCGCTCACAGTGAGGCCAAACTCGGCAATTGCTATGGCCGCGGCATCCTGCGCCTGCATTCTCAGAGCCTTTGCAAAGTCGTGGGCTTCGCTTGCGGCCTTGAATCGCTTTCGGGCGTAGGCGAGGGCGTTATCGAGTTGGCCCATTTCGGCCAGCATGCCGGCATGCAGCGCATGGGCCCCGCCAGCGCTCGACAGATGCAGATACTCGTCACGCCGTTCGCACGCCTTTAAGACGCGCAACCGTACCTGCAGGAGCGCTTGTTCGATTGGCTCGTCGGCATTCGGCAATGCCTTCGCTTTGCCCCGCAGCACGTTTTGCAGCATGGGATCGTCCCAGCCGTCTTCAAGTGCGCGGATGGCGACAGGAAAAGCTTCTTCCACGCCGTAGTCGGAAACGCGGGCATGCCAGTTTTCGACAGTCTCCGCCAAGGCGTCGCGTTCATCGGCCGACAGATCGCTCAGCAAGGCGGCCTCCGCAATCAGTCGGCCCAGATCGTCCAGAAGGAGAAACATCTCATCGTCGGCCCCTGCGCTGCCGTTGATCCATGAATCAACAAAGGCGTCCGTGACAACTTCCAGAACGCGCAAAGCATTGCGCCCATCGCCGCGCTCCAAAAATGGCGTTGCCTTTGCGACGAGCTGTTGCAACTCCTCGCTGCTGCCGGCGATTTGGAAATCATCCCAATGTCGCCGCGGTCGGTAACGGCCGGCGACCAGGGCGTTTGCGTAGTCCTTGATGGATCCTTGGTCGACGAGCGATTTCCGGCCGGCGGCGCTTTTACCTGTTGGCATGGACGCCAATTCTATCTCGGCTTCAAGCCATCGGGCATAGCCTTCGTCTATCTCGCAGCGCGTCAAGACGAGCGCCTCAAGCAAGTCTCGATCGAGCGCGGACAATGTCTGTTTCAGCGGCTTTCGCGTGATCACGTCGTCAGGGTGCTCGGCAAGGCAAATCAGAGCAGCCGCGACATGCTTGCAATGATCGCCCCAGTCATAGGCGCAGGTGCAGCTTGCGTCCGCCACACCTTTGCCTGAGAGACGAATAGTCACCTGATAAGGTGTCGGTTCGCTGCCTTCCACATCCGTGGAAACCACGTCGCCACGCCTGACCAAAGCGCCAACGGCGCCTGCGCGCAAATAATCGTGACCCCTTTTGTAGATTTCAGGCGAAACAAGCGCTTGAACTTTGGTGATATCAATCACGACCGCATCCTTCGACCCAGGTCGCGTCCAAAAAAATCAGCATGCCCGGGATTGAACGATGGACAAGGGGCCGGTCAATCTGAAAAAGCAAATACCAACTCATCCGTCGACGATGCCATCAATTGAAATCGCGCGTTTGCGCGACCGGTTGGGGCCAATTTTCCGGCGCGCCTGAGGTTGCTCCGTCTCCATCGTCACAGCCAGCGTGGCGCCGATCTCGTTGAGCGCGCGGAGCACGAGGCCAATCTGCGCTGTGGATTTGCCATTCTCCACATGTGAGAGCCATTTCTGTGTCGTCTGAAGCCGAGCGGCGAGCTGGATTTGCGACAGCCCATGGGTTCTGCGGAATTGGCGCATCAAGGCGCCGATGTCTTCTGGGCGGCGGATCAACATGAAGCTAAAGATACCCGATCGGATATGAGGTTACCACTATATCAGAGCGGATATAAAGCGGGATAGCTGCTCCAGAGCTTGAGCAGCTGGCCGCTGCTCAAGCGTCACCGCCCGTCCGCGCGATGGGGACCACGTTGGAGGGCAGCGGGCGTCCTTCGGCGATGCGCACCAGTTTTGACGCTAAAGCCGCAAAGGCTTGCCGTTTTGGTCCGAGATAGGCGTTCAAGTCGTAGTGCTTGGCCCTGATGCCACCGAACGCGTGGTCCGTGCAGCGTTCGGCGGTTTCAAAGCTGATGCCAATCCGCTCGGACGTCATCAAGGTGCGGCTGGTGCGGCTGGTGCGGCGCAGATCGTGCGGGCCTGCCGTCGGAAATTTCAGCACCTTCATCGACCGGCCCATGGCGCGGGTGATGACGTCGGCCTCAATCGGGCCTTCACTGTCGCGGCCGGGCAACGCGAAGGGCGAGCCTGTCAATCGGCGTACAATAATGACCCCCGTATTGCCTCAGGAAGAATTGTTACTCTGGGGATCGGCATAATCATGCGGTGAAAGGCAATGCGCTCGCGGCATTACTGGCGGTGACGGACCGGAAGGGGGGGTTAGCCCGACTGGCGGGGCGTCACCGCTGCGGCCGGCGACTTGTCCATGCAGCTCAAGGTCTGCGTCTTGGGAAAATCGCGTGGCTTTGGCCCTGAGCTTCTTCAGCAGCCGCTGCACGATCGAGTGCTGCTTCTGATCAACGGTCGCGGGATCGATTTCGCCCAGCCGGCCAAGAATGGCGAGCGCCGTGATGTCCGGCTCAGCCGCAAACCAGCCTTCTATTTCGGCCAGATGTGGATCAAGCTTCGAGGGCGTGCGCATCCGCGTCTTATACTTTCGCTTGGCTTGGCGATGCGTCG
>JBEIHY010000098.1:0-11325 GCA_040381035.1 Hyphomonadaceae bacterium
CGCGCGCGATTCCGTGGCGGGCGATACCGTCGGCGATGCCTGGGGCCAGCGCCACGCAGCGATCGGCCATTTTGTAGGACACCCATTCCAGCGCGCCCATGCCAGCCACCAGCACCGGATTGGTCATGCCCATGGCGACGGGAATTTCCGGCCACAGATCGCGCACTTCGAACACAAAGGGGCGTGCGCGCAGCAATTTCGCTGCGATCCCCGGCAGCGAGGCCGAGAGCGGCGTGGAGGTGGCAAACACCAGATCATATGGCCTCGTTGCCGCCACCATCATGGAATTCAGCGCGTAGCGGATGAATTTCCACGCCCGCGCCGCGATCCCATCGGCATTGGAATAG
Organism: Hyphomonadaceae bacterium; assembly: GCA_040381035.1. Taxonomy (GTDB): domain Bacteria; phylum Pseudomonadota; class Alphaproteobacteria; order Caulobacterales; family Aquidulcibacteraceae; genus REEB506. The sequence continues at coordinate 348 of JBEIHY010000098.1, forward strand.
GCAAGATCGAACTCGATCACATGCAGGCCTTCCACCATGCCTTCACGCTTGCCGCCCACGAACGGATCGCTCAGTCCCGACACGGAGCGTGTCGAGGACGCGCACACGACGCTGACCGCATGGCCGCGCGCGCGCAGTGCATGCGCAAAAGCGTAGGAGCGATCGCCCAAGGCCCCGCCGCGGCCGCTGAAATATTGGTGGGCGTAGAGAATGCGCATGGTCACAGCACCTCGATGCGGGTGGCGCAGGCGCCGGCGCTGGCCGGCAAGCGAATTTCGAGCACGGGCGTTTCGTGGCGTTCGCCATACCAAAAGGATTCCGGCAGGCGCGTCAGGCGCAGGTCTGCGCCCGGCGCTTCGACGGTGAACCGCGCTAGCGCACTTTCGCATGTCGCGCCATTAGCGCGCCAATCGGCGTCGGCCAAACGAAACCGTACGATCCAAAACAATTGCGCGCCTTCCACGGCGTCTTCAATCAACCATTGTCCGGGTGCGGATCGTGTGACGGTGCGGCTCACATGGGCTTTCTGCCAATCGGTATAGGCGCCGCGCCAGGATTGCGCGATGGCGGTCTGTGTCACCGGCCCCGCATCGACTTTGATCCAGGCCCCATACAGAAATCGCGACAACCGCGGCATCGGATCGCGGTTGTCCACTTCGATTGTGGAATGGCCGGGAGCGCCGGAAAAGTCTCGCGCGGCGGCGTCGTCCAGGGCGTAGGAGCTGGTGCCGGCGTCGCGCACAATGTTCACGCCCTTCGCCCACAGATCGATATGCAGCGCATCGCAATGGCCGGGCCGGAAGCGAGCTTGCGGGGCGCGGATCATGGCCCAATCGGCGCCCTCGGTTTCACCGCCGATCAGCGCATAGCCCGTGTCAGGAAACCAGCGTGGGCCGCGCGACGCCGGGCGCTGATCGTTCGGTTCGGCAAAGCCATGCCACATCGCCGGCTCATCCCAGGCGCCGGGCGCAAACAGCCGCGCGCCAAACGCCACCCGCCAAGCCAGCTCCGCGCTGGGGCGGAAATCGCGGTAGGGCAGGCTGGTGAGACGCAGCACATGGGCGCCGTCATTGGGGCCGAGATTGGGCGCGTCGCCACTGATCGGATCGATCATGGCGCCAAGCCAACGGGCCGCCGCCGCCAGTCGCTCCATAAAGCGCGCAGAGAAGGCCGGCGCACGCGCTTGCCGGCGCCACAACTCGCAGAACACCAGCGTGTCGAGTGCGAGGCGGTGATAGGTGATGGAGTGCTGGGCAAAGGAGCCGTCCGGCAGAATTAAATCCGCCGCGAGGCGCTCCAACAGTGCGCGGCCGCGTTGCGCGCTCGCTTCGTCGGCAAGCCATAGCCCGCCGATGAAAAGCCCTGCGGCTTCGCTGGTGGCGTGGTTGTTCTGTTGAGCAATGGAATAATGCGGGGTCGCAGCGATGCGGGCCACATGCGCGCGAACAAACGCCGTGAAGGCCGGCGTGCGCGGCGTGTTTGAAATCCGGGCGGCGCACAGCACCTGCATGATCCGGATCGCGGTTTCCTGGGCGCACATCCAGTTCGGGCCGGCATGGGTGGGATTGTGTTTCACCCAATCGCTGAGCCAGCTTTCAAGCGTGTCGGTAAAGCGCCGGTCGCCGCTGGCGCGGGCCGCGCGCGCGAGGCTTAAAGCCCAATCGGCGCGCGACAATTCCCATACGCCTTTGATGTCGCCATTAGCGGCGGCGTCGGAATATTGGCTCCAATGCTGATCGCCGATCCGCGGCGGGCCGCCAAGCTGATTGGCGCGCCAATCGGGCGGTGACCCGACAAGACGCGCTGCCGCGCCGAGCATCCGCACGCGGCCGTCCAGAATGTCCTCACCTTCCAACACGGCCGCGCGGCGCCAATCCTCCGCCATCGGCGCCGGCGCCAAGATGGCGTCGCGAAAACCAAACGGCCCGAGGCTGAGCGGCGGCGCTGGCGCGCGGGCATAGGCGCCGACGCGCTTCAAGACGCGATGGGCCGCCACGCGCGCGGCATTGTCCAAGCCAAGCCGCGCCACTGCGCCTGCCGTCAGCGCAAGGCGTTTTGCCGGGGGGATGGGCGCAGCCACGGCCTCAGTCGACGAACTGGGCGGCGCGCACGCTCGCGCGCGACACGTCAAACACCTCCGCCAGCGGCGCCGGCGCCGGCTTGCCTTCGCGCACGGCGGCGACGAAGGCGGCGGCGCACGCGTCGTTGCCTTTGTCCTGCTTGAAGCCGCCGACATTCTTGAAGCCGGGCGCGCCGTAGCCCTTCAGGCTCTTGAAGTTGTCGAGCACGAAAGTGCGCCCGCCGGCGAAGGCTTCGATGCGCTCTTTTGGAAAGGCTTTCGATCCATTGGCGAAGTAGTGGATGGTGGCGATCGAGCCATCGGCGAAGGCGAAATTGATCGTTGCCTTATCATCACGCACGGCTGCCCCGCTGGCGCGGCCGATGCGCACGCCGCGCACATCCACGATCTCTGCGCCAATCAGGAAGCGCAGAAGGTCGATATGGTGGCAGGCTTCGCCGAGAATGCGTCCGCCGCCGGTTTGCGGATCTTGCGTCCAGTGGTCGGCGGGAATGTCGCCGGCATTGAACAGGGTGGTGAGGCATTTCGGTCCGGCGGTGCGATCCAGCGCTGCCTTCATGGCAATGGCGTGGGGGGCAAAGCGGCGGTTGAACCCAACCGAAATGATCGGCTCAAAACCACGGGCGCGCGCGGCGGCCACGGCGGTTTCGATTTCGTCCAGCTCGTCTTCGTTGAGCGCCAACGGCTTTTCCACAAACACATGCTTGCCGGCTTCGATGGCGCGCACGGTCAAGCCGGCATGGCTGTCATGGCGGGTGGCGATGACGACGGCATCAATCTCGGGATCGGCGAAGACGGTGTCGACATCGCTGGTCGCCTGTTCGGCGCCGGCCTTGCGGCCATGGATCACCGCGGTGAGGCCGGCCTGGCTGGCAACGGTGCGGATTGATGCGCCGGCTTTGGTCAGCGCCGGGATCAGCACGCGGGATGCGTAATTGCCGGCGCCGATGACGCCCATGCGCGCGCCCGGCGCGGCTTTGGTTGCAGCGGCGAGCGAGACAACGCGCTTGGTCTTTTCGGCGATCGGGCGCTGGGGATAGGTGAGCACGATGCCGAGGCCTTCGCCTTCGTGCAGTTTGTCATAGGCGACATTGGCCTCAGCGATGCTGACGCGGTGGGAGATCAGCGCCTCGACGTTCAACGCGCCAGAGGCCATCAGATCGAGCACGGCTTCGAAATTGCGCTGCTCGGTCCAGCGTACAAAGCCGATCGGATAATCGCGACCTTTCTGCTCGTAATCCGAATCATAGCGGCCCGGTCCGTAGGAGCACGAGACCTGGAAGGTCAGCTCCTTTTCGTAGAAGTCGGCGCGGTCGAGATCGAGGCCGGCGACGCCCACGAGAATGATGCGGCCGCGCTTGCGGCTCATGCGGGCGGCCTGCTGGACGGGATCGTTGCTTTTGGTTGCGGCGGTGATGAACACGGCGTCAATGCCGCGCCCGCCGGTGAAGGCCATGGCGTGCGCCACCGGGTCTTGGCCGGCGCCAAGATCAATGGTTTCGGCGCCGAATTGGGCGGCCATGGCGAGGCGCGATGTGTCGAAGTCGGCGCCGATGACGCGGCAACCAGCGGCCTTCAGAATTTGCACCGTCATCAAGCCAATCAGGCCAAGACCCAGCACGCAGACCTTTTCGCCAAGGCTCGGCGCTGCAAGACGCACGCCCTGCAGGCCAATGGCGCCGAGCACTGCAAAGCAGGCGTGATCGTCGGGCACATTGTCTGGAATGCGGGCACACAGCAGGCGCGGGATCGCCGCGATTTCGGCGTGGGCTCCGTTCGACAGCACACGGTCGCCGACTGAAAATTCAGAGACGCCGGCGCCAATGTCGAGCACCATGCCGGCATTGCAATAGCCAAGCGGCAGCGGCTGATCGAGCTTTGAGCGCACCGCTTCGAGGGTTGCGACAACGCCGTCGGTGCGGACCTTTTCCAGCGTCTGCTTGACCTTTTCCGGCTGCTGCAGGGCCTTATCGATCAGATTGGCGCGGCCGAAATCGAGCAACATCCGCTCCGTGCCGGCCGAGATCAGCGAAGCGCGGGTTTCGATCAGGACGGCGCCGGGGCGGGCCTTGGGGGCGGCGACGTCCGCGACTTCGATCGCGCCGGTCGACAGCGATTGCAGTACTTGCAACACGGATTCTGCTCCTTCAGGCGCCGCGTGCGGACGCCGTGGTTTCGATGTCGAGAGCCTGAACAGCGCGGGCCGGTCAAGCGGATGTTCGGGCCGCGCGCGGATCGGGCGATCATTTCGCCGTTTGTCGCGCACAGGCGTTTCATTTTGGCACGGCCTCCATGGCGGCGGCGTTGGTTTGCTCAATCGCGCGCACACGCCGTTCCACCCAGAACAGCAGAGCAATTTCGCCGACAAACATGGCGAGCCCGGTCAGCATCGCCACCGCCAGCGGCGAATGGCCGAAGAAATAAAGTACGACGCAGGCGGCGATCACGCGGGCAATGTTCACCCACATATCCAGTTGCGGCAGGCTGTGGGCGTGTAACCGGATGTTGAACAGCCCGACCATGGAGGTGAGCACGAAGAAAGCGCCAAAACCGGCAAACAGGCCTGCAGCCAGCGGATATTTCGCGCCATAGACCATATGAATGAACAGCGTGATCGCGGCCACGGCGCCCAAACCCAACGCGATGACGCTGCTTAGAAGTTTGGCGCCGGTCGCGCTGAACGGGGAGGAGAAATTGGCGTCGGTCTGTTTCAGAATTCGCGGTGTCAGATACGTACGCAGCGCCACCAGCACCATGCTGAACGGCGCGATGAATGTGGTGACGATCCCGAAACTCGCCACGGCGTGCGCATCGAAGCGATTGTGCAGCACCAATTGCGGCAGATACGGCAAGGCCGAATAAGCGACGTTGGAGACATAGACCGCCGGGGCGTAGGAAAACAGCCCAGCGCGTGTGGCCTTTGCTGGTGCAATCAGCATTTGCGGTTCTTGACGCGCGCGCAGCGCGCACAGCACAGCGATCGGCGCCACATAAAGCGCGATGATGATCCACCCGGCCGTGCCGGCCAGAAACAAGGCTGGCGGCACCGAGACCAAGCGAAACGCCGCCAGCTTCAGATTGGACCCGAGATAGGCGTCGAAGCGTTGGCGGGCGCTGTCGAGAAGGCGCACGCTGCCCCATAGGCTCATGCCGGCGCCGATCAGCAGAGACATGGCGAAAAAATAGCTGCCATGCATCGCCCAAATCAAACCAGCGATCGGCAGCGCGATGGCGAGCACGGTGATTTTCACCCATGCCAAGGCGTGCAGCCAGCGATCTTCGCCGGCTTCCGAATAGCGCTTGATGGCCGATGTCGACAGGCCGAAATCGAGCACGATGGTTAACACCATGCCGACGGCAATGATCAGGCTCATGCGGGCGAACTGCTCGGTGTTCATCACCAGCGGCGCGATCGAAAGCGACAGGAATGCAGTCGCGGCCACGATCAGATCGGCGGCGAGGATGCGGCTGGTGTCCTTGATCATGCCGCGCGCCCGGCGAGATGGGCATAATGCGCCACGGTGCGCGCGCCGATTTGGCTCGGCGCATAGTCGGCGCGGGCCTGCGCGCTGATCGCGGCGCGGTCCCAGGGAAATTCAAGCGCGGCAAGGGCGGCGTTTGCGGCGGCTTCCACGCCAGCGGCGGCGGGCGGCAGAAACGCGCCGTTGACGCCGTTCTTGATCATGTATTTCAGTCCGAAATCTGCAGGCCCCAAAGCGGGTGCGCCGCGGGCATGACCTTCCGCGACCACCATCGGCGCGTTTTCGCGCAGCGAACACAGCAGCACGAGGCTGGCGCGGTCATAGGCGGCGATCAAGCCGGGCCGATCCAGATGACCGAGAAACTCAACGCGGTCGCCCAGGCCATGTTCCGCCACAAAGGCGCGGCACAGAACGTCATAATCCGGCTCATGCACTGGCCCGGCGAGCAAGAGTTTGGCGTCTTTGCGTTTGGCCGCCATCGCCGCGATCATCTGGATCGCTAGCAATTGCTGCTTGTTGAAGTTTATCGCCGCCGACATCAGGATCGTGGCGGGCTCACGCGCGGTTTGCGCCGGCAGGCTCAGCATCCGTTCATCGATCGGATTGGGAATGTGCACCGGATCTAGATTGGCGACGTCTGGCAGCGCCTCGATCACATAGTCATTGATGACGATCGCGCGGCCGATCTTGGTGCGGGCGCGCTTCTCTACCGCATCAATCAGCTTGATGCGGGCATTGGCGGTGACGCGCCAGTGCCAAGCGTCGGCTGCTTTCACCGCTTGGTCGCCCGAGGGAATGCCGTGAATGGTGACGACGCCGGGTTCGTTTGCGTACTGATTAAATCCGCAATTGCCTTGCCAATGCACCAGATCGGGCTTCAGCTTGTCGATTATGCGCGCCACGCGCACTGCATCGAGGTTCCAATAGGTGAGAAATCCCGGCCGCGCGACGCGCTTCAAATGAATGATCTTGGCCGGGCCGATCATCTCCTCAGCGTCGAGATCGGCGGCGGCGGCGATATAGGTGAGATCAATGCCCAGCCGCGGCAACTCGCGCACCATCACATCGGCAACCGCCTCAACGCCGCCGCGCGGCTTTTCGCCCGGCGGCGCAAATGGGCCAACCATCACGATCTTCATGGTCAGGCCGCCTTGGCGCTGTAGCGCCGATAAAGGGTCATCAGCGTGTCGCTATAATCCTGCATGGGCGGCGCCGGCGGGGCGGCGGCGAAAGCAGCCAGAATGGTTTGCGCCAGATCGGCGCTGTCGCCGGTGCGGAAGATCGCCGCGCCTGGCGGGCGGGGGGTGGCGTCAGAGGTGATCGCGGCCTTGCCATAGTGCAGCGCTTCGCGGATCGACAGACTGTCGCCGTCGGTGCGGGTCGGTCGCACCAGCGCGTCGGACAGTTTCATGAGGCCGGAGAAATTGATCGGATCGGGCCGTAGCCAGAAATGATCGCCCATGCCCAAAGCTTCGACCGCTGCGGCGTAGCGGGCATACATCGCAGGGTCGCTTTTGGCGGTGGAGGCAATGACGAACAGGCAGGCAAAGCGCTGCGCGATCGCGGGATGGCGAAACGCTTCGATCAACAGATCAACACCGTAAATGTCGCCGCCCGGCGCCTCATGCACGCGGAAGGCGTTGCCGGCGATGATTTTGCGGCCAGCGGCGCGCTGGCGCGCGATCCAGGCGGTGATGTCGTCGGGGAGGGTTTCTTCGTCGGCTGTGGGCGCCAGGAATGCCGGCACGACCGGGCCTTCGCCGAAAATCTCGCGCTGGGCGGTGTTGACCCATACGGCTTCATGCGTGACCGCTTTGGCGGCGTGCACCAGCAGGCTTTCCTGCGTCGACAGCGGCATGCCGTGGAAGGTGAACACAGCCTTCTTGCCGCGCGCCCGCGTCATGGCAAGCAGGGCAAGGCGGACATAGGCGTTCATCACATGAATATGCACCACCCGCGCTTGGCCAATCATCGCCCAGGCTTTGGCCAGGCCATCGCGGCGCAGATTGGGTAGGTCGGGCTTGAACATTTCGGAAGTGTCGAGCAGCGCGCTGCTCAGGCCGGCCGCATCCAGGCGTGCGCGCAGGCGTTGCAAATGGATGCTGATGCCGCCGCGCGGCTCTGGCCACGGCCCGATCAGCAGGATATCCGCCGGCCCGCTCATGCCGCCGCTTGCGCTTTCGCCAGCGCAGCCTCGCGGTCATAGTGGTTTTGCAGCCAGTACAGCGCACCAAGCGCAAAGCCGAGCAGGTAATTGTGATAGCGCATCGTCAGGATGTTGTGGGAAAACATCATGTCGATGTTCAGAATTGCAAAGAACATCAGCGCGAAAGCAAAGCCAGGAAACTGGTTGCAGCGCTTCACCACCATCCAGCTGGCAAACACCATCGCCGCCAGCGGGATGAGGCCCGCTTCGCCGAGGATGATGATGAAGGTATTGTGCGCGCCCTGCCACACGCCTTGCGGTGAGCGCATCCATTCCATGAAGTGATAGGTGCCAAGGCCTGAGCCGAACGGCATGGAATTGGGCAGATTGCCCGCCGCCACCGCCCACAACTCGGTGCGGCCGGCCGTCGTGTTGGCGTCGATCTGGCCAGAGAAGAAGCCTGCCACTTCGCTCAAGCGGCGATAGACGGCCAGATTGGCCTCCACCGCGTCGAACTGCAAAGCGATGCCGGCCAGCAGCGGGAAGGCCAGCACCGCAGCGATGGCGCCAATGCCCATGCTGATGCTGCGCTTGCGCCACGCATAAATCGCAAACACCGCAAAGATAGCGATGATGCCGGTGCGCGACAGCGTCATGGCGCAGGCCGCCGCGCATATGCCGAGAGCCGTCAATTGTAGCCACAGCATGCGGCTCGGCTTGCACGCCCATGCCGCCAAACCGAGCGCGGCGATAATCGCGGCTTCGTTGGGATTGGCGAAAAAGCCGGAGGCGCGGTAATTGGCGCTCGCCACCTCGATCACAAACAGCTTGGTTATCTGGGTTGAAAACAGCGTGCCGAAGCAGGCCATCAGCAGCAGCCATTTGCCGATTTCGAAGGTCATTTCCAGGCGGCGGATATCGGTCTGCATGGCGGCGTAACAAAACGCGCCGGAAATCACGATCACCGAGACCAGGTAGAACTGCACCATCAGCGGATCGATGAAGACCCCGCGAAAGCCTGACGCGAGCGTGGCGGCGATAATGTAGATCAACAGCGCGACGAGATAGGTGATGATTGTGCGGTCGCGCACCAGATGGCGCCAGCCCATGCCGATCAGCAGCACCGCGCAGGCAAGGATAACCATCGAAAAGGTCTGGCCGCGGCCGGTCATCATATTGACCACGCCATTGAGGTTCAGGATGCAGGCGGCCGCCATCAGCCACATGGCGATATCGGCGATGCCGATGCTCAACCGGCTGGCGGCGTGTGGCCGGCTTGGCTGGGCGGAGTTGACGGCGATGGTCACGGGGCGCTGGCCCTTCCCTTGGCGATCACGATGCGGTAGCGACGCGGACGCGCCGGCAGTGGCCGATCCTGCAAGCCATGTTCCGCGCTGAGACCTAGTGAGAACACCGAACGCCTGCAATCATATTCGCGCGCCAAGTGATCTAAACGCCGATCTGCGGACACTGTGCCAAAATGGCGCCCCGGTCGTGCGAAAACCGCTCACCGGGTGGGGTAAAACAGCCGGTCCAGCACGTTGGCGTAAATCCGCGCCAGGGCGCCAATATCGTCCACCGCCGCGCGCTCATCGACCTGATGGATGGTGGCGTTGACCAGGCCGAACTCCACGCAGGGCGCATAGTCCTTCAGGAACCGGCAATCGGAGGTGCCGCCATCGGTGGTTAAGGCAGGGCTGGCGCCAGTTTCGGCCGCCACCGCGGCAGCGACCAGATCCGTCCAGGCGCCGGTCGGTGTGAAAAACGGATCGCCGGTGACAGCGATCTTGGCCGCAATCGCAGCACCTGAGGTTTCCGCTGTGCGGGCGCATTCAGCTTCGATCCAGGCCGCCAGATCGGCGCCGCGATGGGCGGTGTTGAAGCGGATATTGAGCTTGGCGGTCGCCAGCGCCGGGATGACATTGTGCGGCCCGTTGCCGACATCCATCGTGGTGACCTCCAGATTGGACGGCGGGAAGCCGGGCGCGCCATCGTCCAAGCGGCGCGATTTCAAGGTGGTGAGAAGCTGCAGCAGCGGCGTAATCGGATTGAGCGCGTCGGCCGGATAGGCGACATGGCCCTGCCGGCCGCGGACTTCGATCACCGCATTGAGCGAGCCGCGCCGACCATTCTTCACCACATCGCCGAGCCGGCGCGCGCTCGTCGGCTCGCCGCCCAGGCCATGGGTAAAGCGCACGCCGGCTTCAGCCAAAGCCGGCAGCAGCGCCTTGATCCCATGCACGGCCGGGCCTTCCTCGTCGCCCGTAATGATCAGGCTGATTGCGCCGGGCGGATTGCCGCGCCGCGTTAAGTGGTCAGCAACGCCAGCAACAAAGGCGGCGATCCCGGCCTTCATGTCGGCAGCGCCCCGGCCCCACAAAAACCCATCGCGCGTGTCGCCGCCAAAGGGATCCACACTCCAGGCCTCGGCGTCGCCCACCGGCACGACATCGGTATGGCCGCAATAGACCAGATGCGGCGCGCCGGCGCCGAGTTGGGCGTGCAGATTGTCGACTTCGCCGAACCGATGGCGGCGGCAGACAAAGCCAAGCGGCTCCAGCGCGGCGCTGAGCACATCGAGCGCGCCGTCGTCGGCGGGTGTGACGCTGCGGCGGCGGATCAGGTTTTGGGCCAACGGGATCGGGTCAAAGGTCATGGTCCCACAGCTAGCCCGTCGCGTGGCCTGCGCCAAGCGGTGCTGGGTGGGGACAGCGCCAGCGCCTATCGGCGCCGGGTTGCGCCCGGGCGGCCGAACCAGGTTTGAGACTTTATCATCATAAACAGCGCCTTGAGATGCGTTGAGCCGATTGGGGCCGGCAGACTTCTATCCGACCGGGTGCTTCGCGTCTTCACACGACGCGGATGACTTGGCGCGATCTTCCTCTTCCACCTGCAATCCTGATAATGCTGATCATGCTGACTGTCTGGTTCGACGCCGTGTTCCGCGGCGCGCGGCAGGCGGAACATTTGGTGGCGCAGGGCCAATTCGTCCGGGCACGGATGATGAGCAAACGCAGCAGCGCCATTCTGCGCCATTCAAAAGTGTTGCTGGCCGTGCACTTGGAGATCAAGGCGCGCCGCGCCCAAACATCGCCACCTTAACCCTGCTCCGCAAGGGGGCGGGAATAACGTGTCAACGACACGCACAGATGTCCGGTTTTCGTAGCAAGGCAAATGTCCGGTTTTAAGGGTCGGGCCGGTCGGTTTCTTGGTTCGGCTGGAGAGCAGGCCGTTTCTTCATCCCGGCGTTCTTTTTTGGTTGAGCGTCGC
>JBEIHY010000099.1:0-11325 GCA_040381035.1 Hyphomonadaceae bacterium
GCGGGCGCTCTGAACGGATGTTGCGCACGCTGCAGGATCGGTTGGTGAAGGAATTGGCTTTGAAAGGGTTTGGTGATGTCGCCACCGCCAATGCCTGGATCAAAAGCGTTTCCTGCCACGCCATAATCAGCGCTTTGCCGTTGCCGCCGCCGAGCCGGGATCGGCTTATGTGGCTGTGCCAGAGCGCGCTTGGCGCGACGACCTGTGCGTGCAGGAGACGCGCCAAGCCGGCCCCGACAACACCGTGCGCTGGAAGGGCAGCGTGCTGCAGATCCTGCCCTCGCCGCTACGCGCGCATTTCGTGCGGGCGAGCGTGCGGGTCAGCGAATATCCAGACGGCCGCATCGCTCTCCATTACGGCCCAAGACGTATCGCCGCCTGCGGGCCAGACGGCGCGCCCGAGACCGTGGAGGACACAATGGCCGCTTGAACAAACCACGAAAACCGGACAACTCCAGTGCTGCATGCACCGGACAACTTCAGGTGCTCTCAACAGCCTCGACGTCGCCCGAGTTTGCGCTATTTCATGTTGCGATCGGTGTGTTGGATGGAACATAAATGAGCGACAGCGTGTCAATCTGGCATAACAGCTCCTGTGGCTCCTCGAAGGGCGCGATGGAGTATCTCAAGGCCAAGGGGATTGAGCCGGAGGTCTATCTCTATATGAAGGAGAGGCCCGGCAAAAAGCAGATCCAGGCGGTGCTGAAGCAACTCAAGCTGAAGCCCAAAGACCTGTTGCGGCCCGGCGAAAAGAAGGGGGAGGCGCTCGGCGTGTATGAACCGGGAATCACCGACGCTCAGGTCCTCGACGCCATGGCCGCTGAGCCGATCCTGATCCAGCGCCCGATTGTGATCACCGCCAAGGGCGCCGTGATCGCCCGCCCCAAGGCCCGCATCGACGAAATTCTCTGATCTCGCGCTGGCGCTCCGGCGTGGTAAAGCAGCGCCATGACTGTGTTCCTCACCCATGCCGGGGCCGACCGCGAAGCCGCCGATAACCTCGCCAAGGTGTTTGAACGCCGCGGCTTGTTTGTTGAAGATGAAGACGGCGGGCACGGCTTTCGCCCGTTTATGGCGCGCGATGTGGTGGTGCTGTTGTGGTCGAATGCGGCTTTGATGTCGCCGCATCGGTTGTTAATGGAGCGCCGCGCGCTGGAAGCGTGGGCGGAGGGACGGCTTGTCCTGGTGCGGCTCGATCATGGCTTTCCGCCGGTCGGCTTGCGCGATCTGCCCGCGATCGACGCGACCTTTGAGGCGCAGCGCGCTTTCACCTGGGAAGAGGTTGTGCGCGCGGTGCACGCCGCCTTGAGCGCCCCGCCGGACGATCTCGCGGGCGCACCCCCGCCAATGCCGATGCCGGCGCCGAGCCCCCGACCTGATCCGCCGCCGGTTGCGGCCGCCGCCGGGAAAGGCGCAGGCGCCGCTGGCGGCTTAGCCTGGCTGTTCGTCATCATCGCGGCGCTGGCCGCGGGCCTGTTTGCGGCGTTGCACTTCAAGCTTGTACCAGATCTCGGCGTCAAACCGCTGCATCCTGACGCTTTGCCTGGCCCGGTGTTTTGGATCGGGGTTGCGGCCGCGCTTCTGGCCCTGCTGTTCAGCCTCAACGCCATGGCCCGCAAAACCCCGCCGGCTTCAGCCAAGCGCGCCGCGTCGCCGCAGGCGCAAGCCGAAGCGCCCATGGCTGCGGCTGAGCCGGCGCCGATCTTCATCTCCTACGCCCATGCCGATACCGAAGCTGTTGCGCCGCTGGCCGCGGCTGTGGCTGATGAAGTCCGCCCGGTGTGGATCGACAAACAAGGGATCGTTGCCGGCGACACCTGGGCCGGCGAGATCGTGCGCGGCATCAAGACCGCGGCTGGTGTTGTCGTGATGTGCTCAGCGGCAGCCTATCAGTCCGACCATGTGAAGCGCGAAATCTATCTCGCGGATCGCTACAAAAAGCGCCTCTTGCCGGTTCTGCTCGACGCTGCGCCCGCGCCAGAGGATTTCGAGTATTTCTTTGCCGGCGTGCAATATCTCGACGCCGCCGGCTTGAACGCGCAAGCGCGCGCCCATGCGGTCGTGCGCCTTGCCGCCAGCCTATAGGAGTTTGACCATGTCTGCGCTGCCTGACCCCGTGGAATTGGAAACTTCGCCAGAAGGCGTTGCAGTTGTGCGGCTTAATCGTCCAGCGCGGCGCAACGCTTTTGACGAAAGCCTGATTGCGACCGCAACCGACATTTTCCGCACGCTGAAAAGCGCCGATCATGTCCGCTTCGTTGCGCTGATGGGCGCGGGCGAGACATTCTGCGCCGGCGCCGATCTGGACTGGATGAAGCGCCAAGGCGGCCATTCCCAGGCCGATAATGAGGCCGACGCGCTGGCGCTGGCCGAGATGCTCAAGGCGCTGCATGATCTGCCACAGTTCACCTGCGCTTTCGTACAGGGCGCAGCGATGGGCGGCGGCGCCGGGCTTGTTGCGGCGGCCGATTATGCGGTGGCTGTGGCCGGCGCGACGTTCCGGTTTTCAGAGGTGCGCCTTGGCCTGACCCCGGCCACGATCAGCCCCTATGTGATCGAAGCGATCGGCGCACGCGCAGCGCGCGGCTTGTTTGCCTCCGCTTTGCCTTTTGACGCCACTCGGGCCTTGGCCTTGGGGCTGGTGCAGGAGGTCGTGGCCGACCTTGACGCCCTGCACGGCGCCTTCAAGCGGTTAAGTGGCCTTGCCCTGGAAAACGCCCCCGGCGCGGTGGCGGACGCAAAAAGCCTGGTTGTGGAGGTCGCGGGCCGGCCGCTCGATCATGGCCTGATGCGCCACACCGCCAAGGCGATCGCCGCGCGCCGGGCAAGCGTTGAGGGGCAGGAGGGACTGGCCGCTTTCCTCGCCAAACGTCGCCCGCTGTGGGAGCCAGGTTGATCGCAACGCGGAACACCGCCAGCATAGCCGCAGAGGAGACATCCGATGAGCGGGGAGATCGAAGCGGCGGGCGCCTTGGCGACGGCGGGATTGGCGGCGCGCGAACTGGACCGGCGCAATGCCCGCAAAGGCCACGCACCCATCCATGACTGCCTGAACTGCGGCGGTGCGCTCACCGGCCCCTATTGCGCCGCCTGCGGCCAGCCTGGCCATGTTGAACGCAAACTCAGCCACGCCTTTGAGGAGTTGCTGCACGGCGTCATTCACTTTGACAGCAAAGCCTGGCGCACGCTGCCGTTGCTTGCCTTCCGGCCGGGCACGCTGACGCGCAATTACGTTCACGGGATGCGCGTGCGCTATATCCCGCCGGTCGCGCTGTTTTTGTTCACCATGTTTTTGATGTTCTTCGTGTTTGCCCTGATGGGCGAGGTGCGCGTGGGCGTTTCGGCCCCGCAGACGCTGACCCAATTGCGCGCCAGTGTGAGCGAGGCCGAAAAAGACCTGTCGGAAGCGCGCAACGACTTGGCCGAGCTCGACGCAGAGCTTGCCGGCGCCAAAGCGCCCGGCGCTGATCCTGGCCCCGGCAAGATTGCTGGTCTCGAAGGCGGGCGCACCGGGCTTGAGGCCGCGCTCGAAAGCGCGGAGCGCGGTTTGGCCGATGCCAAAGCCGCCGTCGCCAAACGTGAGGCGCGCATTGCCCAGTTCCAGAAAGTGCGCGCCCAAATCGACAAAAACGAGATCGACGCCAAAGCCAAAAGCGATAAAGACCAGCTTGAAGAGATCACAACCGCGCGCGCGATTATCGATCGCGCCTTGGCCGATCCAACAGGCCCCCGCGACAGCGTGCGCGCCGAGGTCGGTGCGGATGGCGAGGTCAATGTCACCGTTGGCGCGGCCCGTGAGGATGGGATGCAGACGATCTTTAGCGAGATCAAAAACGCCAATGCGCGCGGCGCAGTCAAGGTCAATACCGGCAATCCGAAATGGGACGAGAAAATCCGCCACAAGCTCGAAAACCCGGAACTGGCTTGGTATAAAATCCAGAACACGGCCTATAAATTCTCGTTCCTGCTGGCGCCGATTTCGCTGCCCTTCATCTGGCTGATGTTCTTCTGGAAGCGCGGCGTCACGCTTTATGACCACGCCGTGTTTGCGCTCTATTCGCTGAGCTTCATGTCGCTTTTTTTTGTGGCGTTTGCTCTGCTTGCACGCGCGCCGCCGCAGTTTCTTGATGTCGCAATCGGCGGGTTCATGTCAGTGCTGGCGTTTGCGATTCCAGCGCACATCTTTTTCCACATCAAAGGCGCCTATGCGCTGGGCTGGTTTTCGGCGTTCTGGCGCACTTGCGTGATGCTCGTGTTTGCGTGTCTGGCGCTCGGCCTTTTTATCGGTGTGATCTTCATGCTTGGGCTGTTGGGGTAGGCTATGTTTGGGTCCATCCTCGTCGCCAATCGCGGCGAAATCGCGTGCCGGATTTTTGCCACTGCGCGCGGCCTCGGCTTGCGCACGGTCGCCGTCTATTCCGACGCCGACGCCCGCGCCAAGCATGTCCGCAGCGCTGACATGGCCGCCCATATCGGGCCTGCGCCAACGGCGCAAAGCTATCTGCGCGGCGAAGCGATCATCGCGGCAGCCTTGGCGACGGGCGCCCAAGCGATCCATCCCGGCTATGGCTTTCTGTCAGAGAATCCCGACTTCGCCGAAGCGGTCGTCGCGGCCGGCCTGGTTTGGATTGGGCCAACGCCCAGCGCCATTCGCGCCATGGGCCTGAAGGACGAAGCCAAGCGCATCGCAATGGCGGCCGGCGTGCCGGTGCTCGCTGGCTATCAGGGCAAGGATCAGTCCGAACGACGCCTCGCCAGAGCCGCCAAGGAGATCGGCTTTCCAGTGCTGATCAAGGCCGTTGCCGGCGGCGGCGGGCGCGGCATTCGCGAAGTGCACAGCGCCGAAGACTTCAATGCTCAACTCGAAAGCGCCCAGCGTGAAGCCAAAGCCGCGTTCGGCAATGACGGCGTGCTGATCGAAAAGCTGGTGGAGCGTCCGCGCCACATCGAGGTGCAGGTGTTTGGCGATAAGCACGGCAATGTCGTCCACTTGTTTGAGCGCGATTGCTCGCTGCAGAGGCGCCGCCAAAAGGTGATCGAAGAAGCGCCCGCGCCGGGAATGAGCGAGGCCGTGCGCGCAGCGATGACGGGCGCTGCCGTCAAGCTTGCCGCAGCCGTCGACTATGAAAACGCTGGCACCGTGGAGTTTATCGTCGATGGCGCAGGCCCCCCGCGCGAAGACGGTTTCTGGTTTCTGGAAATGAACACCCGCTTGCAAGTTGAGCATCCGGTCACTGAAGCGATCACCGGGCTTGATCTGGTCGAATGGCAATTGCGGGTCGCAGCGGGTGAGGAATTGCCCTTGTTGCAGCCTCAGATCGCGATGATTGGTCATGCGGTGGAAGCGCGGCTGTGTGCAGAAGACCCGGATGAGAATTTCCGCCCCAGTGTCGGGCGCTTGGACGTGTTTCAATTGCCCGCCGCGCCGGATGTGCGTTGCGACAGCGGCTTTGAGGCTGGCGATGCGGTGAGCCCGTTTTACGATTCCATGATTGCCAAAATCATTGTCCACCAGCCGACGCGCGCGGCGGCGCTGGCGGCTTTGGCGCGCAGCTTGGATGATGTCTGCGTCGCCGGGGTGGCGACCAATGCTGGCTTCCTTCAGTCGTTGGCGCTCGACGCCGATATGCAAGAAGGCGCCATGGATGTCGGATTGATCGGGCGCGAAATCCAGCGCTTCACCGGTGTGGATCGGCGCGCGGATGGAGAGCTTGCGTTGGCGATCGGCGAAAGCCTTGCGCTTGGCGCTTTGCCTGCGCCAACGCCGTGGGCGCGCAATGACGGCTTTCGCCTCAATGCGGCGCCAGTCACCGCCATCAGCTTTGACGCTGCCGGCGCGCACCGCGCCCTTGGTGTGGCGCGCACGCCCTTTGCCATGGATGTCGAAGGCATGCGCGTGGCCGCGCCGTGGCTCCACAGCAGCGACAGCCTGGCGTTGGTCACGGGCCACACGCCGCATGGTCCGCTGCGTGCCTGGCTGGAGCCGACCGGACAAGGTTGGCGCGTCTTTGTTGGCGGGCGCTGCTATGCGTTTGAAGTCTTCGGATCGTCGGCCGAACATCACGGCGTTGAAGGTGGCGACGACATCAAGGCGCCGTTGCCGGGCAAGGTGGTGAGCGTGGCGGCCTGCGTCGGGCAGGCGGTGAAAAAGGGCGATGCGCTTTTGGTGCTGGAAGCGATGAAGATGGAGCACACCCTGAAGGCGCCGCGCGACGGGGTGATTGGCGCGGTCCATGCCGCCGCCGGCGGGCAGGTGAAGGAAGGCGTCGTACTCGTTGCGCTGGAGGCGCTCACGTGAGCAAGCTGATGATTTTTGCAGCCTCGCTGGCCGGCATTGCGCTGCTGGTGGGGCTTGCCTGGGCTTTGGGCTTTCGCGGCCGCGCCCGGCTGGACGAGGCGCAATTGCGCGCGCTCGCGGCCGAGGCCGCGCCCGGCGTCGCGATCGTCGGTGTTCGGATGGATGTCGATAGCCGCGCGGGGCTCGCTTGGCTGGCCGATGGGCGGGCGCTGACGGCCGCGACGATGGGCGACCGAATCGCGACGCGCCTGTGGCGCGAAGGCGATGTGCAACTGAAGGAAATCGCAAACGGGGTGAAAGTGACGCTGCCTGATCTGGGCTTTCCAGCGCTGATCTTGAAGGCGGCGCGCTGATGGCCCCGCAGGCGCCGGCCTGGATGGCCGATCTCGATGTGGTGACCTACGCCATTCCCGGCTTTGTCGCGCTCATCATCGTGGAAATGCTGTTTGTGCGCGCGGCAAAACGCGGCGACTATGACGTGACCGACAGCGCCGCCAGCCTGAGCATGGGCTTTGGCAACACGGTGTCGAATGCGCTGTTCGGCGTGATCGCGGCGGGCGCCTATGTGGGCGCCTATCAGTTCCGGCTGTTTGACATCGACTTTGTCTGGTGGGCGTTTGTGTTGTGCTTTTTTGCCGAGGATCTTTGCTATTATTGGTTTCATCGGCTGAGCCATGAGCGGCGGTTTTTCTGGGCGAGCCATGTCGTCCATCATTCCTCGCAGCACTACAATCTGAGCACGGCGCTGCGCCAGACTTGGACCGGCAATCTTGGCCTGACGTGGATTTTCTGGCTGCCCCTGGCCTTGATCGGCTTTCCGCCGGAAATGGTCGCCTTGTTCAAGGGCATCAGCCTTGTCTATCAATTCTGGATTCATACCGAGGCGGTCGATCGGTTGGGGCCGCTGGAATGGGTGCTGAACACGCCGGCCCATCACCGCGTCCACCACGCCACAAATCCGCGTTATCTCGACGCCAATTATGCCGGTGTGCTGATCATCTGGGACCGGCTGTTTGGCACCTTTGTGGACGAGACCAAAGCCGATCCGCCGCGCTATGGCATCATCGCCAATCTGGGAACCTTCAATCCGCTACGGATTGCGTTCCATGAATGGGCCGGCATCGCGCGCGACCTTGCCGCGGCAAAGACCTGGCGAGCGCGATGGGGCTTTGTGTTTGGTCGGCCGGGCTGGAGCCCGGACGGGTCGCGCGCGACGTCGGCGTCATTGAAGGCCGCCTGGAAGGCGGCCCTTGAAGCCGATCCGAATCGGCGCAGGTAAGACTTCATGACCGTGCACATCATGAAGCTCGCCGTTGGCGCTGAAACCGTGGAAAGCATCGCCGCGTGGCAAAAATGGCAGATCGGGGAAGCCAAAAAATTGAAGCGCCCGGCCATGCCGGTGTGCGGCACGCGGTCCTGGCCCAAGCGCGCCGATGCGGTGCTCGATGGCGGTAGCCTCTATTGGGTGATCAAAGGCGTGATCCTGGTGCGTCAGGCGATCAAGAAGATCGATGATGTCACCGACGAGCATGGCCAGCGCTGCGGCCTGTATCTTGACCGTAAACTCGTGCGCACCCGACCCCAGCCGCGCCGCGCCTTTCAGGGCTGGCGGTATCTAGAGCCGGCCGACGCCCCCGGCGATCTTGCCGATATTGGCGGCGGCGCGGAATTGCCTGAAGAACTGCGCCGCGAGTTGATCGAAAAGGGCGCGTGGTAGGAGCGCTGGACCGCATTCAGGAAAAGTGTGCGCGGTTTTCCGCCAGAATGCGGTCCCAATTTTAGAACGTCGCGGGACGCACGGCGAAATTGTCGATCAAGCGCACATCATCCATCCAAGCCGCCGCCAGGATTCGGGCTGGGCGGCGAAGGATCGGACTTGCGATCGGGCTGAAATCTTCCGCTGCCCGCAGTGCGACATAATCCACTTCGCGAAAGCCGGCTCTCAACAAGCTGCGTTGCACCTTGATCAGCGACGGCGCAACCTCGGCCCCGGCCTCCAGCGCTTGGGCGGCGTGCAGAATCGCTTCGGGCAAAGCGCCTGCGCGGTCGCGCGCGGATGGCGACAACAGCCGGTTGCGGGTGGAAAAGGGCAGCCCGTCAGCCTCGCGCACCACTGGCGCAGCAACGACATCGACCGGCAAATCCAGCTCAAACACCAGCCGGCGCATGACCAGCAGCATTTGAAAATCCTTTTCCCCAAACACGACCTTATCGGGCAGCGCTTGCAAAAGCAGTTTCAGGTTTGTCGTGGTGACGGCGGCCAGATGGATTGGCTCGCGTTCGCCCTCAAGCGGCTCGGCCGGCCCGCCGAGCACGACCGCCACGGAATAACCGGGCGGAGTCATCACCGCTGCGTCAGGGACATAAAACAGATCAATCCCGGCTTGCGCCAACGCCGCAAGGTCGGCGGGCTCCTCGCGCACGACCGCACCGCCGGCGCCGGGATCGCTGGCCTGGCGCGGATCAAAATAGCTCGACACGATCACCCGATCGCAGCGTCCGGCTACAGCTCGCACCAGGCCGAGATGGCCGGCATGGATCGCACCCATGGTCACGGCCAGTCCAATCGACTGATTGGCGTTACGCCACCGGGCGACGTGACCGCGCAGCTCGCGCAAGGTTCGGGCAATTGTGAGACTCATGGCGCTGTTTAAGAGCGCTTTAACGTCAATCGGCAAGAGTGCGCGCATGGCGATCTTTGCCCGCACCTGCATGCGCGCCTGCTTTAGCGAGGCGCACCGATGACCAGCGCAATGGTGGGCGAGGCTATGACCTTGGAGCCGATGGAGATCCGCGAGCCGCATGTGCTTGTGATCGGCAATGAAAAAGGCGGCGCCGGCAAATCGACGGTCGCGATGCATTTGATCGTTGCTTTACTGCGGATGGGCAAACGGGTGGGCGCACTGGATCTTGATCTGCGCCAGCGCACTTTGGCGCGGTACTTGGAAAATCGCGCGGCCTGGTCGGCGCAGAGCCGTTTGGCGTTGCCTCAGCCGGTAAGCTTGCCGCTGAGCCCCTCGCGGGCGCGCGATCTGGACACGGTTGAAGCCGAAGACGCCGAATCGTTTGCCGCTATTTTGGCGCAAAACGGCCATCTCGATTTCATCGTGATTGATGCGCCGGGGTCAGACACGTTTCTGTCGCGCTTGGCGCATTCCTACGCCGACACCCTGATTTCTCCGCTGAATGACAGTTTCATCGATTTCGACCTGCTCGGCGATATTGATGGCGCGAGCTTTGAGGTGCTCAAGCCGTCGATATACGCGGAGTTGGTCTGGGAGTGCCGCAAGCGCAAGGCGCAGCGCGCGCGCCGGCCGATTGATTGGGTGGTGATGCCCAATCGCTTGGCGGCGGGCAAAATTGAATCGAAGAACCGCCAACGCATGGCCGAAGCGCTGCGCGTCTTGTCAGCCCGGATTGGCTTTCGCATCGCGCCGGGTCTGACCGAGCGGGTTGTGTTCCGCGAGCTGTTTCCCAAGGGCTTGACCTTGATGGACCTCGACAAGGGTTGCGGCGGCTTGAGCATGAGCCATATTGCCGCCCGCCAGGAAGTCCGCGATCTGATGATCGTGTTGAAACTTCCGGGCCTGGATGGCGCGCCGTTGCAGTTTTAGCGTCGGCCACGGTGTTTCTTCCGCGCGTAAAGCTGGGCTAAACACTGCCGATGACGATGCTTGGCGCCCTTCTGGGAATGATTGTTTTGTTCGTGCTGCTCACTTTGGTTCGCGCGGGCATGAGTGCGATCGGGCGCGACGCCAAAAAGGCAATGGCGCTGGTGGCAGGCGCGATCGGCGTTGTTGTGGCGATCAAAGCCCCGCTGCTTGGGCTCGTGGGGCTGATTGCGGCGGGCTTGATTTGGATTTGGGCTGTCCGTCCGGCGCTGTCCGTAGCGGCGGAAGACCCCGCCGATTCTGCGGCGCGGGCGCTGTTGGGGGTCGCGCCTGGCGCCAGCGCGGCGACCATTCTGGCGGCCCATCGCGAAAAAATCCGCGCCGCCCATCCGGACGCCGGCGGCTCCGCGGCGATGGCTGCGGCGCTGAATGCGGCCCGCGACCGGTTGATTGCCCGCTCAGGACGGTAGGGTGTTTTAGGGTGCGCCGGCGCCCTGATCGCGCACCGGCAAGGGTGTGGCGACCGCGGCGGGCGCAACGCTTGCCGGCGCGAAAGATGGCGCCGGGGCGGTATAGGTGATGCGATCGGCCGGCGCGGTTTGGGTGGTGATCGCGCCTGGGCCATCTTCGCCTTCCGGGTCGATCGCCACCGAAACGCGCGTGACGGGCAAAGAGACATACATCGCCTGGGCCGGGCCGAGGCGGCGGTTCAGCTCCTCATAGGCGCCTTCGATGATGTGGGCCATTTGGGCGTCGCGGGCGGCGGCCGATTCGCCGCCCATCACCACCGCGATCAGCCGCTTGCCGTCACGCTCCACCGACGACAGCAAATTGAAGCCTGAAGCGTTGATGTAGCCGGTCTTGATGCCGTCGACGCCGGTGACGCGGCCAAGCAGATTGTTGTGGTTGCGGATCCAGCTGGTCCGCCAGCTCATACCAGTGATTTTGAAGTATTCGTAATACTGCGGATGGTTTTTAATCAGCGCTTGGCCGAGCAGGGCCATGTCATGGGCGGTCGTGCGTTGGGCCGCATTGGGCAGGCCAGAGGCATTCATGAACCGGGTGTTGCGCATCCCGAGCTCTTGCGCCTTGGCGGTCATGCGCTGGGCGAAGGCGGCTTCAGAGCCGGCAAGACGTTCTGCAACGACCACGGCGGCGTCGTTGGCGGAGCGAGTGACGAGGGCGCGGATCGCGTCATCGACGCGCAGCACATCGGTGCGGCGCACGCCAAGCTTCATGCGCGGTTGCAGCGCGGCCGCCTTTGACACCGGCATCGCCGTGTCGAGCGTGATTTCGCCGGCATTGATCGCGTCAAACAAGAGAAAGAGCGTCATGACCTTGGTGAGCGACGCTGGAAACCGAACCGAATCGGCCTGATCGGCGTGCAGAACCTCATTGGTCTGGGCGTCTATGACA
>JBEIHY010000100.1:0-11047 GCA_040381035.1 Hyphomonadaceae bacterium
CATCAAGGGTGAGCCACGGCGGCGGTGGTCGCGTGAGGAGAAGTTGGCGGCGGTGGCAGCGGCGCTGCAGCCGGGCGTGCGGCTGACGGATGTGGCGCGCGCGATTGGCCCCAATCCAAGCATGGTGTGGGGCTGGCGCAAAGCGTTGCGCACTGAGCTTGAAGGCGCGACCCAGTCGGCGGTGACGTTTGCGCCGGTGGCGATGATCGAGGAGCCGCCACGCCAGGGGCCGCCCGTTTGTGATGGCGCCATCCGCGTTGAGTTTGGCCCCGCGATCCGCATGCATGTGGCATCCGTCGCGCCGGATGCTCTGGCGGCGGCGATCGCGACGGCTTTGGCGCACGTGGTCGTCAAAAGATGATCCCGGTTCCCGCGAGCGTGCGAGTGTTTCTCGCCACCGGCCACACCGACATGCGCAAGGGCTTCGATGGCTTGTCGCTCGCCGTGCAGGAGCATCTGAAAATGCACGCCCATGCTGGCCAGATCTTCGTCTTTCGGGGAAGGCGCGGCGATCTGATCAAGGTGCTGTGGCATGACGGCCAGGGGATGTGTCTGTTCTCAAAACGCCTGGAGAAAGGCCGATTCATTTGGCCATCACCGGCAGATGGCGCGATCCAATTGTCGCCGGCGCAGCTGGGCTATTTGCTTGAAGGCATTGACTGGAGAGCGCCGCAGCGCACCTGGCGCCCCGAAGCGGCTGGCTGACTCATTTGTGATGCTGCGAGGCATCCTGATATGCCGATTCCGGCGCCTCAAACCGCGCGAAACATGCTTTATTCGTAGCTATGGACGCTGCCGATCTGCCTGACGACATCGAAGCGCTGAAAGCGATGGTCATCGAAGCGCAGAGCGCGCGACGTCATGCCGAAGCGCGCGAGAAATCTGCCGAAGCCCTGCTGCTCCATATGCGATTGGAAATTCTGCGCTTGCGCCGCGCGCAATTCGGCCAAAAATCTGAACGCGGCGCCCGCCTCGCCGAGTGTCAAGCGTCACCGGGCTGATCCGGGCTACCGGCACGCCATGTTGCATCAGCAGGATTTCCGCGCCTTCCGCAACGCGCGCCAAAAGCCAAGCCAGATCGGGGTCAGACGCTTCTATCGAAATCGGGGGGCTGACGTTATCTGCCATGATGCATTCTGCCATGCATAGGCGCAACACGGAACCGCCTCAGTGACGTCAGCTTGCGCTTCAGAGAATTGCCCTTCTGCTTCCCCTCTTGGCTCGCGCTGTTAGATCATATTGCACCTTTGTCGTTGCCGACAATCATCAAAGCCACCTGTTCCGACAGCGCCCGCACCGGATTATCATCAAGATGTGTTGCCCGGCTCAACGAATTCGGCCGCGACGTCCAATCCTTTAGCAACGCAATAGGCGGTGATCTGTCGCCGCTGATGGGAAATCGACAGATCGCTCTCCGCCTAGCGTCCCGTCGAGACGCGCAGATAAAGCGCGGCCTTGGCGACTGCAATAGCGACTGTCGCGTCAGGCGATGCAGGTGCTGCATCGGTCATGGTTCCACCAATCGCTGGATCGTGTGCATTGGCAGCACCAGGCGGAGCGAGTCCGGCAGCCGCATGAAGCCGTTTCCTTCATAGAAAGCGGCGGCGCGTTCGCTGGTGGCGTCCACCACCAGCATCGAGGAACCGACCGTGGCCGCGCTCGCATAGGCGCGCCGCACGGCGTCGGCGAGCAGCATCGCACCCAGGCGCTCGCCCTGCCGCGCTTCGCAGACCGCCAGCCGTCCTACCAGCGTGGCGCTGACCAGCGGATAGCGCGGGATATGCTTGCGGGCGGCGGCCGGCACTTCGCCTTGTGCAACACCTGTCGCGCACAGCGTATAATAGCCCAGCACGACATCCGGCTTGTCAGGTTCGATCAGAATGAAGACCCCATTCGCCTTGCGCCGCACATCCTGGTTCGCCTGCGTCCGGAGATAACGGTCGAGGCTGTCGACACCGCAGGAAAAGCCGTCCCGGTCATGATGCGACGCGAGCGCCTCGATCTTCAAATCTGGCCGAGACGCCGCCATGCTCAGGAAGCGACCCGGCGCTTATGCTCGGCCAGCGCGCGGACCAGCCGCTCGCTCGGCTCAGGCGGATTGACCAGCGCGTCGAAGAATGCCGCGCGGTCGCGATCGGACAGCACTAACGTCTCATGCTCGGCGATCGTCCGGCGCGCGGTATCGGTGAGCGCGGTCACGCAAAAGTCGCTGACCTTGCGCCGTGACAGATGGGCGGCCCGTTCGATAAGATCCTTCGTCTCTTCATCCAGCCGGAATCCGAGGCGCTCGACGCGGTTGGGCGTTTCCCGTTCGATCTTGGGCTGTTTGCGCGGCATCGGGGTCACTCCTACCATGGGCTGCGTTTGCCCAACAATGTACGTCATATAGACGAACAAATCAACCTTAAAACTCTGCCGCCCATCAGGCCCGCGGCCCGAAAAGCTCGCCCAGCTCTTCGGCGAAATGGCTTTCCAAGACCCTCAACTCGGCGTCCGCGATCGGCACGATTTCGGGCCAGTCGTCCGTCACGGTGATCGCCCCCTCCAAATGCAGCGGCAACCGCCCCGCCCGCGGCGCTGGCGGCTGGGTATAGTCGAAGAGGCCTTCAGGAGCGCCAGACCAGACAGGCAGAGCCGGGCGCGAATGTCGCTTCTGGGCCATGCGCCATCATGGAACGGTGTGCGACACCCATTGCAAGTGCAACGACGAAGCGTCGTCCGCCTGGCCACTCAACACCCGGACGTGCGTGCTCGGCTTGATCCTTTCTGCGGCGCGTGAAGACGCGCTTGTCAAACGGCTTGAAACGATCCCCGGCATCGGACCGATAACCGCATCGGCGATCGTCGCAACGGTCGGTGACGCGGCTGCATTCCGCAGCGCGCGCGATTTCGCCGCCTGGATCGGGTTAACCCCGCTCAATAAATCGAGCGGCGGCAAGGAGCGCCTCGGGCGGATTACCAAGATAGGCGACCAGTACCTGCGAAAGCTCTTAGTCGTGGGTATGACGTCACGGGTTGGCGCCGCCTTGCGAAACCCAGAGAGGGCCGATCCCTGGGTGAGGGATTTGCTCAGCCGCAAGCCGACGCGCCTTGCGACGGTGGCGATGGCCAACAAAGCCGCCCGGATCGTTTGGGCCGTGCTGACGCATGGTGAGGCCTTCAGACAGCGCGCCGTCGTCGTGGCCTAAACCCAACCTCTGGGAAGGGAAATCAGCGATCGAAATTGCAAGGACGATGCGACGTGATGGCGAACCCGGCTCGGCCGGACGCTGGGAAAGTCCGCGATATGTCAAGGACATCAAACGTCCGAAAACCCGAATGGACCCCAGCCTGCGAAAACCTTCAGGGCCAGCGGCTTCTCCGCCGCGAACACAGGCCGAACACAGGACCGTACCAAATCAGGCGCGCAAAAACGTCATTTCCCCTTGCAACGCAGGAGCCATCCACACAGGACATATCGGGTGGCGCCGACACGTCGACATCTAAGCCTGCCGAATGATAGCATATACGCTATCAGTTTTAGACTATGGATCGGGTCGTTATCGACACCAATGTATTCGTGTCCGCCCTGCTGAGCGCCGATGGCGGGGCCAGAGCAGTGCTGCGTTTGGCGCTCAAGCGTGGAATCCAACCGGTGTTCGGGAACGCGCTGTTCGCCGAACATGAGGGCCTGCTCGCCTGCGGCCCGATATGGGCGAAATGCCCTCTGAATGAAGGCGAGCGCGCAACTTTGTTCGAAGCGCTGCTGAGCGTCAGTGTGTCAATCGGCGTACAAAAATGACCCCGCGTATTGCCTCAGGAAGAATTGTTACCCTGGGGATCGGCATAATCATGCGGTGAAAGGCAATGCGGGGTCAAAATTGCACGCCGGGGAACACACAACGATATGGCCGACCTCCACCGCCCATGCCTCCAACGCCGCGCGCTTCTCCCGCAGATACTCGTTGCGATCGTAAACCCAGCTGACCGCCGAGCCGACCAGGTGCGCAATCACGCGCTCGGCGATTTCATAGCTCACACCCACCCGCTCACTGGTCATCATCGTGCGTCCGGTGCGGCGCAAATCGTGCGGGCCGGCGTGGGCGATCCCGGTGAATATGCAGGCCCGCGCCATGGCGCTCGGGCGAGCGCTCGTGACGCGCCGCGCCGGCATTGTCGGCGTCAAAGTCCATCAGCCGGTTGAGCGCGGTCTCGGCCAGCACGCGCGATGCAAGTCGCCGTCCTCGCTCATTTGGATAGCTGAGAGCAATTGCTGCAAGTTGTCGTTGGTCATCGGCTTCGATCCTCGGTTTGAGTTGCGTGTCGCAACACAACCCTTGCCGGGATCCTCCGATGACCGCCCCCGCGCCCTGGGCGCGCGCAGACTCTTGCGGTCCGCGCGCCCAGGGCGCTCCGTCAGGAATTTACACCATCCGAATGGACGCAACCTGAGCCGCTGACCTGCCCCCGGAATTTCGAACCAAAACTTGCTTGAAAGTCGACCTTCGCGCACCAAAATCACGCCGCGCGCGGCATCGAGATCATAGAGCTTGAGATCGATCAGCTCCTGGCGGACACACGCCGGTGGAATAGAGCGTCTCCAACATCGCGCGGTCGCGCAGGCCGATCGGATGGCCCACATCCGGCCGCGCCATCACCGGCTCGACGTCCGGCGCCGTCAGGATTGTGCCCGGCAGACGCCGGCCGCTGCGACGGCGTTCAAGCGCGGAGGCCGGGTTCTGGAAGATCACATGCGCCTTCGCGAGATGCGTGAAGAACGCCTGCAAGGGGTCAGGATGGGCGATCTGACTGCGGACCGACAAAGGCGCGCCGCAGGCCCTGCGATGCGAAAAAGAGATGGCGCTGCCGCAGCGATCGGCAGACAAACTTCGGCGCCATTTTGCATGCGGCCATGCGTTCAACGTCTCGCCGGATGGCGCCCCTGCAGCAGCCGGATTGAAACGGCTCTCTGCGCGTTCAGAGCCTGCCCGAATTGAGCGCTAGAAGGCGATGCGCAAACCAATCCGGGCGTAGGCTTCAGCGGGCGCGCCGGCCCGGTGACCGGGATCGCGGCGAACGGCGAGGGCGGCGTCGGCGGCCAGCCGATCGCCCGACCATGCGGTATAGCCAGCCCGCAGCTCCAGTTCGCGCCCGTCGGGAACGGCCGAGATCGAACGCTCGACCATGCGCAGATGGGCCCTTCCCCAGGCATCCGAATCCGGCAGAAGCGCCGTAAACCCGCCCGCCTCGACCCGCAGCGGCTGCGACAAAGTGAGGGTCGCGAGGCCCGGAACATTTCGCGCCGCGGCAAGCTGATAGCTCAGCGTCACACGGCCAGCGCTGGTGGCCAGATCGCCGGCCGCTTGCAGCCAAGCCGGACCGCCCGCAATGCGCGCAGTCCCCGTCTCGCCGCGCGCCTCCAGACGCAAGCGCGGCGTCGGGGCAAGCGCGATCGTGACTTCGTGCGCAACCGTGCGCGCATCCATGGCCCCGCCTGCCCGCTGCGCCAGCGCAAGGCCAAGGGCGCGCCCCTGCTCGCGCACATCCGCGCGCGCCAAGCCAAATTCGACCGGGCCCCGCGCAAACAGCCACTTTGCGATCGTCGCATCGGTTTTTCCCGCCGCAGCACCGGCCCAGGGCGCCGCGCCGCCGGATTGGGTTGCCAAGGCAAACGTTCCCAAACGCCCCGCCTGGCGCTGAACCGCAAGCGCTGACCCTGACGCGGCAAGGCGGCTCACGCCTTCGCCGAGCGGCCCCAATCGACCAATAAGCGCAGGCGTGCGTCCCGAGACAGCCACAGACCAGCCAGGCGCCAGCGGCGCCTCAATGCGAAACGCGCCGCTTGAAGTATCGCGGCGCTCATCTCGCCGCATCGCCTCAAGCGCGCCGAACGGGTGTTGCACCTCACCGGCAGAGACAGTGTAGGAAAATCCATGCGGGTCAGACGCCGAACGCCACAACAGCGGGGCGGCGGCGTCGGCGACGCCAGGCGCGTCAACAGCACGCCAGCCAGAGCCGAGATCGACCGAGAAGGTTCGACCGAACTCATCGAAGGCAACCGTCGTCCACACACCGGGGCGCGCGAACGCATTGCCAAAAGCCGGACCCGTTGCGCCGAGATTGGCCCCCACAGCCGCACTGCCGGCGGCCCCCGCCAGTGGCGCGGAGAGCGGGCCGATCGGCCCGAACGCGCGCTCCACATTCACCTGCCCCCGCCCCCAGACCGCATCAATGCCAGGATCGCCGCGATCGTCGGCCGAGCGCAAGACAAGTTGAACAAGTTGTTGCGGGCTCAGCGCGGGAAAGGCTTGCCGCAAGAGCGCGAGCGCCCCGACGACATGCGGCGCCGAATAAGACGTCCCCTGCATGCGGCAGGTGAAGTCCTCAAAGCAGGTCTGGAAGGCCGGGTCGGTCGCGCCTGGAGCGCCGGAATCGACCGTGAAGACCTGATCGCCCGGCGCAACGACATACCAATTCTGCGATGGTCCCGCGATATTGGAAAACGTCGCCAAGGCGCCGCTCGGCCCGATCGCCCCGACGGTGAGAATGAGGCCGTTGGAAACCGTCAAATCGCTCGCGAACCGCCCGGGATAATTCACGTCCGGCGCGGTCGGGCCATCATTGCCGGCGGAATTGACGACAATCACGCCGGCGGCGGTGGCGCGCGCCAGCGCGGCGCGAAACGCCTGCGAACTCACCCCTGCAGAGCCTAAAGACAAGTTGATGATCTTTGCGCCCTGCGCGGCGGCATAATCGACCGCACGGGCAAGATCGCTGTTCAAGAAACTGCAGTTCGTGCTTGTGCAATTCGGGTCGTCGGCGCGCACCGCCAGGATCGTTGCGTCATAAGCGACGCCGACCGTGGAGACGCCATTGAAGGCGCCGGCGATGAAACCCGCGAGTTCTGTGCCATGCGTGCCCGCGCCAGTCAGCTGGTTGCGGGTGTCCACAATGTCTATCGAGGCCGGATGAAGTCGCCCGGCGATCTCGGGCTCGCTGGGAATCATGCCATCGTCAATGATCGCCACAACGACACCCGCCCCCGTCGCGCCCCGCGTCCAGCCGGCTTCGGCCTTGACGCCGCCAACGCCCCAATTGGCGCGATATTCCGCCGAACTGGTCGATGGCGTCGCGCCAGCGGGAAACGCCACCGGGGGCGGGCGGGTCGGCGGTGATGGTGGCGGCGGCGGCGGCGGTGGCGGCGGTGGCGGCGACGGCGGCGGCGGCGACGCGTCAATCGGAGAAAGAACCGCGCCCCCTGCGCCGCCGCCAGCGCAGGCCGCGAGCAAGGTCGAAACAAGCGCTGCCGCGCAGAATTTCAGCATCTGCAGACGCATCGCCGTCTCCGTTGCCCCCAAAGCGGCGCGCAAGCGCCGACGCTCCTTCACGTCGTCACGCGCCCGCACGCGGTCCAATCGCCTTCACTTGAACCGGAAATCCGGGTTGCGTCCAGCGCGATTGGCGCCCAGACGGCGCAGCGATTGTCGCAGCCGCGCAGCGATCGCGCCGATGGAGATGAGTTCGCCAAAAACCCGTTTTTGGGGAACGCTCAAGGGCCACCGATTGCGCTGCATGGTGCGCCAAAACCCGCGCCAGGGGCCGGCGATGACCACCGCGCGCGCGCCGCGCGCGGCCTCTTATGGCCCATGCCGGCAAAGCGTTCAGTCAAGACGTGACGGCAAACGACCAAAAACGCCCGAGCGCGCGCCCCATAGGACCAATGGCTTGATGATCCGCACTTGCCATGATGATCCGCTTATTGGGGAAGAACGCCGCCGGAGCATGGCCTTATCCGATGACCCGGCCGGCGCCGCTTGGTTGGGAAAACTTGGTCGAGACACCGTCGTCCAAGCAAAGGGCGCCCAGCCAGTATCACGACGCGCGGGCGGCGCACAGCAAAGAACCGGCATGTGCAGCCAGCATTCTGGTGGACCGCCCGACGCGCCCCCGCTAGACCCGCCGCAAACCAATCAGGAGACGACGGATGCGACGGATGCGACGGACCTTGGCGATGCTCGCCTGTGCGCTGGCGGCCCTGACCTCAACACCCAGCCTGGCCAAAGAGAGCAACGCAGCCGCGCGCGCGCAACGCGTGGAGATCGCCCGCGACAATTGGGGCATCGCCCATATCTCCGGCAAGACCGACGCCGACGCCGTGTTCGGAATGATGTACGCGCAGGCTGAGGACGACTTCCACCGCGTCGAGATGAACTACGTCGCAGCGCTTGGTCGCCGGGCGGAAATCGACGGCGAGCGCGCGGTGTGGGCGGATCTGCGCGCGCGCATGTACAATGGTGAGGATCGCCTCAAGGCGCTCTACAAGACCTGCCCGCTTTGGCTGAAGACGCTCGCCGAGGCCTGGGCCGAGGGGCTCAATTTCTACCTTGCGACCCACCCGCATGTGCAGCCGCAAGTCATCACGCGCTTTGAGCCATGGATGACGCTTGCCTTCACAGAGGGCTCTATCGGCGGCGACATCGAAGCCATCGACCTCGACGACCTGCGCCATTTCTACGAGCCGAATGCGCCGCGCGCCAGCAAGGCGGCGGCGGCGTCCGCGCTCGAACTGTCCGAACAGGGCTCAAACGGCATCGCGATCGCACCGGCAAACACCAAGAACGGACACCCGCTGCTCCTGATCAATCCGCACACGAGCCTTTATTTCCGCTCCGAGGCGCATGTGACGAGCGCGGAGGGACTGAACGCCTATGGGGCCAGCACTTGGGGCCAGTTCTTTGTCTATCAAGGCTTCAACGATCGGGCCGGCTGGATGCACACCACCAGCGGCGTCGTGCGCGTGTCGCGCTTCGTTGAGAAGGTTAAGGTGCGCAACGGCCGTTACGTCACAGATATCGGCGGACGGCCAATGGCTGTGGCGACCGAAACCGTCACCATCCCTTTTCGCACCGTCGCTGGCCCGCGCGGCGGCGCGCGCACCTTCACGATCTACCGCACGCCCAACGGCCCCGTCATTGCGCGCCAGGCCGGCGCAGGCGTGGGTGAGGAGCGCTGGATCAGCTTCGCGATGATGAACCGCCCGGTTGAGGCGCTGCAGCAATCGTTCCTGCGCACCAAGGTGGGCTCCTATGCTGAATTCGAGAAGGTTGCCGCGCTCCAGGCCAACTCGTCCAACAATACGATCTTTGCCGACGCCGACGGCGTCATCGCGCTCGACATGCCGCACTTCATCGCCAAGCGAAACCCGGTGCTCGATTATACCAAGCCCGTCGACGGATCAGATCCCGGGCAAGCCTGGCAAGGGCCACATCGCGCCCAAGACATTCCCCGCATCGTCAATCCCGCCACCGGGTTTGTGTTCAACACCAATAATTGGGTCTATTCCGCTGCCGGCGAGGCAAGCCCGAAGGCTGGGGACTATCCGCGCTACATGGACGCGGCCGGAGAGAACCCGCGCGGACTGCAGGCCCTGCGCCTGCTTTCCAACCGTCGCGACTTCACCCTCCAAACGCTGGGCGAGGCGGCCTACGACACCTACCAGCCGGTGTTCGCCGCCCTGATCCCAGCCCTTGTTGCGGCCTACGACGAAACGCCGGCCAGCGATCCGCTGAAGGCGCGGCTTGCCGCGCCGATCGAAACGCTGCGGCGCTGGGACTTCCGCACGTCGACGTCGTCGGTGGCGATGTCGCTGGGCCAGCTCTGGGGCGACGAAATCTGGCGTGCGATGGAGCCGCGCTTGCCAGGCCGCCCGAATGCGATCTTCCTGAAGGTCGGGCGCGACATCCCCGAAGCGCAGCAATTGCAGATATTGGCCAGCGTCGTCGACCGCATGGAGCGAGACTACGGGACATGGCGCACACCCTGGGGCGAGATCAATCGCTACCAGCGCCTCACGCCAAACATCGCACAGCGCTATGACGACGCCGCCCCCAGCCTGCCGATCGCCTTCACGAGCCAACGCTGGGGCGCCCTGCCGGCCTTCGTGACGACGCCGCGCCCGGGGACAAAACGCTATTATGGCGATAGCGGCAACAGCTTCGTCGCCGTGGTCGAGTTTGGCCCGCGGGTGCGCGCCATCGCCATAAATGCCGGCGGCCAGAGCGGCGATCCGACGTCTGCGCACTTCTTCGACCAAGGCGATCGCTACACACGCGGCGACCTGCGCCCGGTCTACTTCTATCCCGACGAGCTTGCCCCACACATTGCGCGCCGGTACCGGCCCGGCGAACGAGGACGCTGATGTCTCGGTGGCGAAGCGCACAACGCTTGGACCATTTTCGAGTTTGTTGATTTCGCGATTGTTGATCTCGAGCGAAACCAGCCTTGAAGCGGCCCCGTCGGGCGACCGCCTGGCGGTGGCAGAGAGCCCGCGCATCAAGCCCAGCTGGGTATCGCTGAGACCAAGCTCCTTTTGGACAGGGGCTGCGCCGCGCCGATCTTGCCCGGCGCGATGGCGACGGTCCTGTTTTCCTCGGTAGCCGTTCCAATGTCTGGGATCATGCGGGTCATGAACGCAAACGGACGGCGCTAAGCCTCGTCCTTCAGAAGCCAGCGTTAACCTGAGGCGATTCCCCTGGGTGAAATTCTAACATCGCCGCACCCAACAGCCGACGCTCAAGAGCGAGCGGTCTAACCCGGTCGGCCATAGGTCCGCCGGCGTTACAAAAACAAGGCACCTGCAGACGAAGGCCTCGTAAGAGTAACATCGGGTGTGCCCCTTTCATCGTCCAAAGATCGCGCGATTGCGCTTCTCCACGCCGAAGGCGTGGCGCGGGCGCTGGAGTTTGTTGAGGCCGGCATTTCCCGGATGGCTCTCCGTCGCCTTGTCGAGCAGGGCGTACTGATCCAGCCTTCACGCGGCCTGTATCAACTGGCCGACGCCGAATACTCGGCCGAACACAGCCTCGCCGAAGCCGCCAAGACAGTGCCAGCGGGCATTGCTGCACTGCTGTCGGCGCTGCAATTCCATACCCTCACCACGCAGACGCCGCACGCGGTCTGGATACTGATGCCATCGAAGGCGTGGGCGCCGACCAAGCCGCCGGTGCGCATCAAGATTATTCGCGCAAGTGGCGAGACGCTGACGGCCGGCATCAGGCATCATCGGATC
>JBEIHY010000101.1:0-11008 GCA_040381035.1 Hyphomonadaceae bacterium
CCGTTTGAGCCAAAGCGCGCGACCAAACGTTAGATGCATCAGCTACACTAGAGCTTGGATTTTTCTAGTGTTCCTTATGGTTCTGACATTTGCTCGGCGTCTGTGGCAAGCGGTAGCAAATGTCAGAACCGGAACACTAGGCGACAGTCTAGCCAAAGATACGCCGGACACAACACAAGTCCTGGTTAAGCGGCTCTAAACCAGAAAGAAAAATGACAGAAGCCATCTTCATCTGTTGCACTGATCGCAACGTAAGATATAATATATATGATCCGTTCAGTCGGTAAACCGAGTCGGATCGGCTCCATGAAACATGCGAAGGACGCAGAGGACCTTGGCCAGAACCAGTCAAGACACGCGCGAACGCATCCTGGAAGCGGCCGAGGCCGCGCTGGAAACGCAATCTTCGCGCAACATCCAGCTGCGCGACATCGCCGCCCAGGTTGGGGTGTCGGCTTCGCTGATCGTCCAGTATTTTGGCGGCAAGGACGAATTGGTCTTTGAAGCCTCGTTGCGGCGCATGGCGCGCAACAGCGACGATCAGATCGCCAATCTGACCACTTTGCAGCTCGATCACATGAGCTTCGATGCGATGATCAATATCGTGTTGGAGCGTGATTTCCGCCATGCCCATGTCGGGCGGGATTTGTTATCGCAAAGCTGGTGGTGGTCAAAACGCCATGAGCAGCGCTTCCAAGATGTGCTAGCGCCGCGCGTGGCGCTTTTCCAAAAGGTGCTGTCGGCCTATGTCGGCGCACCTGTCGATACCGATCTGAGCGTGGAATTGCGCGTTCTGACCGACATCTATTACGCAGCTTTGCGGGAAGCATGGATTTATGAACACGGCGTCCCCGAGACCTCGGCCGCGTTGACGCCGCGCATGGCCCTGATCGTTGAACCGCTTCGCGCGCGCTACCCAGCCACGCCCGAACGCCGCTAAGCAACCCGGGCTAAGTTGGTCTTATCTCAAGTGGCGGCCTATTCACGAGCTGTAGCGCCGGCGCCGCCAAAATGCGCCGAGCGCAAATCGCGTTTCTTCGGCGGCGCTCATACGCTCGCCCCAGCAGTCGCGTTCTGAGACTCTGGGCAATGTGCGCGGCACGATGGGTTTGAGCACGATCACGTCGGAGCGCAGCGTGCGCGCCAGGGAGCGGACAAAGGGCATCGGGTTGCGCCGCGCGGCGGGCTGCGCGTTTGCGCTCCAGGCTTTTTTTCAGCCCCGCCGTCATCCCGGGGCGGCCATAGGCCGAGCCCGGGATCCGGGCTTTTGAGAAACGCCAAGTGTCGCAAGCCTGGATCCTATGCTTTGCGCGGCGCGCGAACATCGGAAACGGCCTGATAACGGAACCTGCGCCCACAGCGGAAAACGCCGAGCGGCGGCGTGCAAGCCCGCATCGAGCGCCCGGCCGTCGCCGCTCCTGTCCTGTACTCGCGGAGCACTCGACGCCGCACCCCAACCTCCCGGCTTCCTCCCGACACAGGGGTGGAGGAGGGCGGGGTTAGGGGTGGGGGTGATTTGGCGCGGCGCACTTTGATCTCCAAGCGCACCGCGAGCAGCACGAACGAATGGCGCAGGATCGCGCTGATGCGTTTGATTATCATCAGTGCCCAGACGAAATGGCTCTGCTCCACCAGCGACGCAGCCTCGCGCACGCCGCGAAACCCGGCGTCGAACCACAGGCTCAGCATTGTCAGGATTGCAGGGGCAAGATGAAGATCGGGCCAGGTCATCGACGCCATGTGAGAGGGCAAAGCACCGCTCGGATAGATTCACGACCGCGGCAACGCAGCACCGCCCCACGGATCAACCTTCAAGCCCGGCATATGGCTGCGATTGCTGGCAGTGGCAGGCCGACGGGCGCCTCGCCATTCGCTGTTCTCCATGGACGTGAGCGGCGGATTAGCGCCGCGCCTTTCCATCACCGGATCATGCCATATGCCTGGCGCCTCAGCTCAATGGGGTCCATTCCTCGTCCGCGGGCAGGTCAGCGAAAATGTCATCGAGCATGGCCGGAATGACGCCGGCCAAGTCCGCAGGCGACCAGTTCGGCGCATTGTCCTTGTCGACGATCACTGCGCGCACGCCTTCCCGAAAATCGTGCAGCGCCACCACCCGCGCGCCGATACGGTATTCCATCTTCATATTGTCCGCGAAGGTCTGGCACTGGGCGCCCTGGCGCAGTTGGCGCAGCGCCACCTTCAAAGTCTGTGGCGATTTGGTTTTCAGTATCTCCAATTGCTGGCGCGGCCAGTCTTCCGGGCTGGCTTCGAGGGCTGCGAAAATGTCCTCGACCGCATCGAAGCCAAACAGAGGCCGGAGCCCGCCTGACACCGGGACGATTTGCTTGCGCGCGGCTTCGCACAACGCATCCAAGCCCGAGCGCAGCGCTTTGGCGGGATCATGGGTAAGGGCCGCGCCCGCAATCTGCGCGCGCACCGCGCCAAGCAGCTCCCCCGGCATGAAGTGCGTGGCGATGCCGGCAGTGACACACTCTTGCCCCTTCAGGCGCGCGCCGGTGAGCGCCAGCCAGGTTCCCAATTCCGGCTCCGGCAGGCGCGGCAGGAACCAGCCGCCGCCGACATCGGGGAACAAGCCAATGCCGGTTTCAGGCATGGCAAAAGTCGTCTTGTCGGTGGCAATGCGGAATTGTCCGTGTACGGATAATCCGACACCGCCGCCCATGGTGACGCCATCCATCAGCGCCACATAGGGCTTCGGGTAGCTCTGGATGAGATGATTGAGGCGATACTCGGTGTGGAAAAACCGCCGCGCTTCCCAGCCGTCTTTGGCGCCGCTTTCGGCCAGCATGCGAATATCGCCGCCGGCGCAAAAGCCGCGCGTGCCCGGCGCATGATCGACCAGCACGACCGTGACGGCAGGATCGGCGCGCCAAACCAGCAACGCGGCAATCATCGCGTCACACATCGGCGTGGTGAGTGCATGCAGCGCATCGGGCCGATTGAGCGTGATGACGCCAACCTGGCCTTCTATGCGGGTCAGAACATCTTGGGTCATCGGCAATCCATCTCACCGGCCGCGTGCGGCAACCGCCATATCCGGAAAATCGGCAAACACCCCATCCACGCCCAGCGCGAAGAATTGCTTCAGCTCGGCCAGCCCATCGCCGGGCAAACGTTGAAAGTCCGGCGCGGTGGCGTCGCCGCGGCGCAGATCGGCGGGCAGAAAGAAATTCTCATTACGGAAGGTCCAGGGATGAACCTTCAGGCCGACATCGTGCGCGCGCGCGACAAGATCGGTTGCCGGCATGGCGCGGCCGGCGCCGTCGCGCGGAACGATCATGGTCTTTTGCGGCCCAATGCCGGCGGCGTAAGTGGCGATGAGGCGCAGGCCGTCGCCCCGCACCATCGCGCCATAGGTGAGCCCCATCGATGTGTGCAGATGATCGAACGGCATGCCGTCTTCGGCCAATAACTGAATCAAGGGCGCGCGCGTCAGTCGCGCCAGACGTTTCAGATTGCCGGTCTCGAAGCTCTGCACAAACACCGGCGCGTCGGCGCGGTCGAGATCATGACGCCTCAAGGCGCCCAGCAAAGGTTGATCGAAACTCAAGCCGATCGAAGCAAAATAGCTGGGATGCTTGGTTTCGGGATAAACGCCGATGGTGCGGCCGAGACGCTTGGATTCGGCGGCAGCGAGCGCACAGACCTCATCAAATGTCGGGATCGCCTCTTGGCCGTCAAACGCAGCATTGCCCGGCCGCAGCTGCGGCAAGCGTTCGCGGCAGCGCAGGGTTTTCAACTCCGCGGCCGTTAAGTCTTCGGTGAACCAGCCACTCACCGGCTTGGCGTCGATCTCTTTGGTGGTGCGGTAGGCGGCAAATTCTGGCCGGGCCGCGATATCGGTGGTTTCGCTGATTTCATTTTCGTGACGGGCAAACAACACGCCGTCCTTGCTCACCACCAGATCGGGCTCAATGAAGTCGGCGCCCTGAGCGATGGCCAGGCGATAAGCCGCGCGCGTGTGCTCGGGCCGATAGCCGCTTGCGCCGCGATGCGCGATGACCAGCGGGCGCGCGATCCGCACCGGCGATTCAGCCACAGACGCACATCCGACTGCAGCCAGGCCCGAAGCAATCGTTGCGCGCCGCGTCCACATCAGAGCTGCTCATCTTTTGGCGCCATGCGGGTGAGGAAAAGCCCGGTGATGATCATTGTGGCGTAGCCAAGCAACATGAAGGCGCCGAAGGTCTGGCCCAACATGGGATCGAGATTAGGGAAAATCGTATCGTAATTGTTGACGATCCAAACATCGATCAACATGCCAGGCATGGCCAAGGCAATCGCGGTTTCGGCGCGGTCGGACGGATCCTCGCCGAGCCACATCAGAACCAGAAAGGTCACCAGCGCCACCAGCGGCACTGACAGTGAAAACACCAGCGTCAAGATCGCGCTGTCGGGCACAAAAAAGAAATGCCCGGCAAAGCGAAACAAGGCGGTGGCGGCCGCCCAGAGGATAAGGCCGACGGCGGCGGCTTTGAGGATCATCGGCGCGCTCCAAAATGTGGCCTGTTGTGCCGACCCAAACGCGCCGGCGCAAGGCCAGGTCGCCGCATCGCCCTCTCGGTCAATCGCGCACGCGGTGTTTCGCCGCGCCGCCACAGTGGCGCGCGCTTCACGGTTTTGGATCAAGGCGCTCGAAATGGCGCGCGCCCTCACCGCCGCCAGGCCAATGGCCGCTTGAGATTCGGTGGCGACGAAGCCGGGCGCCCCCCAGCCGACGCTCCGTTCGCTGCTATTGATGGCCGGGTGCGGCCAAATCTGCCCCGGCCAGGCGCAGAAAGCCGCTACGCGCGACCCACAACGACAACAGCCCAAGCGGCAACACCGCCAAGGTGAGCAATGTGATGGCCACGCCGATCTTGGCGGAATCGCGCAGCACGAGATCGCTGATCATGGCAACGCCCGTCGGTCCGACAGTGGCGGCGATGATATGACCGATCAGGAAATAGACCGCCATCATCCGCGCCCGCAACTGATTGGGCGCGATCGCTTGAATGCTCGCCGCCGGCAGTCCTTGGGCGATCCCAAACGCAAACGACATCACGGCGATACACGCCATGGCTAGCCACGGCCCGGGCGCGAACGGCGCCGCAATCGCTAACGGCAAAGCCAAGGCGCTGCCGGCGATCGAGACGACCAGTGCGGCGCCTTTCTGCCCTTTGGCATTTGGGGATCGGCCAGCCACCCGCCCAACAAGATTCCCAACGTGTTGAAGAGCAACAGAACCACGCCATAGACGGTTCCGACCGTGGAGATGTCCCAGCCTTGGACGCGGATCATGAAGGCCGGCGTCCAGGTCAAATAGGCCGCGATTGGCGCCCCGATCAGCGAATAACCCATCGCCAAAAGCAAAAACAGCCGCCAGCGCTGGCGTACAAACAGCGCCAGATCACTCGATCCGCTCGCCTGGGTTGGCGCGACTTCTTGCCGTTGCGGCTCCAGCAAAAGCCAGCATGAGCAGCGCCAGCAACGGACCGGGAAGCGCCACGATCAGCAACGCCAATTGCCAAGTGCGCAACTCGCCCAGAATGGGCAGCGCGACGGGCAGGGCCGTCAGCACCCATTTTACCACAGCCCCGCCAATGATCAGCGCCAACCCCACCCCGGTAATGGCGCCAACGGCATAGACACTCAAAGCGCGCGAGCGTTTGGCGGGCGGAAAGCTGTCGGCGATCATGGAATACGCGGCCGGCGACAAGCCGGCCGCGCCCACGCCAACCCCGATGCGGGCCCAAAACAGCGTCAGGAAGCTGTTGGCCATGCCGCAAACGGCGGTCATGGCGCTCCAGAAAACGATGCTGACGGTGATCAGATTGCGCCGTGAGCTGCGATCGGCCAGCCACCCGAACGGCACGCCCATAACCGTGTAGAACAGCGTGAACGCCAAACCACTCAACAGGCTGAATAGCGAATCGGTGATGGCCAGATCGCGTTTGATTGGCGCCACCAACAGGGTGAGAAACTGGCGGTCCACGAAGGCCAGCGCATAAGCCGCCAGCAAGACCAGCACCGGGCCCACGCACGCATCGGCGAAGGCCACGGGTGCGCCGCGGCGAGGGGTTCTGGATCACGCGCCCCGACGGTTTGCTGCACGAAGGCGTCCGAGACTCTTCTTCATTCTCACGCCACTCTCCCAGCTTGCGTATCTTTACGCAAGCAATAAGGGTAACGCGACGCTGCCACGACGACGTGGCGCGTTTACAACCACCGCCAAGCCTGATTGAAGTTGCTGGTGGAGCCTGGACATGTCCGTTTACATCTTCGACGCCGTCCGCACGCCGCGCGGCAAAGGCAAACCGGATGGGTCCTTGGCGGGGGTGACGCCGGCGCGCCTCGTCGCCCAACTTGTCGCGGCGCTGCGCGCCCGGCTCGGGCACGACGCCGTGCAGGCGCTTGAACATTTCAGTCTGGGCTGCGTGACACAAACCAGTGTGCAAGGCGGGCATCTCGCGCTGACATCGCGCATTCGGGCCGGCCTGCCTGAAACCGTCGCCTGCATGACCAACAACACCTTTTGCATCTCGGGTCTGACAGCGCTCGCCGACGCGGCGCGGCGCGTGCAATCCGGGCAAGTGGATTGGGCCTTGGCCGGCGGCGTGGAAAGCATGTCGCAAGTGACGTTCCTGGGCGACGACGCGGACTATTATACCGACATGGCGCTGGCGGGGGCGATGGGGTGGGCGCCGGTCGGCGTCGCGGCCGACCTTTTGGCGACGCGCGCAGGCCTGGAGCAGGCCGATCTGGACGCCGCCGTGCTGCGCTCGCACCAACGCGCTGCGGCCGCGTGGGCGGCGGGCAAGTTCGCGCACCGCGTGATCGCCATTACAGACGAGAATGGCGCGGTTGCTTTGGCGCATGACGAAAACATCCGCGACTTCGGCAATGGCGCGGCACTCGCCCGGCTTGGGCCGGTGTTTGCCGCGCCGGGCGCGCAGGGCTTTGACGCCATCGTGTTGGCCCACAAGCCCGAGCTTCAGGCAGTGCGCCATCTGCACACCATCGCGCATTGTCCGCCAATTTCGGACGGCGCTGCGCTGCTGGTTGTCGGCACGCGCGAAACCGGGCGCCGCTTTGGTTTGCAGCCGCGCGCGCGCATCCGGGCGATCGCGGAGACCAGCGCCGACCCGGTGCTGCAACTGACCGCCGGCTTCAGCGCAATGGAGCTTGCCTTGAAGCGGGCGGGGCTGACGCTCGATCAGATCGGCGCGATCGAATTCATGGAAGCGTTCGCGGCGGTTTCCGTGATTTTCGAGCAGCGCTATGGCCCCGACATGGCGCGGGTGAACCCAAATGGCGGCCATCTCGCCATGGGCCATCCGATGGGTGCGACCGGCGCGATCTTGGCCGGCGCACTGCTCGACGACATGCGGCAGCTAAACGCCGAAACCGGGCTGGTGGCGGCTACGGGCGGGGTCGGCGTGGGCGCCGCCATGGTGCTGGAACGGGTCGATTGAAGGGTGGTCGGCTGGTCGCTGGACCCTGGCAAAGGGCTGCCGCACACAGCCCAGACTATCGCTTGCACAAAAAGACCGCAATGCTAGTCTCGCCATAGTGCGGTTCGATTGCAACCCGAAGCGCACAAAGTTGGACGCCCATGCTGATTTCCAAACTGCCACCGGTCAAAACCTCACTTCAACCGAGCAACCACCCCTATCTCAACGGGGCCTGGACGCCGCTCCATGAAGAGGTGGACGCCACGGACCTGACCATTCTGGAAGGCGCGATCCCCACCGATATTGATGGCATTTATATCCGCAACACCGAAAACCCGGTGCATCAGCCGCTCGGTCGCTATCACCCGTTCGATGGTGACGGAATGTTGCACCGTATCAGCTTTCAGAACGGTACGGCAAATTACCGCAACCGCTTTGTGCGCACCCGCGAATTCATCGCCGAACAGGTCGCCGGGCAGGCCTTGTGGGGCGGGCTGATGGACGGGCCAGGCGTATCGCTGCGGCCGGGCACGGGCGCCCATGGCGGGCTGAAGGACGCCTCCAGCACAGATGTCGTGGTGCATGGCGGGCGAATCGTTTCGACCTTCTATCAATGCGGCGAAGCCTATTGGCTGGATCCTGACACGCTGGCTCAAGACGGCGTGGCAAGTTGGGGGCCGCTCGACGGCGTTTCAGCCCACCCGAAGGTCGATGAAACGACGGGTGAGCTGCTGTTTTTCAACTACTCCAAGCACGCACCGTTCATGCATTACGGGGTTGTCGATCGACACGGCAAGATTGCCCACTATATCCCCGTGCCATTGCCCGGCCCGCGGCTGCCGCATGACATGATTTTCACCACCAATTACTCGATCCTCAATGACCTGCCGGTGTTTTGGGACGAACAGCTCCTCAAGCGCGGCATTCACGCGGTGCGGATGCATGATGGGTTGAAATCACGCTTCGCGATCGTGCCGCGCTATGGCGCCACCGAAGACATCCGCTGGTTTGAGGCCGATCCCACTTATGTGCTGCACTTCCTGAACGCTTATGAAGACGGCGATGAGATCATCATGGACGGCTACTTTCAGGAAGATCCCTGCCCGCGCCCGCTGGCCGACGCGCCAGACGGTTTCGGCCATATGATGGCTTATGTCGACGAGCACAGCTTCAAGCCGAAGCTGCATCGCTGGCGGTTCAATCTGCAAACCGGCAAGACGCGCGAACATCACATGGATGACCGCATTCTTGAGTTCGGCATGATCAATCAACGCTATAATGGCAAACCCTATCGCTACGCCTACAGCACAACAACCAAGCCGGGCTGGTTTCTGTTCAACGGCTTTGTAAAGCACGACTTGCACACTGGCCAATCCTGGCGGGTCGACCTGCCTGAAGGGCGTTTCGCCAGCGAGGCCCCCTTCGCGCCGCGGATCAACGCCAAAGACGAAGACGACGGCTATCTGGTCAGCTTCATCATTGATGAAACCGCCGGCACATCGGAATGCATTCTGATTGACTGCAAGCGATTTGAGGACGGGCCGGTGGTGCGCATCGCCCTGCCGCACAAGATCAGCAGCGGCACCCACGCCGTCTGGGCCGATCGGCAATTCATCCGCAACGGTTATCGCCCGAAAGACTGACCCGCTTCGCAA
Organism: Hyphomonadaceae bacterium; assembly: GCA_040381035.1. Taxonomy (GTDB): domain Bacteria; phylum Pseudomonadota; class Alphaproteobacteria; order Caulobacterales; family Aquidulcibacteraceae; genus REEB506. The sequence continues at coordinate 9,110 of JBEIHY010000101.1, forward strand.
TAAGAACACCGCATGCAAATCCGGGACAGTGTGGCGTTTGTAACGGGCGGCAATCGCGGCATCGGCGAAGCCTTTGTGCGCGCCTTTCTGGAGGCTGGCGTCCGGCATGTTTATGTCGGCACACGCACAATCGCCAATGCCGAAGCGTTGATTTCCGAGACCCGCGGCGCGGCCACAGCGATCGAGCTAGACGTGAGCGATCCAGCCCAGGTCGCGGCCGCCGCCGCGCGCTGCCAAGATGTCAACATCCTGGTCAACAATGCAGGCCAGTTCGCAATGCAAACCTTGATGAAAGCGCCCAATCTTGAGGCCGCCCGCGCGGAAGTGGAGATCAATTGTTTCGGCCCGCTGGCCATGACCCGCGCGTTTGCACCGGTTCTTGCGCGCCATCCTAAAGGCGCGGTTGTCAATGTGCTGTCGGCCGGCGGGATCGTGGCTATTCCCGGCATGGGCGGCTACAGCCCTTCGAAGTTCGCCGCCCGCGCCATGTCGACCTGTCTGCGCGCCGAACTTGCGCCGCAGAACACCAATGTCATCGCGCTGATCGTGGGCTCGGTCGATACGCGTATGGCCAGCCACGTCGAAGGCGCCAAGGAAGCGCCCGCGACCATCGCGATGGCCGGCTTGAAAGCGATCGCGCGCGAGGCCGATGAAGTCGATACCGACTATATGGCCATCGAGGTGCGCGCCAACCTGGCGCGCGATCCCAATGGATATGAACTGAAGATGCGCCGCTCGTTTTCGGGCGAACGGGTTACAACCGGCCGCTAGGAAACGCCATGACGCCTGAACAACATCTTGAGCTGGCGGAACGCTTTGTCAGCGCCATTCAACGCGGCGACACAGAAACGGTGCGCGCCTGTTACGCCCCGGACGCCAAGCTTTGGCACAATACCGATGGGATCGAACAAACCGTTGATCAAAACATGCGAGTGCTGGATTGGTTTATCCAGACATTACCGGATCGGCACTATCGGGTTCAGCGCCGGGAAGCGCTAAAGGATGGTTTCCTGCAGCAACATGTTCTTGAAGCCACCCTACCCAATGGCGCGAAATGGGCGATGGACGCCTGCGTCGTTGTGCGCGCCGAAAACGGCAAGATCACCCGACTGGATGAGTATCTGGACTCCGCGAAATCGGCAATGCTGCGCGAATTTGGCCGCTGACGCGCGCCAGCGCTCGCCCGGGGATCAGCGCCAAGGCCGATCCCCGCACCCGCACCTCAGAGTGCTGATTTATCGAAATCTTCAACCAATCCCATCGCTTTAAGCAAGTGCGCGCGATCATAGTATTCGCGCCACATTTTGATCAGCCGCCCGTCAAACTCAAGCACGCCCACCACCGGCGCAGAGCCTGCCTTGCCGCGGATGACGAACTCATCCACGCGCTCCATAACAGAAAGCCATCAACCACGCCCATATGCCTGATCTGCAGCGTAATCGCGGTGAGGCCATCAGCCAAACCGTTGATCCGCTTGAAGATAGCTTCGCGCCCGACAATTGGCTCCACCATCATCGAATGCAGCACGCCATCGGGTGCGAACATATCGGCGACCTTGCGCCAATCGAGCGCCTTTCAGGCTTGCGCCATTTCCCGACCGAGTGCGATCTTCTCTGCATCTGATATCGCCGACATCGCTGCGCCTTTCGAGTAACACGCGGCGCCTTCCGCGCGCGCCGCTCGATCTTGCCTTTTGCTGAGGCTGGCGCGGCGCACAGGCATCGACATGGAAATGGAGCACGCGAGCATATCGCCGGCAGGTCGGATTGATCGCACCCCAGGCGCCGGCGCCCACTGCGATCGCTGTCTTTTCATTGTCGACGCGCACCGTCGCAGGAACCCCACCCAGTCGAATGAAGCACGCCGTATGACAGTCGAGCCACGACAGCATGTCCTTGC
>JBEIHY010000102.1:0-10903 GCA_040381035.1 Hyphomonadaceae bacterium
CCCTCACGTCGACCAGCATTCGGTCGATCGTCGCAGCGCTCACGGACTTGATTAGCGCCCGATGCGCGTCGCTCAGCGCCAGGCGACCGTGTCGCTCCAGCGCCGGCAGCAATGACGCGATCATCACCTTGAGCCGCTTGTCGCAGATGCGATCCGAGGCTTCCCACAAAGCAACCAGTGAATCATGGACGGCGTCATACTTGCGCTGACGCTTGCCGGACGAGGCTATGGCGGCTGGCGCTTCATCACTTGCCGGCCGGTCGCCTGGCGCCGCGGCCTCTTGCGACCGCAACGACCGACTTGTGGACAGCGTCCGGACGGCATGCTTGCGGCGCCACCCCGTCACCGCCGTCAGCTCATCGCGTATTCGACCCTTTTCGCGCCGCCCCGCGAGAGCATACCGCTCCGCCACCGCTGCTACGACCTCGCGCTTCGCGCCCATGCTGATCCCGTCTGCCATCCGCGCCAGCGATCCGATTCGCTGACGCCGCCACACCTATCGGCGGACAATCTTCGGTAACATTTTGGATGAGGCAATGCGCGGTTCCCGATTGGGAGCTTGCCGCGCCACTGGAGGCGCCGGTGACAGACCCTGGCGTCACCATGACCCCGCCGGCTGCAAGCGCGCCGTCTGTACCTAATGCATTGGCCGTTTGGCTGGAGGTCACGATGGTGCGCTTGCCGTCGGCGCTGACCACTACGTCGATGTTGGTGCGCGCGCTGTTGAACCGGCCAGCCGCGATCGCCAGGCCATTCGCGAGGCCCGCGCCGGCGGAGCTGCCGGCGGTGACCTCTTCCAGCGCCATATCTGTGAGTTCGATCGGGTTTGCATGGGCCGGCGTCCACGCCAGTGCGGCAAGGCACGCCGCTGTCAGCACCGTGGCGCGCCAGGATCGGATCGCGGTGGGGCTTTTCTGAAGAGCTTGGATCATGGTTGCAATCCTTCAATGTCGATCGCACAAGGCGGCGCGTTCGTCCGTGTTCGGATCATAAAACCGCGCCTTGGCGGTCACGGCCAGTCTGACAATGGTGGTAGCCATGGGCGCGCATCGCGCTTTGCTCCACTTGTCTTTCGGGGGATGTCAAAGGCTGATTTCGCCAAATAGACGAATGAAGTCGGCCGTTGTGGGCATCTGCCCAGCTGAGATGATCGTGCTGGTCAAAGGGCTTTCCAACCAGATGACAAACTCGAAATGCCCGGCCGGCGGGCGCTCACCAGACCGGATGCTTTGGCGCGCTCTTGATCCGCGTCCTGCGCCCTTCGGGATCGCGGCCGAGTTCGGCCATGATATCAGCGCGCGCTTCATCCAAATTTGGCGCCGGGGGGCGCGTCATGGGCCGCGGGAAGCCGGAGATGCACAAAGCGTTGCCGCTCATTTTCAACCGGCCCATTTCTGGATCGTCGACCTCCACGAACATGCCGCGCGCTTGCAATTGCGGGTTTTCGACGACCTCGCGCATGGTGTGGATGGGCGCACACGGCACGCCGGCCGCCCGCAGCGCGTCCACCCAGACGCTGACTGGCTTGGTCGACAGCGTGTTTGTCAGCTGCTGCTTCAGTGCCGCCTGATTGGCGTAGCGGCCGAATAGGGAATTGAACGCATCGCTGCTGGCCAGGTCAGGGCGCCCGATCGCCGCGCACAACAGTTGGTAAAGATGATCGTTGGCGCAGGCGATGGCGATTGGGCCATCGGCGGCGTCAAAAACATCAAACGGCGTGATGACCGGATGGCGCGATCCGGTTGGGGTTTGCGCCTCGCCGGTGGCGAACTGGCGCACCAGCGCGCTTTCCAGAAGCATGGTTTGCACGTCGAGCATGGCGATATCGATGAACCGCCCCTGGCCGCTGGCGCGCCGCTCATAGAGTGCGGCATTGATCGCGATCGCGGCAAAGGCGCCGGCGGCCAGGTCGCCCAGCGAAATGCCTAGCCGCAAACCCGATGAGCCTTCCGGTCCATTAATTGAAATCATGCCGCCCAGGGCCTGCACGATCAAATCATAAGCCGGCAGATCCTGATAGGGCCCGCTATGGCCGAAGCCGGAGATGGACACATAGAGCAGGCCCGGGAAGCGCGGCTGCAGGCTGGCATAGTCATAGCCGAGCTTGGCCATGGCGCCGGGGCGGAAATTCTCCACCAGGACATCGGCCTTGGCGAGCAGCTCTTCAAACACCTCGCGGTCCTGGGCGTTTTTAAAGTCCAGCGCCAAGGACCGCTTGCCGCGATTGATTGAAGCGAAATAGACGCTTTCGCCATTCAGGAACGGCGGAAACGCGCGCGTGTCGTCGCCGGCCCCGGGATGTTCAATTTTCAGGATATCGGCACCGAGCTCATAGAGCAGCGTCGTGCAATAGGGTCCGGCCAAAACCCGCGACAGGTCAAGCACACGCACACCGGCCAGCGGGCCGCGAGGGAGGTCGGTCATGGGCTGTTCCTCAGGCCGGCTAAGCGGTTTATGGTTCCAATACATAAGCGCCAGGCGCCGGCTCAAGTGGGGGATAATGAGCAGCGCCGAGGGGCGGGGGACTTTTCGGAGGAGCGGAATGGCGCGCCAGCCAATCGGCCCAAGCCGGCCACCATGACCCCTCAACCTGGGCGGCGGCCGCCAGCCAGGCATCGGGCTCCACGGCGGGCGCCCCAGCTGCGCGGACGCCGATCTGGTAATGACGGTTGCGGTGGCCGGGTTCGCTGATGATGCCGGCATTGTGACCGCCGGCGGTGAGCACAAACGCGATTTCGGCATCTTTCAAGCGATGGATTTTGAACACCGAGCGCCACGGCGCGACGTGATCGATCTGCGTGCCCACCGCAAACACCGGCGCCTGGATGTCGGCTGGCTGGACCGGCTGGCCGTCTACCCGCCAGTGGCCATTGGCGAAAGCGTTGTGCTGAAACAGGCCGTGCAGATACTCGCTATGCATACGGGCCGGCGTCCGCGTTGTATCGCTGTTCCAGGCCATGAGATCGGTGGTTTTGGGCGCCTCGTCGAGCAGATAGGCGCGCACCGCCTTAGACCAGATCAGATCACGCGCGCCGAGCAAGGCGAATGCGTCCGCCATCTGGGCGCCGGCGAGCACGCCGTTCATCGCCATCACCGCATCGAGCGTGGCAAGCTGCTGATCGTCGATGAACAAGCTCAGTTCGCCGGCTTCCGAGAAATCGATCTGGGCGGCCAGCAGAGCCAGCGAGGCCAACCGGGCGTCGCCGTCGCGGGCCATGGCGGCGGCGGCGATTGCGGCCAAAGTGCCGCCCAGACAATAGCCGACAATATGGGCGCTCTGCGCGCCGGTGAGAGCGGTGACCGCATCGAGCGCCGCGAGCAGCCCTTGCGTGCGATCAGCGTCAAAGCCGGTTTCTGCGAAGCTGGCGTCGGGATTGCGCCACGAAATGCAAAACACCGTAAAGCCCTGATCGACCAGCCAACCGATCAGCGAATTGTGCGCCGACAAATCCAGGATGTAGTATTTCATGATCCAGGCCGGGGCGATGAGCACGGGCGTAGCATGGGCCGTGGCGGTGCGCGGCCGATATTGGATCAACTCCATCAGATCGGTGCGGGCGATAACCGCGCTGGGGGTTGTAGCAATGTCACGGCCGATCTGCAGGCCGCTGTCGCGCAGCCCGATGCGACAATCGCCCCAGCGGGCAAGGACGGCGGTAAAGCGGGCCATGCCGTCAGCCAGATTGGCGCCGCGCGTGGCGATGGTGCGCGCGATGACCTCCGGGTTGAGCGCCGGCGCATTGGCGGGGCTGGCCATATCCATGAACTGGCGCGCCAAAAAAGCGGTCAGCGCGCGGTGATGAGCATCGACGCCAGGCGTCGCCTGAATGATTTTGTCGACCCAATGCTCGGCCATCAAAAAGGCCTGTGCGTACAAGCTGAACGGCAGCTGGCTCCAGGCCGGATCGCAAAAGCGTCGATCAGTCTGCTCCGGCTCAATGGCGGGCGCGCCGGTCACGACGGTCCGGGTGAGCTTGCTGGCATCGTTGAGCGCGTCAAAAGCGGCGGCGGCCTGGGCGGCGGGGGCCGCTGGGAAGCTTAGCGCCGAATCGCTCCAGGCCAGATAGGCCGCGAGCGGCGAGGCGCCGCCCCAGGCTGTTGCCGTCCAGGCGCGGGTCCACTGATCCCAAGGGCTGATTTGCGTCCACGGGCTGATGTCGTCCGTTGGCTTTTTGTGGTTCTGCGTCACCGTTTGCTCCACCCCAGCAACGGTGTGGTGATGGAAACAGTTTGGCTGGCCGACAATAGGGCAATTGGCAGCAGGCGCGCTGCGATGCCGGCGCGTGGCGCGCCTGTCAGCTTGGGGTAAAGCCAACCAGTCCGATGCGCCAGCACACCAGAGCCGCCAGCGTAAACACGCACAATACGCCGACATGTTTGATCCGCCGCCACCAGCCCCAGGCGCTACGCTCGATCAAAGCCGGCGCGCTGACCCAAGCCACAAGCGAAAACGCCGCCGCAAGCGCGATGATCCAGCCGATCGCCGCAAACGGCCCCGGATAGATAAACAGCAAAGCCGCCCCGCCATCGCTGGCCGCGCCCGCCAGCGTCACGAAGAACCAACCCAGCCCAAGCGCCCAACCGAGTGCGGCGAAATCCAAAGTCACTGCGCCGAAACGCTCCAGCCGCGTTAGCTCGCGGCGTGCGCCCCATTTGCCCGGCCAGGAATAGAGCGCCGCCAGCGCGGTTAAGAACGCCAAAAGCGGCGCGCCGAGGAACAGGAGCGGGGTGTCAAACGGCCCCGCACGTTCGCGTGCTTGGGTGCCGCTGGCGGAATAGATCACGGTTTTGCCGTCTGGCCCGGGCGCTGCGATAATCGACCAGCCGGGTTTGACTGGGCGCCAGCGGCCATCGCCGAGCGGCTGGAAGCGCATCGCCGGCGCCAGCGGCCGGCCGATCAACAGATCGCCATCGTCGGTGGCTTTGATCGTGCTCATCGCGTTCGGCGTCATCACTGCGCGCTCGCTGGTGTGGAAGGCGCGGCGCGTGGCAATCCATGGGCCTTCGAGCGCTTTGGCCGCAGCGATTGTGGCGGCATTGCGCACCAAAGGCGCTTCTGCGGCTGCGGGATAGAGACCGCCAACGATGCGGGCCGCCACATCATAAGCGAAACTGAAACCCGCGCGGCTATTTGTGGTGACGAAGATGCCCAAGCCCAGTTCCGGCACGACAACGAGATCAGAGGCGCTGTAGACCATCGCCCCGCCATGGCCGAAGCCACGCCGCCCTCCGGGCAATTCATAGGGGATAAAGCCGTGATGCACCCGGCCCAAACCGGTTGCGGCGGGGGCAGCGATCATTGCCTTGAAGGTTGCAGCCTTCAGCACGCCCGCCGCCTCCATCAGCGCCGGATCAAGCAGCGCGGTGAGATAAGCCGCCATGTCCTGGGCTGAGGCCTTCATGCCGCCGGCCGGGGCGATCATGCCGGTGAGCTCCAGCTGAGCGACCTTCCAGGCGCCCGGCCCGCCTTTGAGCTGCTGGGTGCTGTTGGCGATGAGATCGGGCGCCATGGGCGCGGGCAGGCCACGAGCATTGGCCAGCGCGGGATCGATCGGGTCGCGATAGGTGGCGCGCCTCATGCCGAGCGGGCGCAGAACGCGCGCCTCCATATAATCGTCAAACGCCATGCCGCTGATCGTCTCGATCAAGTGGCCAAGCAGCGCGAGGCTGTAATTGGAATAGCTGGCAAGCGTTCCGGGCGCGCGCACGCGCTTGGGGCGATGCGCTTTCAGATAAGCGCTAATCGTGGTAAGTTTTGCGGGATCTCCAGCGAACAAATGGCCGAGCGCGAGGTCTTCAAACCCGGCGGTGTGGGTGAACAGATCGCGCACCCGGATCGGCTCCTTGAAGCCGTCATCGGGGATTTTCAGATCGTCGCTCAAATATTGGTTCACCGGCGCGGCGAGGTCGAGCTTGCCAAGCTCGACCAATTGCATCGCGGCGATATAGACCGGCGTCTTGGAGATTGACGCGACCTGGAACAAGGTTTCAGCGTCTGTGGAGAGCGGCGCGGGGTCCAGCCGCGCCACGCCATAGCCCTTGGCCATCAGAACCCGGCCGTCTTTGACAATGGTGATCGCGGCGCCTGGCGCGTCGCTCTCCGCCATGGCTTGCGCCATCACGCCGTCGACAAAACTCGCCACGCGGATGTCTTCGATTTGCGCCGCGACGATCGGCGCCGTCTGCTTGGCCGAGGAAGCCGTTTGGCGCGCAGGCGCGGTTTGCGCGCCAGCGTTCAAGCACGCCAAGATCAGCGCGCCGAGCGCGACCAGAACTTTCGCCATACTCCCCCCTTGACCGGCGCTACTTCGCCGATTCCGTTTTCACTTAAGCGATCAGCGCCTTGCGCTGATCGGGCTTGGCCAAGCCAACAAAGCCCATTTTGGCGCCTTTGACGACCTTTTGCGGTGCGGCCAGATAAACATCGAGCGTTTGTTCGCTCCAAACAATGCCGCTGGCGCCATAGGCCTTCATCGCAGCGGAATATGTGTAGCCGGGTTTCGTGCCAGCCTTGCGGCCGATCACAGCGTGCAGGTTCGGTCCGGCCATGTCTTTGCCGCCTTTGGTAATGGTGTGGCAGGTGGCGCATTGCAGAAAGATCTTCTTGCCGTCGACCGCAGGGGCCGCCGCGGCCGGGGCCGGTTTGGGCTGGGCAAATGCCGGGCCGGCCAAAGCGGCGACGCTGGCGAAGAGGGCGGCAATCAGAATGCGACGCATGGAAGTCTCCTTACAGACCAATTCTGTCTTGCGCCCAAAACATGCGTTTTCAAAGACGCATTGGCGCTTCATCGGCCGTGCTGTAGAGGCAGTATGATGTCGCATCCGCTGGCCATTCCTGAACCCGCCTGGAGCGGCGGCGCGCGGGTGCGCTGGGCGCGCGAGGGCGAGGCGCTCTTGCTGCAACTGGCGGACGTGACGAGCCAGGGGCGGGTGTATAAACAGGCCCTCGATCATTTCTTTCGCCGCGAGTTTCGCGACTGGCGTCCCCGTTGGGGCGATTTCAGCGTCGAAATTCGGTTGGAGGCCAGTCCCAGTTTGCCCAAACTCGATCTCGACAATCTCGCCAAAGCCATCCTCGATGGCGTCAAAGGCGCAGTGTTCTTTGACGATAGCCAAGTCGCGCGGCTGCTGGTGGAGCGCTTCCCCGCCGAGCGTGAACGCATTGTGGTGCGGATTGCGCCGCTGGAGCCGCGGGCATGAGGCGCTGGGCGTGGGTCGTGTTTTTGGTCGCCGCCTTAGGCGCTGCGGCGCCGGCTTTGGCGCAATCTTCTTGCGCGCAGGCGCTCACGCGGATTGCGCCGCAGGCCTGCACGCAGCCGCCGTTCTTGAGCCTATGGGCAACAATGGATGCGCTCGAACAGAAGACCACTGCGCTGCTGCGCGGGCGGTTTGAGCGGACGCTGCGGGTGTGCCGCGGCGTGGCGGGATCTGACCCCATGCCATGTCTGGAGCGGCGCGTCTGGGCGCGGATCGCGGAGCTGGGGCGCGCGCGCGATGCTGATAGCGCGGTCGGTCGTTATCTCGGTCCCGCGGGGCGCGCCGTTGAACTGCTGCCGGCCTCCGCCGACGGATACACCCGCATTCGCATCTCTTTGCCGCAACCGAACAACCGCCAATGTGCTATCGACCTGGACACCTGGCGGTTGCGCGGCGAGCAGACCTTTGTCGGCGAACGCACGCCAGGCGATCCGAGCAGCTATTGCGATTTTCGGCTGCGCCGGATCGGCCCCGATGTTGTGATTGCGGGCGCCGCCTTGTGCCGGGCGGCGTGCGCGCCCGATTTGGATTATGCCGGGCGCTACCACTTGCAGCGATAGCCGGCAATCTTCGCAAAGTCCCAAATTTCGCCCGAATTCATGGGCAAATCACCTGCGCCTCGCGATCCGTGCGGGGCGTTTTCTTTTGGACCAGACCAACCGCATGAACCGATCCCACGCCCCCAGGCGCCAGCCCGCACGCAGCCAGCAATGGCAGAGCGGCGCGTGTGCGCGAATAGGCTGGCGGGCGGCGATTCTGCGTCCGGCCAGCCGAAGTCGACCATGCCCAAGCGGCGTGCGCGAACCCGGCTGTCCAGCGTTGAGGGCCTGATCCTTTCCGCGCGCATCCCGGTTTTGGCGCAGGCCCGAACCGGAGGATGCAGCGATGGCTTCCATCGTCGAATTTGCGCCCAAGGCGCTGCGCCGTGATTTGGCGTGGACACCGAACGATGCGCTCGCCAAGGCTGCCGGCGTCTATGCTGAGCGGGTGGCGAAGCTCTATCCGCGTCCGCACGCCGCCTATCTGGAGGGGTGCGATGCGCGTCGCCACTTGATCCACATCGCCGTCATGCGCGGTGGGGTGAAGCAGGCGCGCCCGTATGCGGACGCGCTGGCTGGCTGGTCGCTGAAGCGGGCGGCGAGTGTGGCGCTGCCGGACGCACCGGCCGGCCTGATCGAAGCGCTGCGCCGGATCAGCGGCGCGCTGCAGTGGAACGAATTCAGCGTTCTGCTGCAATTGCTGGCTGAGCCGATGGCGGCCAAGGTGCTGCGCCATGCTGAGGTCATCGATGCGCGCTTGATCGCGGTGGTCGACACCTTGGCGCCGTGCCTGCGGCGGACGCGGATCGTGGCCCAGCTGCCGGGCTGGTATGAGGCCGATCTGGTCAAGCGGGCGGTGGCGGTTGCCGCTGCGCGCAGCGACCGGCCGATCGCGCCGGCCCGGATCGCAGAGCAGCTGGAGCGGGCGCGCTCGCCCCAGCATCTCTATGCCTCCCTGCTCGACGCGACCTTGTCGCAAGAGACGGCGGGCCAGGCGCTGCCGGCGGTCGAGTGGCTGCGCCCGGTCGTCACCGCACCGGACCTGCGCCGCACGGGCCTGAAGTTCCGCAACTGCCTGGAAGGCTATACCGGCCGGATCGGGCGCGGAACTTATGCGGCCTATGAGGTGCTGGGTGAAGAGCCGGCATGCCTTGGCCTGTTGCGCAGCGCCGGGCACTGGGTGGTTGAGCAGCTCTACGGCGTCGACAATTGCCAAGTCTCCGCCGGGCTGCGCACCCAAGTGCTGGCGTTTTGCCAAGCGCACGGCGCGCGCACGGTCTCCCAGCCGGACCCGATCCTGGTGCGGCTGGCGGATCTGATGGAGCGGGCGTGAAGCGAAGGGCCGCGGCGTAGAAGCCGCGGCCCTTTTTGCGTCGAGACCGCATTCGGCAGGAAAACCGAAGACACATTCCGTGAATGCGGTTTAGCGTTGCGCGTCGGGCTGGCTATACGGATGGGCGGCGATAAAGGCGGGATGGGCCTCTGCTGCGGCGGCAAGGGCAGCCAGCCGCGGCCAGCGGGCGACGTCGATATTGTAGCGGCTTTGGGCGGCAAAAATCTGCGGCGCGAGGCAGCAATCGGCAAGCCCTGGCGTGCTGCCCGCGATCCATGGTCCAGCGCCAAACGCCATCTTCTCGATCGCGTCGAAGCCCTCGATAATCCAGCCGCTCGCCCACGCGGCCACAGCGGAATCATCCGCCCCGTGGCGGGTTTTCAGCGTTTGCAGCACGCGCAAATTGTTGAGCGGATGAATGTCGCAGGCCACTGCCGCAGCGATGGCGCGCACGCGGGCGCGCTCATCGGGATGGGCCGGCAAGAGCGGTGTGGCGGGGAACGCCTCATCCAGCCATTCCATGATCGCAAGGCTTTGGCTGATGGCGACAGCCCCTGTCTCCAGCAGCGGCACCAGCCCTTGCGGATTGCGCGCCAGATAGGCCGGCGCCTTCTGTTCGCGGTTGAGCAGATTGACCGTGATGATCTGATACGGCGCCTGCTTTAGCTCCAGCGCGATGCGCACGCGATGGGCAGCGCCTGAGCGCCAATAGGAATGCAGCGTCAGCACGGTCAACCTCCGGAGCTGATTTCGATGCGCAAGCCGCCGACACTTTCAATGCGCGCTTCCACCACATCGCCGAACGCCAGCGGCCCCACGCCTTCAGGCGTGCCGGTAAAGACAAGATCGCCCGGCTGCAAGGACCAGATGTGCGACAGCCGCGCCACGATATCGGCCGTCGGCCAGATCATGTCCGACAGGTCAGCGTCTTGGCGGATCAGGCCATTGACCGACAGTGCGATGCGCCCGCGCGTGGGGTGCACGCCGCCGCTGGCCGGGACGATCGCTGAGATCGGGGCGGATTGTTCAAAGCTCTTGGCGCGCTCCCAGGGCAGGCCGGCGGATTTCGCTTCGCCCTGACGGTCGCGCTTGGTGAGATCGATGCCCACCGCATAGCCGAACACGGCGTCGAGCGCGTCGGCCGGATTGGCGCGGTGCAAGGGCCGCCCGATGGCGGCGACCAGTTCCACTTCATGGTGGAGATCGGCGGTGTCGGGCGGATAGGCGAGCCGGCCGCCGCCGGGAACCACGGAGTCGGCCGGCTTCATGAACACCACCGGATCGCCCTTGGCGGGGTCGCCGCCCATCTCGCGGACATGGGCGGCATAGTTGCGGCCGATACAGAAAATGCGGCGCACCGGGAAGCTGCGGCTGGAGCCAGCGACTGGAACGGCGGGGACAACAGGATCAAACAGATAAGACATGGCTGAACCGTAACCCGGCTCGGCCGCTTGCGCCATGGGGGCCGGTTGTCAACGACACGCACAGATGTCCGGTTTTAAGGGTCGGGCTGGTCGGTTTCTTGGTTCGGCTGGAGAGCAGGCCGTTTCTTCATCCCGGCGTTCCTTTTTGGTTGAGCGTCGCGCGCAGCGGCGGTCAAGGCCGGCGCGCCAGCGCCGCCCGCAGGGCTTGGCCTTGAGGGCCGCGAGCACGGCGCTGCACTGGCGCCAGCCGGGTCGGGCCGTGCGGGTGCAGCCGCATCCTTTGAAGGCGCGGGGAAGCGCGCGATCTCGCGCGGGCCACTGAAAATCGCAAGCGCTTCATCGGGATACTC
>JBEIHY010000103.1:0-10872 GCA_040381035.1 Hyphomonadaceae bacterium
AGACCGAAAACCTCTGGGGAGTCAAATCCCGCACCGGAGCAAGGGTCCTTGCGCGCCAATCCATCAATCCCGGACAGTCGCTTGGGCCGCGCGAAGCGAAGCCCGATTGCGCAAGGATGGGAACGGATGGACGCCATCGCCAACACAATCACGGTCGGCATCGACGTTTCGAAAGACCGGCTAGACATCCACATTCGCGGGACGGGCGAGACGTTCGCGCTCAACCGCGATATCGAAGGCGTGGCGACATTGATCGCACGCCTTGGCCCGATCGCGCCAAAGGCGATCGCGCTTGAAGCCACAGGCGGCTATGAAACCATAGTTGCCGCCGCATTGGCCGACGCCGGCCTGCCGGTCGTCGTCGTCAATCCGGCCCAAGTACGGGCGTTCGCCAACGCCATCGGCAAACGCGCCAAGACAGATCCGATCGATGCGGCCGTCATCGCCCACTTTGTCGAAGCCACCGCCCCGGACATTCGCGCCTTCAAAGACGAAGAAACGCGTCTTTTGGCTGATTTGGTTGGGCGTCGGCGGCAAATCCTGGCGATGATGACTTCGGAGAAGTTGCGCCATCACACAGCCCCAGTACGGGTACAGAAAAGCATCGCGCGGGTCCTCAAAGCGCTCAAACGCGAGCTCGACGGCGTCGACGGCGACATTGATGACGCCATCAAAGCTTCCCCTGCATGGCGCGCAAAAGAGAACTTGCTTTCATCCGTGCCCGGCATCGGCGACGTCATTGCGCGCACGCTCATTGCGGAATTGCCGGAACTCGGCACGCTCAACCGCCGCGAGATCGCCGCCCTCGTCAGTCTGGCGCCGTGGACGCGGCAGTCCGGCAAATGGAAAGGCAAGAGCTTCATAGGCGGCGGTCGTGCTTCGGTACGAACGGCTTTGATCATGGGCGCACTGGTTGGTGCAAGGTACAACCCCACCCTCAAAGCCTTCCGCGATCACCTGGTCGCCAACGGCAAGCCCAACATGCTCGCACTCGCCGCCACAGCCCGAAACTCCTCACCATCCTCAACGCAATCCTTCGAGATCAATCGCCATGGCAGCCAAAAACGCTTGACCAGAAAGACAGTCGCTCCGTTCAACCGTCAGCTTGCCGCCTGCATGCCGCCCGGATCCACGCCGCGATCTGGGCGCCGCAGTCGTCGTCGCGCAACGGCTTTACCGTCCTCCGCTCCGCTGCGGCCAGAGGTGTGCGCCGCCGCCCGCCCCGCCGGTTGGGCTCGCGTCGCCGGGGCGGTGAGCATGGGCCTGCGTGAAAGCTTCGCATCCGGTGACGGGAGATCGTCGCCATGCGCTCCGCGAAAACTGCTCCGCATTCATCATCAGAAGGTTGACATCCAACCCCGTCGCTTTCCTCAGCACGGTCATTTGCCGATCCGGACTCGCTGAAGTCATGAGCCTGCGTGAACGCTCTAACCAGCGTCGGTGACCAATTTCGCGACCAGTGTTTCCGGCCGACGTCTGAGGCTATCGGCTGATGGTGAAAAAAATGAATTGCGATGCCCCTTGTTCCGCAGATCAACACGTGGGCTTAAACTGCGACATCACTCTCTTGTCGAACGGGCACTGCCGGCCAGCGCCGAGGCGAACATTAAGTGTTCGGATGCCGACGACTCGACAAACACACGCGTATTGAAAGACGATAATGTTTGCCGTCCTAGGCGAGCACCAGCAAGTACAGGGGCGTCGTCAGCCGCTCACGAAATAGGGGCGGGCGAAAATGCGCCCCATGGGATCTTCATTCATGCTTCTATTCCCAATCGAGCAGATCATTGGGACCGCATTCGCGGGCGTTTGGTTAAGATCGACCTGCGCTGAAGGGCAACGGCGCGCCGTCTCGTTTCGCGAATACGGGCGGACCGTCACCGATCCGCCCGGCCCGGCCGCTTAGCGCTTCAGGCTGACTTTCACGCCGGCGATCCGCGGCGGCTGGTAGCTTGCCTGCAATGCGCCGCCACCGCCCCATACGGCGCGGTTCTTGATGGTTTCGTCTGAGACGTTGTCGACGAAAGCGCGCACCGTCAGGCGTTCGTTTGGCTCCCACATCAGTGACAGGTCAGCCTTGGCATAGGCGGACGTGCGGTCGAGGCTGACATTGTAAACCGTGCCGAAGAATTCGTCGGAATAGGTGATGACGGCCATCGGCGTCAGCTTGCCCATCGATCCAAGGTCGAAACCAAAGGACGCATAAACAGAGCCGCTATAGCTGGGGCTATAAGGGATTTTGTTTCCGGAAAGATCGCAGCCGAAGGCGGTCAGCGATGGGGCCACGATCCGGCAGCCTTTCAGTCCCGGCGGCAACAGCGCAGGATTGATCACCCCTGGGCTGGACACGGGGCTGACGAAACCGCCCGGCAGCGGCACATCTTTGAACGCGGTGTATTCGGCGTTCAGGAACGACATCGCCGCACCCAGCGTGAGCTTGTCGGTGGCCAGGAATTCGGTTTCGATCTCCAGGCCGTAGGATTCGGCCTCTGCGGCGTTGAACACGACTGACAGCGTGGTTGCCCCGGTCGGAATCTGGCGCTGTTCCTGCAGATCTTCGTACTTGTTGAAAAACGCCGCCAAGTTCAAACGCAAGCGTCCATCCATGAACTGGTTCTTCGAGCCGATTTCATAGGCTGTTACTTCTTCCGGTTGGAATGCTTGGACCTGTTCGGCCGTGGAGGTGTTGAAACCGCCCGAACGGAAGCCGGTGCTGATCGAGCCATACAGCAGATTATCGTCGCTCAGCTTATAATCGACGGCAAGGCGGCCAGTGGTCTTCTCAAACGTCTTGTTCAATTGCGTCACGGTTTGGCCGGCGACGGCGGAAAAGTTGAACGGCACCGCGTTGGCGAGTTCCACGCCGATGGCGTTGGCGGCGCTTTGTGCAACCGGACGCAGAACGCGGAAGGTCTTATCGTCCTCGGTTTGGCGCAGGCCGGCAGTGAACTTCAACCGATCTGTGGCCTTGAATTCCGCCTGGGCGTAGAAGGCGTTGGATTCCGTAACGACACGCTGATCGTCATAGAAGGAGCCGCCAAAAGGCACGCCGCCATTGACGCTGGCGCCGTTCACTACCGGCGCGAATTGCTGGTTGATGAATAGGCCCTGCAGCTTGTCCTTCAGATAATAATAGCCGGCGACGACTTGCAGCGGGCCATCCCATTGCGACAGCAGTTGGAATTCCTGCGTTGTGGTCTCGGCGGTGGTGCGTTGAAAATCGGCGCCAATAGTGTTGCGCGAAAAGTCGGTGTCTTGGAAGCGGTCGGCAGCGAAATCAACATAGCCGGTGATGGAGCGCAGCGCCACCGGACCGAGGCTCCAGTTGATTTCGCCGGTGTAGCCGGTTTTTTCCGTGTCGCGTATCCCTTTGAAGTCATTGTCGATCGTGAAGGCGTCGTTGCTGGCAAAGATCGGCACGCCAAGGTCTTGAACGCCCGCCAGTCCTGGATTGTCATCCACACCGTCGCGGTTTCCTGGCCGCGTATTCAGCGTCAACGGCGTGGAATTGAACACGGCTTGACCCAGCGTCGGATTATAATAGCTGCCCACGAGCTTGTAACCAAACGCCGATCCGCCATTGCCTTTCTGGCGGGCGCGATCGACGCGCAGCGTGACATCAATTGTCGACGTCGGCTCCAGCCGCAACGAGCCGCGGACATAGGTCAGGTCTTCGTCGAACAGATCGCCGTTGCTGCGGAAGGCGTTTTCGACATAGCCGTCGCCATCGGCGCGGGCGGCCGCGATCCGCACGGCGGCCTTATCGCCGAGGGGAGCATTGACCATGCCTTCGAGACGATAATTGTTGAATGAGCTGTATTGGCCGCTGAGCGCGTAATCGACGACGCCGAGCTTGGGCGTCGCGGTCACGATGGCGATGTTGCCGCCAAACGTATTGCGGCCAAACAGGGTGCCTTGCGGGCCGCGCTGCACTTCCACGCGTTCAACATCGACGAAACCAAGAAGGGCCTGAGAGGCGCGCGATTGATAAATGCCGTCGACGAAATAGCCGATCGTAGTGTCGCCATTCACGCCGACATTCTCGGTGCGCACGCCGCGCATGGCCGGGCGGGCATCGGTGCCGCTGCGTCCGAAGGTGAAGCCGGGCGTGACCGTGTCGATTCGCGACAGGTCGGTGATGCCGCGTTTTTCAAGGGTCTGGGCGGTGACGGCGGTGACCGACAGCGGCACGTCCTGGAGGCGTTCGGCGCGGCGCTGGGCGGTGACGATGACTTCTTCGGTTTGGCCGGCAGCGCCTGTCGGGGGCGTTGCCGGTGTTTGCGCAAGCGCAAGGCCGGGGGCCGACAACAAGGCAACGGCGCCAGCCATTGTCGCAAAACGCATCTCAATTTGACGAGCCATAGCTTCCTCCCTCAGGGCGTCCTGCGCCCGCCGCTTGCCCCGCGAAAACCGGCCAAAAGGGTCGGCGACGCAGGCGCAGTCACCTACTCTCGCTTAGAGTGAAGGCTCATTTGAGCATGCGCGCAAGACCAATCGTGCATGCGCATGCGTTGAATGGCGCGTTCGGCCTGGGGTGTTGCCCCAATGCACGCTTTAAGGGCTTGAGCGCACCTGCGCGGCCAGCACGCGGGCGCCGGCAACGAGAAAAGCGTGATCCGACGACAGCAGAAACAGGCTCGCCCCGGCCGCGCGCCAGCGCGGGATCTCCGCCAGGTCCGGGGTAAACATGCCCACACACAGGCCGCGGGCGGCCCCGGCGGCCACGATCCGCTCCACCGCCGCGATGACGCGCTCAGCCTTGGGCGAGATTTCGCCCAGCGACACGGTCAAGTCGGCGCGGCCGATAAACAGCGCGTCGAGGCCCGGCGTGGCAGCAATGGCGTCAATCTCGTCGAGCGCCTCGCGGTCTTCGATCTGGGCGATCACGCCGACCTCTTGAGCAGCGGCGGTGAGGATATCGGCCATCGATTTAGACCCATAGCCGGCTGCGCGGGTGGAGCCGGCAAAGCCGCGCCCGCCCGGGCCATACCGGCAGGCCGCGACCGCGGCGGCGGCCTCCGCGGCGCTGCGCACATGCGGAATCAAAACGCCTGCCGCCCCAAGATCGAACGCGTTCAGAATCGCTTCTGGCGCAGCGCTTGTGGGCCGCACCAGCGCGGCCTGCCCCGTGGCGCGCGCTGCGAGCAAGCACAGATCAAGATCGCCGCGGTCAAACGGCGCATGTTCGGCATCGAGGCACACAAGATCCAATCCGCCGTTGGCCAGCGCCTCCACGACGCTGGGATGCGGGGTTTTGATGAAGGTGCCAACAAGCAGCGCCCGCGCGGCGAGCTGCGCCTTGAGCTGCGCCGCCGGGCTCATGCGCGGCCCCAGAGTTTGGCGCTAGCGATCGCTGCGCCCTGCGCCAGGCTTTTGAACTTTGCCCAAACGATATCGGGATCGACCAGGCCAAAGCCGGCAAAGGTCGAAAAGCCGCAATCACTGCCAGCGATGACGCGCTCGCGGCCCACGACATTGGCGAACCGCACAATGCGTTGGGCGACCGCTTCGGGGTGTTCGATAAAATTCGTCGTGCTGTCGAGCATGCCGGGAATGAAGACCAAATCTTCCGGCAGGTCGGCATTCTCAAACCGCTCCCATTCGTGGCAATGGCGCGGATTGCAGCTTTCATAACTCCAGGCGCCAGTCTTGAGGCGGCTGACGATCGGAAACAGCATCTCCACCGGAATATCGTGATGATGCGGGCCCTCATAATTGCCCCAGCAGGTGTGGACCCGGATGCGGTCTTTCGGGATGTCGGCGAGCGCTTCGTTCATCACATCGACATGCAGATGCGCCATGGTGATGAAGTCCGCGTCGGACTTGTCTTTGTACATCATGTTGCGGCCGAGCGCTAAGTCGGGGCAGTCGAGTTGCAGAATGAAACCGGCGGCGACAATCGCTTCATATTCGGGCTTCATCGCCGCAGCGAGCGCTTCCAGATAGGCGCGTTGGCTGTCGTAATGGCGATTGGGCTGAAACAGCGCGATCACGCCGGGCGAGGCGGCGGCGAGAAAGCCGGCGCTTGGCTTTGTTGCGGCGACGGCCGCGCCAAACCGCGCCAGATCGGCGCGCAGCGGCGCATTATCTTTGATCGCGATCGGGCCCACGCACATCGGCCGGCGATAGGTGGGCGTGCCGCCGCCTTTGGATTGGCGCGCCATGAAGCGAGGAAAATCCTCCAGGTCACGCGGCGGCGTGCGCGGGCTGTCGCCGTCAAAGCCGGTGAGTCGATCTTTCACATAGGTGGCGTAGGAGATCTTACTCATCTCGCCGTCGGAGATGATGTCGATGCCGGCGCCGACCTGGGCGGCGGCGATGTCATGCACGGCGCGGTCGAGGCTGGCGTCAAACGCGGCGGGGTCAAAAGCAAGGCCCATCTCGCGCGCATTCAGGCCCGCGGAGACATCGTCCGGGCGCGGCAGGCTGCCGACATGGGTGGTGCGAATACGCGACATCGGCGTTGTCATGGCATGGCTTTCTTTGCAGTGTCAGTCGTCGCCATCTTGATCGGCGGCGGCGCGCGGAGCCGAGGCGCCGGGCACGAAATCCGCCAAGAATGTGCGCCGTTCGGCCGGGCGTTCAGGGTCTTCGATGCGCGCAAACAGGATATCGACCGCGGCTTCGGCCATGCGCTCCACCGGCTGACGCATCGTGGCCAAGTCATAGGCAAGCCAGCGCCCCGCGCCAAAGCCGTCAAACCCGACAATCGACAAGCGGTCCTCATCCATCATCGGCCGGCAATGGCGTGCCGCGTCCAAGGCGCCAAGCGCCATGGCGTCATTGGCGCACACGATTGCGTCGAGATCGACGGTCTCTGCGAGCAATTGGCGCAAACCTTCAACGCCGCTTTGGTAGGTATAGTCGCCGCGAACGATCTGCGGCGCCGGTAGATCAAGCGCCTGCATCTGACGGAGAATCCCATCAACGCGCATGCGCGCCACCCACGAACCTTCCGGCCCGGCGATCACGCCAAAGCGGCGCGCGCCGGCACGCCACAGCGCCCGCACCAGCCGGCCCTCCCCTTCGACATGATCAACGCTGACGGCGCTGACATGGCGCGTTTCCGGCGCGCCATTGTACAGCACCAGCGGCACGTTCTGTTCCTCAAAGGCGCGCTCATGGGCTTTCGACAAGGTTGTGCAGGCCACGACGCCATCGACCTGGTAAGTCCAAATCTGGTCAAGCAGCGCGTTGAGTTCGCTGGCGTCGAGGAAGCTGAACAGCAACACCCGCGAGCCGCGCAGCGCGCACTGGCGGGTGATCTCCATCGCCAATTCCGGATAATAGGCGTTGGTTGCATTGGCGAGCACGAGCCCGATGAGATTGGAGCGCCGCGTGATAAGGGAGCGGGCCAACGCATTGGGCTGATAGTTCAACGCCCGCGCCGCGCTCAGCACGCGCCGACGGGTTTCTTCGGAGATGCTGCCATCGGGCGAAAACGCCCGGCTGACCGCCGATTGCGAGACGCCCGCGCTTGCCGCGACATCATAAGACGTCGCCCGCGGGCGGAGTTCACGCGGCTTTTTGGCCATGGCGACGCACCCGAATATCAGCCTGTTCCTTGTGGCCGGCAAAGCCCTCAAGCGCGCACAGGCGAGAACAATATTCCCCGATCATCACGCTCGCTTCCTCGGTTGTGATGCGCTGATAGGTGCAGGTTTTCATGAATTTGCCAACCCAAAGCCCGCCCGTGTAGCGCGCGGCCTTGCGGGTCGGCAGGGTGTGGTTGGTGCCGATCACCTTGTCGCCGTAGGACACATTGGTAAGCGGCCCGAGGAACAGGGCGCCGTAATTGGTCATGTTGCGCAGGAAATAGTCCGGATCGCGGGTCATCACTTGCACATGTTCGTTGGCGATCTGGTCGGCGACCGTGACCATCTCTTCATAGCTGTCGCAGACGATGACCTGGCCGTAATCGCGCCACGCCACGCCAGCGATGTGGGCGGTAGGCAGCCAGGTGAGCTGGCGCTCCACGGCTTCCATGGTCTCGCGCGCAAGCTGTTCGGAATTGGTGAGCAGGATCGCGGGGCTGTTGGGCCCATGTTCGGCCTGGCCGAGCAGATCGGCCGCGCACAAATCGGCGTCGACGCTGTCATCCGCGATGATCAGCGTTTCGGTGGGGCCTGCCAAAAGATCAATGCCGACGCGGCCAAATAGCTGGCGCTTGGCTTCGGCGACATAGGCGTTGCCGGGGCCGACGAGCATGTCGGCGGCCGGCAAACCGCCAACGCCGAACGCCATCGCCGCAATCGCCTGCACCCCGCCAAGCCCCACGATCACATCCGCGCCCGCCATATGTTGGGCAACGACTATCGCCGGATTGACCTTGCCCTCAAACGGCGGCGCGGCGCTTGTGATGTGCTTGACGCCGGCGACCTTGGCGGTGACCACGCCCATATGCGCGCTGGCCACCAGCGGATATTTGCCGCCCGGTACATAGGCGCCGACGGCGTTCACCGGGATGTTTTTGTGGCCCAAGATCACGCCCGGCAGCGTTTCCACCTCAACGTCTTTAAGGGCGTCCTTTTGGATTTGGGCGAAGTTGCGCACCTGCGCCTGGGCAAAGCGAATATCATCGAGCGTTTGAGCGCTGAGCGCGTCGTAGCAGGCGCGGATTTCGGCGTCTGTTAGGCGATAATCGACGCGGTCCCAGGCGTCGAACTGGATCGAATAGCGGCGCACGGCCTCCTGGCCGCCGGATTCGATGTCGGCCAGGATGGTTTCGACCCGGCCGCGGACTTCGGCGGCGTCTTGGGCGGCCTGCTCGGCGCTGATCCCATGCTTGAGCCATTTCGCCATGATCCGCGCTCCCCGGGGCTTGCGCCACGCGGCGCGTTGTCGGAAGCTAACCGACATTGCATCCGCATGCAACGAGGCGATTGGGGCTTGGCGAATGGATTTGAAGCTAGCGGGCAAGCGTATTCTGGTCACCGGCGCGGGCCGCGGGCTTGGGCGCGCCATTGCCGAAACCTTGGCCGACGAAGGCGCTGTTGTTCTGGCGGCGGCCCGCACGCAAAGTGAGCTGGAAAGCCTCGCGGCGACCTTCCCCGCCCAGGTCGAGGTGATGGCCGGCGACGTCACCGATGACGCCTTCATCACGCGCATCGGCGCACTCGCGCAGCTCGATGGTCTCGTCAACAATGCCGGGGCCAACAAGCCGCAACATTTCCTGGACGTGGCCGACGACACGCTGGATTGGCTCCTGGATCTCAATGTTCGCGCCGCGTTTCGCGTCGCCCAGGCCGGCGCGCGCGCGATGGCCAAAAGCGGCGGCGGGGTGATCGTCAATATGAGCTCACAAATGGGCCATGTCGGCGGGCGCAATCGCACGGTCTATTGCATGACCAAGCACGCCATTGAGGGGCTGACAAAAGCGATGGCGCTCGATCTCGCGCCTCACAATATCCGCGTCGCCAGCGTGTGCCCGACCTTTATCGAAACCCCGATGACCGCGCCGATGCTTGCCGAGCCAGCGTTTCGCGCCGATGTGCTCGGCAAGATCGCGCTTGGCCGGCTTGGCACGATGCAGGAGGTCGCACAGGCGACGACGTTTTTGTTGTCGCCGGCCGCGGGCCTGGTGACAGGTTCAGCTTTACTGTTGGATGGCGGATGGACGGCGCAATGAGCGACACAATCAAAAGCCGCTATTTGGATGGACTTTCACACACCGCAGGCGCCCGGCGCGACATTTCGGGATGGGTGGAGGCGGCCTTTGCGCCGCAGGCGGTTCTGCATGCGCCATGCCCAATTGACGATTGCGCCAACCGCGACGCCGCTCTGGCGCGGTTCTGGCGCCCGCTGCTCGCCGCGATTCCGGATTTGGAGCGGCGCGACGATATCGTGATGTCTGGGCGCTGGAAGGATGGCGACTGGACGGCGTCACTGGGTCATTGGGAAGGCACGTTTGGGCGGCCCTGGCTTGGCTTGGCCGCGACTGGCGGCTTCGTCTCGATCCGCTTTGGCGAGTTTCATCGCTTCGAAGCCGGCGCGATTGTGGAAACCTACCTCTTGCTCGACTTGCCGGACCTGATGGCGCAGGCCGGCCGCTGCCCCTTTGCGCCGCCGCGCGGGCCCAATCCGCGCTGGCCCGGCCCGGCGACGCGCGACGGCGTCGCCCGCAATGCTCCGAACTCGGATGAAAGCGCCGAAAGCCTCGCCTTGGTTGAGGCGATGATCGCCGGCCTGATGAGCTATGACGGCAAAAGCTTGGAAAGCATGGGCATGCAGCGCTTCTGGCGCGAGGGCTTCCTGTGGTTTGGCCCGGGGCCGATCGGCACGGGGCGGGGCTTGAAGGGCTTCCAAGACGTGCATCAGCGCCCGTTTCTATCGGCCTTTCCCGACCGCAAGGGCGGCGACCACAAATGCCGCATCGGCGAGGGCGCCTATGTGGCGTCAACCGGCTGGCCGTCGATCCGCGCCACCCATAGCGGGCCGGATTTTCTGATGTGGCCGTCGACGGGCAAAGCCATCACGATGCGGGTGATGGATTTCTGGCGGCGCGAGGAGGCCCTGCTCGCGGAAAACTGGGTGTTCATCGACATTCTCGATCTGATGCGCCAGATCGGGCTCGATCCGGTGCTGCGTGCGCCGGATACGTCTTAGAGCGTGTCGTCAGTTGGCCTGAGTCCTTTTAGCCGCGTTGGGCGGAAAATCGGAAGGGTTGGGCCTCATCCGTCATTTCTGGGATTCCCAAATCACTTTCTCTCTGACTCATGGAGTGTCGGCAATCAGGAGGCCGATGCATGCTCCGCTACGCTTTGCGCGACGATCAGTGGGACAGGATCAAAGACTTTCTGCCCGGACGCGAAGGCCATGTCGGCGGCACTGCCGCTGACAATCGGCTGTTCGTGGATGCGGTTCTCTTTCGCT
>JBEIHY010000104.1:0-10392 GCA_040381035.1 Hyphomonadaceae bacterium
CCGATCCGCAAGAAGATGCCGGCGCTCTCTTGTCGCGGATGCGCGACGAGGAGGCTGTGCGGTTTTGAGCTACTTGTTGGATGCAAGTGTGCTCTTGCGGATCGATTAATCGCCCTTCTGCGCGAGCATATAGGCGCGCAAGACAGCATTCATGCGGCTGAGATGGCCTTTGCCTTGGGCGCGAAACCAAGCGACCACATCCTCATCGACGCGAAGGGAAACAGCCTGTTTGCCGCCGCTCGCCGGCATGACCAGGCGCGCGGTCTTGAAGAAATCCTCGCCCACTTCCGGCAGATCGGTTGTGTCGATGGTGTCGATTGCAGCGATCTCAGCCAAGCGCTTCCTTGAGAGAGGCATAGAAGAGACGGCATTCTTGTTTGGTTGATTTGCGGGCGCTGATGATCCGCGGGGCGCCTTCGCGATCGGTGTGGACGACCGCGAGGACGACGACGGGCCCGATAAGGCTGAAGCTGATTTCCCGGAGCTCTGCGATTTCGCGCCCATCAATACGGGTGAGGATTGGCCCCGCGAAGATTTGCGCGGCTTCTTCAAATCGGATCCCGTGCTTGCGGAAGTTGGCTTTGCTTTTTTCATCGTTCCATTCAGACGGCATGCTCGATCACGTTGTATATACAGATGTGTTTTTGCGCCGGTTCGTCAAGTGAGTTTGGCGGCA
The DNA here is from genome assembly GCA_040381035.1 of Hyphomonadaceae bacterium. GTDB lineage: Bacteria > Pseudomonadota > Alphaproteobacteria > Caulobacterales > Aquidulcibacteraceae > REEB506. Next base: position 677 of record JBEIHY010000104.1, read on the forward strand.
GGGCGTTGGGCGGACGCGCTGGGTTAGCAGCGCTCACCGATCCCTGCCAAACTCGCGCCCGATATCCCGCACAACCTTGACCGGATCTGGCATGCCGCGCGCCTGGGACTGATTGCGCTCCAGCCGCACCGGATCGCCAATCTCCAGCCCATGATTTCGCGCGAGCTGCGCCACCGTGAGCGCGCCGCTGCGACCAAGCACGCCCGCGCGGCCGGAGGGCAGGTCGAGCTCCTGCTCCAGTTTCCATTCGCGGTGTAACGGATCGCGCACATCGACGAAGGTGCGCCCGCTGCGGTCTGCGAGATCGCGCCCCACTTGCTCGCGGTCGCGATCCGCCAGGAGCTCGCGGCCCGCTTCGGTATATTGAAATATGCCGTCGCGGCCGCGGGCGCCAAGGCCGGCGCGGGTGAGGTTCTCGGCCCGGTCGCTCAAGGCGCGATCTATCGTGTCCAAAGCCGGGAGATCATGCCCGCGGCCTAGCGCCATGCGCTCCAGCGCCTGATCCAATTGGGTAAAGCCGGGCGCGCGGACTTGCTCCGAGATCGGACGATCGCTGAGTTGTTCAATCGTCGCCCGCCGTCCCCGCGGCGTGAGCTCCGCGATCATGCCGGGCTCCAAGTCGCGTACCGCCTCGCGCGAAGTGTTGAGCAAAACTCGGCCATGCTCTTGCGTCTCCAGCACCAAAAGCCCGCGCTCGCCATGCTCTCCGCGCGGGCCGGCGCTCAAAACGAGGCCCTGAATGCGCCCCATCCGCTGTTCATAGACCCGGCCGCGCGCCAGCTCGCGGCGGACGTCAATCGGCCCCATGGCTTCAAGTCGGTCGCGCCAATCCGGCGCCATCCGTATCGTGTTGCGCCGAACCTCTTCTGCAAGACCCATGCGTTCCAGAGCGCGGGCCCGGGCGCGCAGGGCGTCGCTCTCCAAAGCGGGGAACTGCACTTCTCGGTTTGCGTCGACCGCCTGTTCCATCGCCCGGTCCAGGCGCGTCAGGCCCCGCGCTTCAATCTCGCGCAGCAGGCGAGCGCGATCATCGGCCGGGGAGCGCTCGCCCAAGTGCTGGGTTGCGATCTCTCGGGCGGCGTCACGCAGGCCGCGCGCCACATAATCGCGCGGAATGAGAAGGGGCGCGCCATCGCGGCGCAAGCCACGGATGATGATGTGGGTGTGCGAATTATCCGTGTTGTGATGATCGACCGCGAGCCAATCGAGCTGGACGCCAAGATCGCGCTCAACCCGATCCATCACGTCCCGTGTGAAGTCCTTGGGGTCGGCCAGGCGCTCGCCGCGCTCAGCCGCCAGCATCAGCCGAAAATGGCGCGGATCATTCTCGGCCCAGTCACGCATGCGGTCGCGCGCGTCCTCAGCGACGTCCTGGCCACGGTCATAGAAGGCGCCCCGCTCGCCATCGCGCCCGGCGCCATCGCGCTCGAGGTAGCGGCCATGCGCGCTCAAGCCCCCGCCGCCGCCGCCGCTGCCGGACGGGCCGCCTGCGCCGCCTTTGGCCGCCCCGCCAAAATGATTATGGAAGCTCAGCTTCACGATCACCTGCTGGCGCCGGTCGCCGCCTGTCAGAGTTGATCCCTGCGGCTGAAACAAGCGGCCCCGCTGCGCGGTCATGAGCTTTGTCAGGCGGCCGGCCATGCTCTTCGGCGGCGCGCCATCGCGCGGCCGGCGGGCAAAACCCGGCCGCAGACGAAGCTCGTCTTCCGCCGTGTTTGCGATTCGGGAGCTGTTCTTCGGCGCCATCGCGAAGCCCTTTCCGCCTCGGCGAACGAGGGCTGGAAAAGTTACCCGCCCGCGCTCTTGACTTGCTCCAACACTAAGGCGCGCAAGGGTAAATGTCAATAAAAACTCACCCTTTATCTTGCTCTAATCATTATTTCATGCGAGCATTTAAGAGTAGAGCAAGTAAAGGTGTCTCTTGAATACTTGTGACAACTTAAGGCGAGCGGCGACAAGAGTGGTTCGGGCCTGGAAAGGGGCGATGGGGTTGCAGAAACTTGGCGGCGCGCCGGCATCCGCGACTGAAAACCGGGCCGAGATGGCGCCTGGCGGCGATCCTGCTCCCGAAGTGACAAGCGCGGCGCCCGAAGCGGAAAGCGAAAGAGACGGGCAGGGCGATCGAGGGCGATTGGCGGCGACGGGCTTTGCATTTGGCGCTGCGCCTTGGCGAGGCTTGTTGGGCCGCGCGCCGCCGCGTACGCCGGCCGGACCAGCGCTGGTCTTGGGCGCGCGCAAGCCGCGCGAAGCGGCCCTGCTGGCGGCGCTGGCGGACTATCCGGGCGCGGTGATCCTGATCGATCACAATGGCCTTGCCGACCGGCTGGCGCGCACGCCGCTGCACCGCTTCGCGCCGGGCGCGGGGGCCTCGATCCGCCATGATCCGCTGGCGTGCATTCGGCCTGGGCTCGACTCTTGGCGGGACCTTGTCCTGCTGGCCCGCGCCTTATGCGGCGATCCGGATGATCCGCACACGGAAGGCGTCGCCGCCTTGCTCGCCGATCACGTGATCGCCGCGCCACCTGAGCAGCGCAGCCTGGCCGACTTGCGCCGGCGCTTGTTCGATGTGGTTGAGACGGTCCGGGCCGTCATGCTTGGCTATGCCGGACCCCCTCCCGCAGCGCTTACGCCGCTGCTGGCTGAACTCGAGCGGATCAAGCCGATGTGGCTCGCCCAGCCTTTGGCGGCTCATGCGGCGGCCATTCATCTGAGCAATGCCTTGATCGGCTGGTCCGATGGCCGGATCGCTGCCGCAACCGCAGCGCGGGATCTCGACTTCGCCGAATTGGTGTGTGGCGATGAGCCGGCGACTTTGGTGCTGGCCCCACCTGTCGGCGTCGCAACAGAGGCTGCGCCAATTCTATCCGCGATCGTCAGCCAAGCGCTTTCCGCGATCATCGAAGCCCAAGACCAGACCAAGCCCGTTCAACACCGCGTCGCGCTGGTCATCCCCGATGTGACCGCATTCAAGGCGCCGCCGCTGCTGCGCCAGCTCTGGCGCGATCTGGGGCGCTGCGGCGTCGACGTTCTGGTCGGCGCTGAACGGCTGTTTGATCTCCACAGCTTCCTCGGCGAGCGCGCCATGACCCAGCTCACCGAACGCGATCCTATTTTCACATCGATCACGGCTGTCGGCTCAATGGGCGAAGACGACGCCGACCTGCTGTCCGCCCGCTCCGGCAAAGCCTGGGGTTTTGGGCGCGCTTATCCAATTGAAGCGGGATTGTCCGTGTTCGGATGGGGCTGGCGCAAACGCCCGCGGATTGCAGCGAGACGATTGGAGCAGGCGGGAGACGGCGCGGCCTGGACGATCGGCGACGGCGACAAGCCGCGCCTGATGCGGATCGCATCGGCGTCCGTTGTCACCATGACGCAGGCTGCGCCTGGCGTGTCGGCGCCGCCAGCGCCGTTGTGGACGCTTCCAGCGCCTCCGCGTCTCAAGCTTGCGGCCCTGATGGCGCAGGCCACAGGCCGAACCGGCGCGCGCGCCAACATGCCGGACCCTCAGCCCGACTTGTTTCCTACGACGTCTTCACGCCCGCCGCGCGACATCCGCGCAGCGCTCAATCCCCGCCAGCCACGTCCGCGTCGGAGGCCGGCCACATGACCAACAAACGCCAGATCACGCTTCACCTCGACGCCGATATCGCCCGTGCGCTTGACGGTGAAGCCGCCCGCCGCGGGCTCACTTTGTCGCGCGCCGCCAACGATGCGATGCGCCGCGCGCTGATCGATGAGGCCGGCGATGGCTTTGCCGATACGGTCAAATCCCGCCTCGATCGCCTCGACAAACGCGATCACCTCCGCGCCCGCGAACTCGCGACCATCAAGGAAGCGCTGCTGCTGTTTGTGCAGGTGTGGTTTGAATATGCCGGCCCGTTGGACGATCGCGCGGATGAAGATGATGCGGCCGATGCAGAGGCGCGGTTTGAAGGGTTTCTGGAGATGCTGGCGGGGGCGGTGGAGCGGTAAGGTGGGCAAGGCAGGCGCAGGCAAAATCCCGATGCTCGCCTAGCGTTTCATGACGCTGGTATCCTTCACGGCCGCGGCGCGCGCTCGCACCAGCGCGCATCGCTTCATGCTTTGTATCCGGAATTCAGGATCGATCACCCGATCGGGCGTGCCTCCCACACGCGGAGCTGATCCGGAAGGAAGGTGGGTCAAGCTTCCCATGCGCCCTTATTCCCCGCACGCGCGTATTTGCTGCATGGCAAAAAGCTTCCTTTCCGGAGCGGCTTGATCCGCGGCGGTCAAATGCGCGAATTCGATTTCGACAAAAGCGGCGCTAGCAGGTCGCAAAGCAGCCTTGCCAAGATGGGTTGCGAAGCCGGCGCTGTCGTAATGCAGAGGTCCGAGCTGTCGTGCCTGGATATGCTGATCGAAGCTAAGCGAGATTTCGGCCCATCCGCGGATTCCCACCGATGTCCCCGCCGAGTTCGAGATCCGGGGCCGCCGCTCGGATCGTCTCCCGCCAATACGCCAACGCAATGCGCACGGTCGCAAAGTTTGCGAGCGCTGCGTTGAATGCGGGTTGAGATGCAATCGGGTTATGTCCACCGAAATGATGGAGTTCGGGGCGGCCGGCAGTGATGCGCCCGCGGGAAAAGGAAAACCCTTTCGCTCGGCGGTTCAATCTTGAATGGATCGCGACCGCGTTAAACGGCCGCATCCGCACTCGAGCAACGAGGATGGCCAAAATAAGTAAACGTTATCAATCGGGTTGAAATTTTCTCCTGCTTGGGGAAACCCGTCGCCGAAGCTGTCGTTCGCGTGCCGCGCGTCTGCCGCATGGGCGTTGATGTCATTGATCATCAATCGGTATGTGTTTGTGGCGCTCTCAGGCTCTCGTTTCGGTTGATTGACTGCAGCCTACGGGTGAATTTCCTTTTGGTCATTGGCGAGGTTGGGCCGTGACGGAAATTGCAGATCGAGACTCAAATCAGGTGGCGGGTGGCTATGCCGCCGAACCCAGTTTCCGAGCGCAATCCAGTTTGTTTCGACCAGAGGCCGTGGCGGCTCAGAAGGAACTCGACTGGGGCCGCCCGGTGGCGCTCATGCCGCTCGCCTGGCCGGCATTGGCCATGTTGCTCGCCGCCGCTTTGAGCGCTGCGGCAGTTTTCCTGACCACGCAAACCTATGCACGCAAGGAAACAGCGCTTGGCATTCTGCGTCCGGAGCACGGCGACACGCGCGTTGCCGCTTTGAGACCGGGCGTGGTGACAGCGCTACACATCGGGGAGGGGGCGTCCGTTTCGAAAGGCACGCCGCTCGCGACCATTTCGACCGCGCAGGCAGACAGCGCCGGCCAAATCGCCGACGAGCAAGTGCTGGCCGGCATCGTCGCGGAAGAGGAGAGCCTGGGGCGCCGTTTGGCGGCGCTGGACGCCAGCCAGACCTTTGACGTCCAAGCAGTGCATGCCGAAATCGTCGCGGCGCAAGCCGAAAGCCAAGCGGCGGAAAACTCAATCCATGTCCTGACGGAGCGCGAAAGACTGGCGGCGGACCGGGTAAACGCAGCCAAGCCATTGATCGACAAAGGGCTCATCCCGGTCGAGGAGATGCGGCGGCGCGAAGAGGCTTTGCTCGCGGTCAAGCAAGCGCTCGGCGATGCTCACGCCAGGGTCTCCGTGCTGTCCGCTCGTCTTGATGGCCTCGCCACCAAACGCGCCCGCCGGCCCGAAGACTTCACCGTCGCGCGCAGCCAGATCGAAGGCCAGATCGCTGCGTTGGGGCAGAGGCGGGCCCAAGCGGAGTTGTCGCGCGGCTATATCGTTCGTGCGCCTGCAGACGGGAAGATCACCGCATTGCAAATCAATCTCGGTCAGACGATTGATCCGGCCAAGCCATTGATGACGTTGTCGCCGATTGACGGCAAGCTCGTTGCCGAACTGTATGTGCCGTCGCGCGCAATCGGCTTTGTTAAGCCGGGACAGAAGGTCCGCCTCCTTTATGAGGCTTTTCCGTATCAACGCTTCGGGCCAGCGAGCGGCACGGTTGAGGCGACCTCTGCCACCGTGCTTATTCCGAATGAGGTGAAGGCGCCGATTGCGCTGAAGGAGCCTGTCTATCGGGTTATGGTCCGGATGGACCGCCAGTTCATGCCGGCCTTTGGAACAAATGCACCTTTACAAGCAGGTATGGCGCTGACCGCCGATATCGTACTCGAGGAGCGCAGTTTCGCCGAATGGCTCCTTGAGCCGTTGTTGGCGATGCGGGGTCGCCTATGAGCGCACCGTTTCTCAATCTCACCGGCGTGCGCACCCTACCTGAAGTGCGGCAAGCCGAAGCGGCCGAATGCGGCCTTGCGTGCTTGGCCATGGTCGCAGGCTATCATGGGCTTGAGACCGATTTGGCGACACTGCGCCGGCGCTTTTCAATTTCAATGAAAGGCGCGACACTCAAGAGCCTCATCGATATTGGCGCCAAAATGGGTCTCGGTTCGCGCGCTCTTCGCTGCGAGCTGGAAGAACTTCGCGAGGTGCGGGCGCCGGCGATCCTACATTGGGGCATGAACCACTTCGTTGTGCTCAAGCGCGCGACGGGGAAGTGGCTCGAATTGCATGACCCAGCGCTTGGTGTGCGCCGTCTCAAAATCGAGGAAGCCTCAAAACAATTCACCGGCGTCGCGTTGGAGCTGTCCCCGAGTGGGGAGTTTCAGCGCAAACGTGAGAAGCAGGTCATCAAGCTGTCGGGGCTGGTCAAGCTGTCGCCGCAAACCCTGGGCGCGCTCGGTCAGTGCATTCTGCTGTCCTTCCTGATCCAGGGCCTAGTGTTGGCCGCGCCGTTCTACACCCAGCTCGTCATCGACCAAGCAATCCTCAAAGGCGATCTCAATCTGCTGTCCGCGCTTGCGATTGGGTTCTCCTTAGTCTGCCTGTTCAATGTCGCCGCGACCGCCTTGCGCGGCTTTGTCACGCAATTCCTTGGCGCAGTGCTGTCGTTTGAAATGGAAGCGCGTCTGTTTCAGCAGATGCTGCGCCTGCCGCTCGATTGGTTTCAGAAGCGGCAAGTGGGCGATGTGCAGAGCCGGTTTCAGTCGATCCAGCCGATTCAGCAATTCTTGTCGCAAGGCGGTGTGGCAGCCGTGCTCGATGGCGTCTTCGGGATCGCCACCTGCATCCTGATGTTTGTGTTCGCCCCACAATTGGCCGGCATCGCCATTGCGGCAGTGGTCCTCTACGCGCTGTTGCGGATGGCCATGCTCGATATCTCAAGGCGTGTCGCTGGCGATTTTCTGGTCGCCGAAGCCAAAGAGCAAAGCCGCTTTCTGGAGACGCTGCGCGCCGCTCAAACGATCAAGGCGGCCGGCTCCGAAACGACGCGTGAGGCGCTGCAACGCAACGCCATGGCGGCAACGCTTAATTCCGGCATCAAGGGCGGCAATGTCTCGATAGGATATCAGGCGCTCAACCAGACGCTCAATGGGCTGACCGATGTCGCGATCGTGTTTCTCGGCGCGCAATTGGTTATCCAAACGGATCTCACGGTCGGCATCCTGATGGCCTTCATGGCCTATAAGGGCCAATTCACGCAGCGCGCGACGAGCCTGATTGAAAGCCTGATCCAGTGGCGGCTGCTCGACGTGCATCTTGAGCGGATCGCCGACATTGCCTTGCATCCGCGTGAGTTGGGCGCTGACGCCGATGGCTTTGAGGGCGAAATCCGCGGCGCCGTGGAGGCGCGCAATATCTCCTTCCGTTATGGCGCCGCCGATCCGACGACGCTGTCGAATATCTCGCTCAAGGTTGAAGCAGGGGAGTTTGTGGCGATTGTCGGTCCCTCCGGTTGCGGCAAATCGACATTGCTCAAGTTGCTGACTGGCCTCTATCAGCCAACCTATGGCGAAATTCTGATCGATGGTCGCCCGCTCAATACGTGGTCGCGCGCCGCATTGCGCGCGCAGATCGCCTTGGTCGCGCAGGACGACCAACTTCTCGCCGGCTCAATCGCTGAGAACATCGCGTTCTTCGACGAGCGGATTGATATGGACTGGGTGCGCGAATGTGCGCGCAAAGCCTCAATCCACAACGAAATAGAGCGCATGCCGATGGGCTATCAGAGCTTGGTCGGTGACATGGGTTCAACCCTTTCCGGGGGCCAAAAGCAGCGGGTGATGATCGCCCGCGCGCTCTATCGCCGCCCCCGCATCCTGATCCTCGACGAGGGCACTTCGCACCTCGACGTGGATACCGAGCGCGCGGTCAACGCCGCGCTCTCAAGCCTGGCCATCACGCGCATCGTGGTGGCGCATCGCCCGGAGACAATCCGGGCAGCGGGACGGGAGGTCGCGTTGATCAACCCGCCTGTATTGACTTAAAGGGAACAAGCTATGCGTGAATTGTTGAACGATGAAATCGGAGTGGTGTCGGGCGGAAAGCCAAACAACCAAGAAGTGGTTGTAACCCATATTAGACGCCCAGGAATCTGCGATCCGTTAAGCACCAACCAAACGGATGCAACTGGGCTCCGGGGGACCTTGGTCTCCGAATCTTGTTTCGCGAGTGTGGAGACAGATGGCTTAACGCGCAATTCCGTTGATGTCACCACCACTACGACAGTAACGCTACCATCATATCCCATTTTTCCTAGTACCATTACCTACGAAATTCCGGGGTTTAAGGCTACGTATAACAATACCCCGGGCTCGTCAGTAACCACTACCACGACAACCGAGCATTACACACGGCCGAAGCAATAATGATCGAGATCCGCAGCCGGCTAACGCCGGCTGCGGGTTCCATAATTTAGAGGTAAAACATGATGCGACGGATCATCATCGGACTCCAAGTGCTTCTTCTTTACGCTTCTTGGGGAGCTGCAGCCGCCCCAGCTGACAAAAGCGAAGCAGGGCCAAGAGAAACTCTAGTAGAAGCGGCGAATGGCTGCCTACGCGTAGACGGAGTAATTTCAGAAATCGCCGTTAATCGAGTTAAGGATTTAGGGCGAAAACTACCCAAATGCTTGATAATCCGCAGCGCAGGAGGCGGAGCGCTTCTATCAATGGAATTGGGTGAAATTGTTTACACGCACCAAATGGACGTCACGATCTGGGATTATTGTATGTCCGGCTGTGCGAACTATGTTTTTCCAGCTGGACGCAAAAAAATCATCCCAAAAGACGCCGTGCTATCAGTGCATGCGTCTGTCGTGGGAGGATTTTTTGCGCTAAACGCCGCTAAAGAAGCTGGCGCCCTACCTCAGCCTCTTCCGCCTCCGACAATATTCGAGGACATCGCGAAGGAAGTCGAACGCGAACGACAATTTGCTAAAGGAATTGGCATCCCTTATGAGTTCTACAGCGAAATGCCTGATGAGCGTTCAATGCAATTGCAGCGCACTCGTCAAAACATTTTTGAGTCTGATGGGCACCATTCGATGTTCTCCATTCGGGGTGACCACTTGCGGAGATGCTTCGGAATGACGCAGGTCGAAGACCGGCGATCACTGCAGCAGTTTGAAAAAGTCAATCGTGAAGTCGGCTCCGAGTTTAATGTTTTAGTGTATACAGATCCGAGTGCATTCAATTGGTGCCCCAAAAAATAAGAAAATTGGAACTGGTGCGATACGTTCAGCGCTTAATTCGCAGCGCTGGACGCGGACGCATTATGCGGTAATTATACTAGAGCGAATTCCGATCTGACGGAATCGGCTGGGATTCCCATTGGACTCGAATTCTGATTCACGATGACGGCTGGCGAGGAGGCCGGCCGTCATGA
>JBEIHY010000105.1:0-10270 GCA_040381035.1 Hyphomonadaceae bacterium
AAGCGCTGCGCCCTTAGGGAGCGACGCTTGCCCATCGGTGGCGACAGCCCAAGTCATCTCCCACCCTACCGCCTGAAGCCGCAACAACAACCCCAAGCAATAGATCTCGACATCGTCGGGATGGGCGCCAAACGCCATGATGCGGGGCTTTTTCATTTCGGGGTCCATACCTGTTGCGGCAATTTGCTGACAGCCGCCGCGTCAGCCACCAATGTAAGGTCCGCGTGAGTCCGTAGCGCATTGAACGGTCGGGAGGTGTTCCCAACTCCATGTATAGCTTGTGCCAGCGCGTCAGCTTTGCGCCACCCGATGACCACCAGAAGGACCGACCGCGCCGCCGCGATATCGCCCAACCCAAGCGTCATGCCGCGAACTGGAGCGGGGTCAGGCGCAAAAGCGCCCGCTGCCAGGGCTTGCGTTTGCTCCGCAAGGTCGACCACGCGGGCCAGGCTATCATGGCGTGATCCCGGCTCGTTAAAGGCCAGATGGCCGTTCTGGCCAAGACCGAAAAGTTGAAGGTCGATACCGCCCGTCTCGGCGATGGCGTCGGCATGAAGTGCGATTTCAACAGCAGCGTCTTTCGACTGGCGCAACATTAACGAAGCCGAGGGCGCAACCGCACACGGTCCAAACAATGAACGTTCCAACTGCGCGCGAAACGACCGCGGATCATCCTCATTCAGACCGACATACTCGTCTAGTTGGATCCAGCGCACGCCAGAGGGATCACATTCGCCCGCGCGGACCTGCTGCGAGACGATAGATCGGTTCAAACGTAGCTCCGGCGGCCAAACCGAGACGAAGCGCGGGTTTCGCCGATATCGCGCGAACGATCAACTGCGCCGCAGTCAGTGCGGCTTCGTCGGCGTTCGGACAGACAAGCCAATTCACGGTTTCGCTTTGTCGTGCAGGGCAAACTGCAAAAACATTTCCCGGAACAGCTCCATCGCCCGCGCATGCCCTTTCGGATCGCGATTGAGGACATTGTCCAAGGCCAGCCCCCGCAGACACGCCACCAGTACTGTGCGAAAGGCCAAGAGTCTTTCGCGCGGCCAATTCATCAACCCCAAATATCCGCACCACCAATCGTCGAAGGCGGCCTCGCTGGATTGAAAATGGGGTCCAATGGCGTTGCGCAGTCCCTCGTCTTGGCGTGACGCCATCAACAACTCCATCGCGGCGAAGTGATGCGGTCCCAAGTGCTCTTCAATGCCGATATCGAAGAGGGTCGTCAGCCTTTGCTCGATCGTTTTGGCGGCCGACAATTTGCGTAGCACCGCGCTCGACGCCCGCATGGGCAGCAATTCCGCGATCCCGGCCATCAAAGCGTTCTTGTCATCGAAGTGATAGTGCAGCGGGCCGCGTGAGATGCCCGCCACTTTTGAAATCAGGTGCATGCTTGTTTGCGTGTAGCCGTAGTCTACAAGACACTGAATGCCCGTTTCCAAAATCAGGCTACGGGTGCGCCGGCTTTGCTCCGCCTTTGGCAGGTTGAGCTCAATCGGCGACGGGCGCGGCTTTTGACTGAGACGTTGCCTCATATTGAAAGCGTCCTCTGACTTAAATCGAGCGATTTTGGCTTTGCCAATGCGCTTCGTGCGTCTGTGAAATGCATTGCGATTCAATAGCGCACATGAGCGCCAAAGTCTCCCGAGCGCGACTAGCGCTTGCGTGAGGAACCTCGTCCGCGTGAAACGCCGACCAGGCTTCGGTCACACCGCATGCCCAGTCTTCATCGCGCCACGCAGGCGCTTCCAGCTCGGCTATGCGCCATTGGCCAGGCGCATCACTGATCAGCACGTCGCCCTCCGGATCGAACGGCCGCGCCACGCTGATGCTTGCCCTGGTTCCATATATCTCCAGCCCCGGCGCCCGCGATCCCATCGCCTCAAAGCCGACCTGTAGCGTCGACAACGCGCCGGACTGATGACGCATCTGCGCCAAGACAGTCGTTGGCCCCACGGCCGAAAAGCCCTCCCCCGCGCGCGGGCCGATTTTGATCGTGCGGCGTGGCGTGACTTGGCTGCCGAACGCCTGCACCGCTGCAACCGGGCCAAGGATATCCAAAAGCGCGGTGAGCCCATAGACGCCCATGTCAAACAAGGATCCGGCGCCCTCGGAATAGAGATGATCCGGATTGGGATGGAAGAGCTCCGGTCCAGGATAGATCACGCTGGAAAAACCGCCGACCAGCGTTCCCAGTTCGCCACGCTGGACAATCGCCGCGGCCGTGCGCAGCGCTGGCCACATCAAGACAGCCGGGGCGCACGCCAGGAGACGCGCCGTTTGCTGAGCCGTGGCGATCAGTGCGTCGGCCGCCTCCACAGTGCACGCCATCGGCTTTTCGGAGAAAACGTGCTTACCCGCGCGCAAGCTTGCCATCGTCAAGTCTGCGTGCGCCGCGGCGGGGGCCAAGTTGAGAACGTAATTGACTTGTGTGTCCGCAAGCAGTTCGGCCACGGTCATATTTCTCATGCCATACCGTAGCGCCGCCGCACGCGCCGATGCGCCCGATCGCGAAGCGACCGCAACCACCATGAAGCCTTGGGCCGCCGAAAGGCTCTCAACATACCGGTCCGCAATCGTCCCCGCCCCAAGAAGGCCGACGAACGCCCGCGGCGCTCCCCCGCTCATTCGCGCACCGCAGCAAGCACCATGGATTTGAAGTCTCGCATGGTGGTAGGGTCGGGCGCGCCAGGCGTCGGCTGGACTTGCGACAGAATGACGGCGGCAACTCCAAACCGCGGGCTGACGAAAAACTGCGTATCGTAATGGCCGCCCCAAGCGAAATCGCCCGGCGCGCCGAGCACGCCGGTGCGGCCGGCATCTTCGACAACGGCAACGCCCAGTCCCATGGCAAGGCCAGCAAGCGGTCCGCTCGCGGCGCGCTCCCGCAGAGCCGGCGGGAAGTGATTGCTGGTCATCAGCGCGACGGAAGCGGGCGAAACAATCTGCACGCCTTCAAGTGTCCCGCCGCGCTCCAGCATCGCGGCAAACCGCAGATAGTCCCGCGCCGTGGAGATCAAGCCCGCGCCGCCCGATGGCCAGGTCTGTGGATCAAGCGGATCACCAAACAGCGTGCCCGGCATCAACTGAAGTGCACCGTTGCGTTTTGAATAGACAGTCGCCAAGCGTGATCGATCGGCGGCTGCGATCGTGAAGCTTGTATCGCGCATATCGAGCGGGCGGAAAATGACGCGGGCGAGATAATCCTCGAACTTTTCTTTCGCGACGACTTCAATGACGCGGCCAAGGACGTCGAAGCCATAGCTGTAGAGAAACCGTTCCCCTGGCTGAAAATAGAGCTGTTGGCGCGCGATGATTTCTGTCGCCTCGGCAAGTGTGCGCGCCTTCTCGTAAGGCGCAGCCGCGATATAGGCTTTGCCAAGCTCGCTGGTCATATCGAACCGATAGCCGATCCCTGACGTGTGGATCATCAGGTCTCGGATCGTCATGTCTCGCTTCTGGGCGCTCAGCGAACCGTCAGAATCGCGCACCTGCATGGCGGCAAAATCTGGAAGGTATTTCTTGACTGGATCAGACAGATTGAGCCTGCCCTGCTCAATCAGAGTCAACGCAGCCACGGCCGCGATTGGTTTTGTCATGCTCGCGATGCGGAATTTCGTATTCAATTCCATCGGCGCTTTTGGATTAAGCGCCTGCGCGCCCGAGGCCCGGCTAAAGACCACTTCACCGCGCCGCGCCACCATAATGACATAACCGGCGGCGTCGCCATTCGCGACCCGGTCAGCAAAGGCTTGGCCCATAAGCTCAAGCCGCGCCGCCGACATGCCCGCTTTTGACGCTTCCGACGTCTTCAGTTCGTCCGCCACAGATTGACCAACTGGCGCAACAGACAGGCCCGCAATGAAGGCCAGCGAAACAAGCAAACGCGACATCGCACCTCTCCTGTCCGAAGTCGCAGCCGGTGGGCGTCACAGCGCCCACCAGTCGCGCTCCCCCAGCGTGCGCCTCTTAGAACCGATATCCCAAACTTACACCATAGGTCCGCGGCTCACCGGTGAACTTGATCCTCGCGGCGCCCACTGGAAAGGAAGGTTGGCCAGCAAGCGGCAGCACATTGGTGACGGCGCCAAACACCGGCGCCCCTGCCCGACCAAACGTGATCTCATTGGTCAGATTGCGCCCCCAGACTTCCAGGGACCAGCCATCTTGAATGCGGCCAATGCCGAGACGAGCGTTGTACTTTGTGTATTCGCCCTGAACCTGGAGCGGATCAAGGTTTTGATCGGTGAACACCTTAGAACGGTAGAACATATCGCCCTGCGCGAAAATGCGCAGCGTGTCGCTGATCGGTCGATCATACCGCGCCACCAGAGAGCCCGACCACATCGGCGCATCGCGCAGCGGGCGGTCGGTCAGCCGGATCGGTCCACTTGGCCCTTCCGCGTTCGGGAAGTTGTCAAACTGGCTATCGAGATAAGTCACAGCCGCGATCAGGCTGAAGTTCTTCGTCACAGCTGCGTTGAGATCCAGCTCGACGCCGCGTGACGTCAAACTGGCGGCGTTCTGCAGGAAGAACCGTAGCTGATTGTTGGTGTCGGTGAAGCTCGAGAGCGATTGGAAGTTCTTATACTCGGTGTTGAACAGCACGACGCTGAAGGTCGTGTTCAACGGGGCAAAAACACCCTTCGTGCCGATCTCGTAATTGTCGACGATCTCGCTGTCGAAGAAGAAACTGGCGCCCGGCACATTGCGCAGCAGATTCGCGTCGTCATTGATGCCGAACGCCTTATAGCCGCGGGTGTAGGAGGCGAAGGCATTCAGATCCTTGCTCCACGAGTATTGCGCAACGGCGCGGTATGTCCATTGCCCGCCATCGCGGTTCTGAAATTGGGTCGGAATGCGCTGGATCGGCGACAGCGCCGTACCATTCGCACGCAGCCGCTCGGCCTGCGCCTCGATGAACTTGTCGTCGTAATTGTAGCGCAAGCCCCCGGTAAGGCTGAACCGGTCGCTCAACTTTAACGTCGCCTCACCGAAAGCCGCATAGTTCTTGTTGCGAATGTTAGAAGACGACGGCGAAAACTGAGCCAGGATGTTTCCCCCGGCAAGGGCTGCCGTTGCCGGATTGATGACGAGCCCGGAGATTTCTTGCACGTCCTTTTGGAAGAAATAGGCGCCGACCAGATAGGTGAAGGGCTGATCGCTCGGCGAAGACAGCCTCACTTCCTGGCTGATATAGTCATTGTCGCGGGTCACGTGCGGGAAAGTCAGAAGATTGAGCCCGGTGAAATCAATGTCCGCCGTGCTGAACTGGCGCACGCCGCGCAGCGAGGTGATCGACGCCAATTCGTGGCCCGCAAGATCCCACCGGAAATCGAACGAGAACATCTTGTTTTCGATCTTGGTGAAATTGTCGCCGTCGGCAGCGACTTCCATGGCGTCCAGATTGTTGTTGGGAAATGGCACGCCTGTGCCTCGAAATGGATGCTCGCGCGCAGCGATGGCAAACCGATCGCGCAAAGGCTGAGCGACATTGTCATACTGCGGAATGCAGCAATTCTGCTTGGACAGTGAATATTCGCCAGTCACTGTTAAGCGCAGGGGACTGTCCGGCGCGATGAGCACGCGGCCACGCACGCCCCAACTGTCATTGTCGTTGCTGTCCTTGCCGACGAGATTGTCCAGATACCCATCTCGCGTGTTGCGGAAGAAGGAGAGCCGCCCGAGCAGTTTGTCCTCAATCAGAGGTCCCGTCACGGTCGCCGAGAAAAGCTGTGCATTGTAGTTGCCAAGCGAAGCGCGCACTTCGCCGCCAAAGGTCCGCGCCGGCGCCTTGGTCACGAAGTTGATGATGCCGGCTGGCGAGGAGTTGCCGAACAGGGTTGATTGCGGGCCTCGCAAGACTTCAACAGCGGCAATGTCGTTGAAATCACCAATCCCGATATAGGTCCGATCAGTGAATACGCCGTCAACATAGATGCCGACGCTCGGTTCAAGGGCCGCGCTGCCGCCAGCGGTCGTGACGCCGCGAATGCCGACATTGGATTGCACGGACGATTGCTGCTGGGAGAACACCACACTCGGGATGAGCGTCGCCAGCTCCGAGAAATTCGTCGCGCCTGTGTTGCGGATGGTTTCTTCACTAACAACCGAAACCGATACCGGCGCTTCAACGAAGCGCTGCCCGCGCTTGGTGGCGGTCACGACCACTTCTTCAATGGGGCTAGCCTTCGGATCAGACGCCGGCGCCTGTGCATGTGCAACTCCGCCGAAACCGAAAGCGCAGCCTATCGCGGCCAAAGACGCGCCCCAGAAAAGGCTCGGACGCCCAAACACCGGAGTCTTGTTTTCAGAGTTGACCATGTTTTGTCCTCCCTTGGCGCGTCTGCGTTCCCGCTGGCGCTATTGCCTCTTACGCCGCGCCCTCTCTCGCGGAGGGCGTCAGCCGACTGAGTGAGCTTGCCGCCCCTAGACACCTGGGCTTCCCACGCCCCCTTACTTATGTCAACATGCCTGTATAGATCATGGATCACAGATGCTGCGCGCCAAAGAAAATGAAACTTATGTGTGTCTTCCAGGACGCACCGCAGCCGGCGACGGCCCCCATGGGATATTCTTCCGCGATACGGCTTATTTCGACATCTACGCTTGGACGATCCGCGACGCACAGCGCCTGGCTGACGCCGCCCACGGCCCAAAGATCGAAGAGGTGCACGCCGCGCTCGCCACGGATCGCTCCCAACGCGTCGGTCTCAATCGAGAACTGACTATACGCGACGACGGCCTGACCGATACTTGGCGGCTGACGAACACCACCCTGGCGCCGCAATCAGTGACGCTGGAACTCAACTTGCGCCCGCGCTTTGTTGATCTTTTCGGGTTGCGCCACGAAAGCGAGCCAGACGCGGATATTCGAATTTCGCGGGCGCAGGCAAACACTATGCGCTTCGAGCGAAAGGCGGCAGATGGCGTCGTCAACGCGGCGGTCTTGAGCGCCGCCGCGCTGCCCGATGATTTGGTCTGGCATTTTACCCTCGCCTCCGGCGAGGTGCGCCATTTCTGCGTCGATCTTGCGCTCCATGCGTCTGATGCCGCGACCTCGCCGTTGCCGCCATTGCCAACCTACACGGCCTGGCGGACGTCCTTTGCTGCGCTTGTCGAAACATGCCCACGCCCTGGCGTCATGCGCGCGGTTGACGATCTGCGGATGCTGCTATTGCGCACGCCGCAAGGTCCATATCCCGCCGCTGGGATGCCTATCTTTGTCAATTATTTTGGCCGCGATGCGCTCATCACCGCATTATTGGTGAAGGCGTGGCGCCCTGAACTCCTCGATACGGTTTTGCTGTTTCTTGCCGATTGCCAGGGCCGCGTCCGAGATTCGTTTCGCGAAGAGGAGCCCGGAAAAATCCTGCACGAGATTAGGCGCGGCGAATGGAGCCGCACGGGAAAACTCCCCTTCGCGCGCTACTACGGTTCGGTTGACTCTACGCCGTTGTTCCTGATGGCTGCGGGCGAAGCGCTGTCGTGCACAAGCAATGACGCGCTGCGCGCAAGCCTTGAGCCAGCTATCGACGCGGCCTTGGACTGGCTGCTTGTTGCCCTCGACAATGATACGGGGCTAGCCCGCTTCGCCGCCTCCGGCTCCGGCCTGACCGTGCAATCTTGGAAAGACTCACCCAACTCGATGGTGGACGCGCGCGGCGCGCCGGCGCGCCAACCGCTCGCGGTGGCCGAAGTTCAAGGCTATTGCTTTGCCGCGCTGCAAGCTATGGCGCAGACCTTTGGCGATCTGCGCCCGCGCTTGGCGCGGGACTTGAAGGACCGCGCAGCAAAGCTCGCCAGTCGCTTTCACGCGGCATTCTGGCTCGAAAGCCTGGGAACTTACGCCATGGCGTTGGATGGCGCCGGCGCGCCCCTGGAAGTGCATTCCTCTGATCCAGGTCACTTGTTGTGGACTGGCATCGTGCCGGAGGCGATCGCGGGGCGGTTGGTACAAAGTCTGCTTGCGCCAGCCATGTGGAGCGGCTGGGGCCTGCGTACGCTGGGCACGAACGAGAAGGCCTACAATCCGGTTTCTTACCACAATGGCAGCGTCTGGCCCCATGATACGGCGCTGTTTGCGCTCGGCCTGAAGCGCTATGGCTTTGCCGCCGAACTCCGCCAGGTCGCCGCTGCGCTGCTCGATCTCGCCGACGCGTCGCCAAACGCGCGAATCCCCGAATTGATTTCCGGGCATGGGCGGGCGTCGTTTCCAACGCCCATTGCCTATACCCATGCCAATGCGCCGCAGGCATGGTCGGCGGCGAGCGTCATCGCTATGGCCGCGTGTTTGTCCGCCGCCTGAAGAGCTTGAACTCAAGGTGCGGCGTCACGCTGGGCAGCAATGTCGGCCTGCACTTCGGCGTGGCGCGCACGCGACAGCGGATAGCGCCAAAATAAGAAGGACGACGCGCCCATGATGATCATGGGGATCCACGCATAAGTCATCAACAACGCATGCAGCGCCTCTGCACTGTTGGTCTTGTTTGACGGCTCGAAGCCAAACAGCGGCGGCAGCGCCATCCCGACGAACACGCCCAGGGCAGCGCCCAGCTTGCCGACCATGCCCATCAAGGCGAAGAAGAAGCCGCGTCGCGAGCGCCCCGTGGTTTGGAGATCGACATCCGACACGTCGGCCAACATTGAAGCGATTAAGATGCCGAGAGCTCCACCAGCAAATCCGCGCACAATGATGCAGGCGGCGTAGGCTTGCCATTGGTCCGGCGCCAGGAATGGAATCGGCGCGCTCAACACCGCCATCAACAAGGTTGCAATCGCCATGGCGTTGTTCTTGCCGAAGCGGCGGGCGGCCCAGACCCAGAACGGTGCGGAAATCAACCCCGCGATGCTTTCCCCTGCCAGGATATACGGAAACAGATGTCGGATGTTGAAATAGCTTTCCATCACGATCAGGTGCAGCGAGGCGCCGATGATTGCGCCGCCCATCAGCACGCTGAGGCCGCCGAGCAACCACAGAAAGGCTTTGTTTGAGGTGATGGCCTGCAGCGAAGCTTGGATCGACACCGGCTCTTCACGGACATGATCCGGCGCAGGTTCAGGGACAAAGACCAGGGCGAGGACCAGAAGAAGCGGCAAGCCAACGACAAACAAGATCGCCAGTATGCGCAAAGTGTCGGCCGTTGCCCCCATCCCGAACATTGGCGCCAACATCAGCACGATCAGCGCCAGCAGGCTTGAGCCTGTGCCCGCAGCTTCCCGGAACGCGATGATGCGCGTGCGCCCGTCATAGGAGGACACAAGATCCGCCGCCCAGGCGCGGTATGGGATGTCGAGGAAGGTGAAGCCGAGATAGATCAGTGCGAGCCAGATCGTCGCATAAAGCGGCGTCACTGGCACAGGCGGGGCAAACACCATCCAGGCTGAGACCATCAGGATCGGTGCGCCGATCACCATAAACAGCTTGCGCCGCCCAAAACGCGACCGGCTGCGATCGCTCATGATCCCGATGATCGGGTCGGTGATCACGTCGCTGATCCGCGTCACAAACAGGATCGTTCCGACAAGCGCGAGCGGCAGGCCAAAATCTTTGGCGTAGAAGCTTGGGATCAGCGCCAGCAGCGGCGTGAACGCGAGCGCTTTGATCAGATAGGGCGCGCCATAGGCGGCCTCCTGCCAGATGGAGATGCGCTTCATGCGTGTCCAAACCCTCCCGCCCCGCCAAGCCTTCTTGGTCGGTTCATCCGCGACGCGTTGATCTCGCAGCCCCCATCTTACGCATACATGCCTGTATAAATAAAGGGCGCGCCAGCGTTTGCTCCCACTGCCGGCCAAGTGTTTGGTCCAGGCGAAAAATGCTGTGAGCGTCGGCCGCCTACGCCCTGCTTTGGCCGCGGAAGTAACATACAGCGCCGCCGAGCCGGTCAGCGCCGAGCGTCCAGCAATATGTTCACTCAGCGCAAGCAGCAATTCACCAAAGACTTGCGCCGCGGAATTCCTCAGCCAATTCGAGTGAACATCAGGCCCCTAAACATCAATGCTCTCTGCAATCGCCAAGGCGTCTTCCACCTCGACGCCAAGGTATCGGACGGTACTGTCGAGCTTCGTATGGCCAAGCGGCCACGATTCATAATGCGTCACTTTATACGTCATTGAAAATCAAAAGATGTTTGTTTGGCATCCGCTGGTTGCGAAGCTTTTCCGCTATTGGCTTCGGCGAATTTGGCGACGTCCTCGTCTTTCAGCACCCACGGAGCGCCTCTGCAGACCTGTTTTGCGGGCATCCGGCCTAAGGAAATCATCC
>JBEIHY010000106.1:0-9951 GCA_040381035.1 Hyphomonadaceae bacterium
CATTTGCGATTGGGCCGGTGCGGCGTCCAGGCTTCGGCGCTGGCGGCGAAAACGGCGTTGGCGGTGTCGGGGGCGGCGGTGCGGGGCATGGCGCCAAGATAGGCGTCCCCGGCCGGTCGCGCCAGCCGGGGCGCTCTCAGCGATTTCATGTGACGCCGCCAGCGTGCGTGATATATTCGCTGCGCACACGGAGACGGTCTATGCGGATTGCGACACTGCTGGCGATGGCGATGGCGATGATTGGAGCAGCTCCGGTTTGGGCGGACGCGAAAAAGGCTGAGGGCGCCGCGCCGATTTACAAGGTCGTCAAAGAACACGCCTCGATCACCTTTGCCGATCGGCGGGTGAACGAATTTCAGCGCGGCGAGGATGGCAGCTTGATCCTGCGCGCCGGCGTCAATGACTGGTATCGGGTGCAAATCTGGCAGCCGTGCCTGTCTGACCTGCGCTGGGAACAGCGCATCGCGCTGCGATCCAATCCGGGCGGCAGTTTCGACAAATTCTCCCGCGTGTTCGTTGACGGCAATCACTGCGCGATCGATCGCGTCGACAAGATCGAGGATCCCCGCCCCGTCGATAAGGCGCTGCGGGATAAAGCCAGAGCCGAAAAGGCGCGGTCATGATCGTCGTTCAGGGCTATGCCCGCCAGCATCCCGACGATATGGCCGCCGCGTGCGATTGTGGCCTGGATGGTCACGCAGATCCGCCGCGAGAACGGCTGCATTGATTACGCCTTCGCCGAGGACTTGCTTGACCCGGCCTCATCCGGGTCAGCGAGCTGTACCGGGATGAAGCCGCCCTGGCGTTGCATTTGGGCTCGCCCCTGATGGCGCGCTTCAATGCCGAATTGGGCAAGCTGCGGGTGTCGGGGGCAAGGTCGTGGCCTATACGGCTGCCGGTGAGCGGGTGCAGATGGGCGGTTGAGCGTGCGTCCGGGCGCCGCAGCTGCTGGACATCGCGGCCCAAGCCGGCCATGTCCGCATCATGCCTGAGTTTTCTTATCCCGCACCGAAACCCGTGGCGTTCCACTCGGTCGACCCCGACCATTGCGAGACCATGCTGGAGGTGCGCGCCGGCGTCGATGAGATCGACCGCCTCTTGGTCCATATCATTGCCCGCCGACAGCGCTTCATGGACGCCGCCGCCCGCATCAAGCCGTCACGGGCCGTGGTGCGCGATGAGGCGCGCATTCAGCAGGTGCTGGACAATGTCCGCGCCGAAGCCGCCGAGCAGCATCTCAGCTGGGCCATCGCCGAGCCGGTGTGGCGCACCCTGGTCGAGAGCTGCATCGCATATGAATTTGCTGTCTGGGATCGCACACGGGGCTGATAACGCCTTTCCGGACGGCGCGACATTGCCGGCTTACCTTCCGTTCGTGCGGTTCAGCGGCCATGGCTGTTCATGGGCGTCATGCGCCTAAAACCACGCTTGATCTCTTTTTGAATATTGCGGCGGTCCAGGCCGAGAAAGCGCGTTTGTTCCGCAAGCATGGGCGCTTATGGCTGGTATTTTCCGACGCTCAGTTTCAGGCGGCGTATCAGGACTTTCAAGACGCCGCACGATTCGCCATAAAGTCCTTGGGCGATTGGCCGTTTCGGATCCGTCGGGCTGATGAGTCGCATGCCGCGATGTCGGTGATGATCGCTGACGAGCCGGTGTGAAACGCAATGGCAAGTGACGCCGGGAACATTAAAGTTTTTCGCACCAAAGGCCTTGGGCTCGACCTCATAATGCGGTGCGAGCCTGGGGCCGTATACGAGGACGGGGTTCGGCGCCTTCTGAATGGACTGGCATTATCGACACCGGCTCTCTGACCTTTGCCTGGACTATCTGGCCGCTCATGGCTTGAAGATGCGCGAAATTGACCAGATCACGGTACAAATCCTTGGCGGCTTATCCCGGCACGTCGGTTCCTTGCTGACTTTGAAATCCCGGCAATCGGCATTCGCGAACCGGTTCCGGTTGTGGCCTCCAAGGTCGGGCGGCGACGCTGCCAGGCCCTGGTCGGGCGGGCCGTGCCGGACGCTTCTCATGTCACCGATCTTGGTCCTGACCAGTGTTTTCCTCTGTTGAAGCTTAGGTCGCCGATGTCGGACAGCTTGAGGAAGACGGATAGATCAAAGGGTCGATCTGGCGGACCCTGAAAAAGTGCTTCAACGCCTATGAATTTGCGGTCTGGGATCGCCCGCGGGGCTGATGACGCGCCGGGCGGGAGCGCTTATAGTTAACGTCTGTGAATAATTGCGGCCGCCGCCAAAGCGCCGAAACAAGGGATTGCGCCACCATGATCGACGCCGACAAGATCATCAAAGCCTTGCAAAGCGACCCGCAAGGCACGCTCAAGCAATTCGGCGCCCAGGCCCAGGCGATGGGCGCCGATGTGCTGGAAAAGCTGAAGACCGATCCGAACGCGCGCAATCTGGCGATGGCTGGGGCGGGCGGGGTATTGGCGGGGATCTTGGCCGGCAAAGCGAGCCCGCGGTTTGCCTCAACCGTCACCAAGGTTGGCGGCCTCGCCGCGCTCGGCGGGCTCGCTTATTATGCCTGGAAACGCCATGAGGCGACCAAGACCGGCGCGCCGGCCCCGGCTGCTGGCGATAGCTTTGACCCGCCGCCGACTGGGTTCCTTGCCCCGCCGAACGACGCCGCCGCCCAGCAAAAGGCCGCCAAGGTCACGCTGATGGCGATGATCAACGCCGCCAAGGCCGACGGCAAGATCGACACGGAAGAGAAAGCGCGCCTGTTTGACCGGCTGGGCCAGGTCAGCCTCAGCGATCCGGAAAAGGCGTTCCTGTTCGACGAGCTTGCCCGTCCGATGGACATCGACCGGCTAATCACAGAAGCCAATACCCCCCAGCTTGCCGCCGCCGCCTATGCCGCTTCGTTAATGGCCATCAAGGCCGACGATCCCAAGGAGCGCGCCTATCTGGCTGAGTTGGCCGGCAAGCTGAAGCTCGATCCCGGATTTGTCCAGGAAATGCACGCCGCTGCATAAGGGCAATGTGGGGCAAGCCCGCCCAATTGCCGGATTCTGCTGGGCATCAGCTGTGGCCCGCGTTCGCGCGCTGGCCCGGATGATGCTAATTCAGCAAGTCCACAGACAATAGGGCAAGGTATGCGCTGGTTTTTGGGCATTATGGGGTTAGTCGCGGCGCTGGCCGCGATCGCGTTGGGGGTCGGGTTTTTCCTGCTTCCGGCGCGGCTCGACATCGTGCGCAGCGCCGATCTGGACCGGCCGCCGGCAACAGCTTTTGCGCTGGTCGATAGCCTTCGCAGCTTTGCCGACATCTCTCCTTGGGCCGAGTTTGACCCCAATGCCGGCTTTTCGATTACCGGCCCGTGGCGCGGCGCGGGTCAGAAAATGGCCTGGGCTTCGACCCATCCGGCGCTGCAAACTGGCGGTCTGGAGCTGACCGCAGCGACCCCCGCCAGCCGCGCGGATCTGGCCGTAACGATTGGCGATTTGCCGAAGGCCGCCTTGGGGATGGACTTCCGGCCCGCCGCCACGGGCGCACGCCTGACTTGGACCTGGCGGCAAACCTGCCCCAGCGGCCTTGAGGGCTTGGCGTGTCGCTATCGGCTGGCCGTTCTGCGCAAAGACCTGACCACGCTGGCTGAGCTTGGCCTGCAGCGCTGGGCGCGGCGCGCCAGCGAATTGCCGGTCGTCGATTTCGCCGGGCTTACGGTCACGGCCGCCGATCCCGCCGCCGCGGCAGATTTCGCCTTCAACGAAACCGAGACCAGCCTTGACCCGATGCAGATGCAGGCCGGTGAGAAAGCCGCCCTCGACATTGTGCGCGGCTTTCTGTCCGCCAATGGCATGACCGCTGTGGGACAGCCGATCGTGGTTGTCACACAATGGGACGAAACAGCCAACAAATATGGCTTCCGCGCCGGCTATCGCTTCCAGGGCCCGGCCCCGACCACTGCGCTGCAAGTGCGCCTCGGCAAGAGCCCGACGGGGGCTGCGCTCACCACCCATTATCGCGGGCCATGGACGGGCTTGGCCCAGACCTATCGCCAATTCGACGCCTTCATCGCCGCCTATGGCGTGCGGCCAGCGGGCTCGCCGTGGCAGGTTTACACCGCCGGCGGGCCGTTGAACCCGACCGCTGCAGTCGAAGTGGACTTGTTCATGCCGATCCATCCGGAGCCGGCGCTGGAGACCGCAGCGGAGGCCTTGCCATGAGGTTGACGGCGCCCGGCGGCGCGGTTGAGCGCGTTCTTGTTGAGTTGCGCCAGGACGCCATGGCGCGCCGTAGGCTGGGTCTTTATGGCCTGGTCGGGGTTTTGACCTTGGGTGGGGCGTTTACGCTGATCTCGTTTGTCATTGAATGGCGCGGCCGCAACCTCGCCCATGACGCCGCCGCTTTGGCGCGCCATGCCGACGCCCCCGAAAGCGCTGCCCGGATCGCCGCCTTTGGTCGCCGCCTGGGCGCTGAACAGCCAGGATTTGGCGGCTCGCTGGGCTATTGGGAAGCGCGCGCGCAGATCCTGACGCTGGCCGCCCGCCAACGCCTGGCCGGCGACCGGCAGGCGGCCCAGACCCTGTTTGATCAGGCCGAGGCCGCCGCCCGCCATGGGCTCTTGGTGGCCCCGACGTCGGCGCTGGCCTGGCAAAGACTGGCCGAAATCGAAGCCGCCCGCGCCAATTGGGCCAATGATCCGGCGCAGGCTTTGGCCAAAACCGTCCGCGAAGTCGCCCCTGCCGATCCGGATGCGGCGCTGTGGCGGGTTGAGTTCGCGTTGACCTATTGGGCCGATTTGGGGACCGATATGCGCCAACCAGCTCTCGATGATGTGGCGGCCCTGGTCAAACTGGGCAGACCATGGAGACAGCGTGTGGCGGCCTTGGTGGCTGCGGCGCCGGCAGCGGCACAAACGGCGGTGCGGGCGCGGACGCCGGCACTGTTGCCGCCGCCTGCAGAGACGCCTGTTTCACCTTAGAGCGGGTTTTCCACCCCGCGTTGGTGAAACCGCATTAGCGCCGGCGCTGGGGCTGCTAATGTGGGGCGAAGTTCAGCTCGAGATTTCATTTCGGTTTGAGTGGTTCGAGCAGTGTTGATGTAGGTCTAGACGCGAAAGAGCGTGGTAAGGGATAGGGCGCAGGCATGGGTATGCGGGCCGCCAAACTGGGCATGGATGTGCTGATCGCGATCGCAGCCTTCGTGCTGGCGTTCGAGATCGCGGCCATGCCCGGCAAGCCGATTTTCTTTGAAGACCCGCGCGCGCCTTTGGTGCTGGCGTGGGGCGCGCTTTATGCCGGCCTGACGCTGCTGGCGCTGATCGGCTTTCAGATGCAGCGCAATACCTGGCGGTTCGTGTCGGTGCCAGATGTCGGGGCGATTGTGCGCTTGGCGGCGATCACCGCGGTTGGCTTTCTCGTGATCGTGTTCATCTCCAATCGCGCCTATGAGCTGCCGCGAACGACATTCGTACTCACCGGCGTGTTCCAGATTCTCGGCATGTGTTTGGTGCGTTTGATATCGCGGGCGATCCATGAGCGCAGCCTGATGACGTTCTTAGTGCCCGGCATTCGCCCGGCCCGCCCGCGCGCCAGCCTGGGCCTGATGGTCGTCGGCGAACCGGCCCGGGTTGACGCCTTTATCCGCGACGCGATGCAGTCGCCGGACAATACCTATTTCCCGATCGCCGTCTTGACTCCAACCCCTCAATGGCTCGGTCAGCGTATCCGCAATGTCGATGTGCTGGGCCTGTCCAATGAGCTCGAAGAGATGGTCGATCGCACCCCCGGCGGGGAGCCGATCCGGGCCGTGGCGCTGCTTGATGAGCCGGCCGAAATCGGCCTGACGGCGGAAAAGTTTTCCCGCATCACGGCGCGCGGCATCAAGTTCCTGCGCGCCAGCCAGGCCACCGAAGTGGCGCTGGGCGATGATAGCAAGGGCCTGAAGGAAATCAGCCTGGACGATTTCCTCGCCCGGCCGCCGATCCGCCTGCAGGAAACGCCGGTGCGCGAGTTTGTGGCCGGCAAGCGGGTGCTGGTCACCGGCGCCGGCGGCTCGATCGGGTCTGAGATTTGTCGCCAGGCTGCGGCGTTCGGCGCGACGCACATCACCATGGTCGATAATTCCGAGTTCCTGATCTATTCGATCGACAAGGAAATGCGGCTGCAGAATCCCCACTTGTCGATGCGCGAAGTGCTGTGCGATGTGCGCGACCGCGCCCGCATCGAGCAATGGATCGCCGCCGAAAAGCCCGACATCGTGTTTCACGCCGCCGCGTTAAAGCATGTGCCGCTGGTGGAAAACCATCCCGCCCAAGGCGTGCTCACCAATGTCGTCGGCACCCGCAATGTCGCAGAAGCTTGCCGCGCCAATCATGTGCAAACCATGGTGCTGATTTCCACCGACAAAGCGGTCGGCCCGACCAATGTGATGGGCGCCACCAAGCGCTTGGCTGAAATGCTGGTGCGCGGCCTGGAGCTGGACCAACCGACCATGCAGGACGCCAGCGCCCCGCGCACGACGCGCTATGTCACGGTGCGGTTCGGCAATGTGCTTGGCTCCAATGGCTCGGTGGTGCCGCTCTTCCGCGAACAGATCGAGCGCGGCGGGCCGGTGACGGTCACGCACCCGGATGTCGAGCGCTTCTTCATGACCATTCCCGAAGCGGTGCAGCTGGTGTTCCACGCCACCACTTTGGGCGCCCGGCGCCCGGCCGGCGCGGCCGGTTCCTTCGTGCTGGAAATGGGCAAGCCGGTGCGGATCATGGACCTCGCCACCCAGCTTATTGAAAGCTATGGCAAGCGCCCCGGCATCGATATCCCGATCGAGATCGTCGGCCTGCGCCCGGGTGAGAAGCTCACCGAAGAGATGGTCGATCAGGACGAGGCGTCGGAACCCTCCCAGCTTGCCGGCATTCTGGAAGTGCGCGGCAATGGCGCTTCCGCCACGCTGCCGCTTGCCCGCGTCGAGGAGCTGGAGCGTCAGGCCCTGGCGGGCGACGACACCGGCGTGCGCCGGTTGGTCAGCGCCCTCATCGCCGGACGGCTGCGCCCGGCAGCGTGATCTGATTTTAGCGGCGAGCACTTTACAAAGCAAAGCTGATGATCTATTTTCTTTGCATCGCAAAGTTCTTTGTCGGAGCCTCGCATGTCCCGCACTGATCTGGAAGGCAATCTCGCCTATGTCCGTGAGGTGGCTGAAGCTGGGCGCAACGCGCCCTATATTGGCGGCATTGATCTGGCCGTGTTCGGCGCGCTGACTGCGGCGGCGTTTGCTGGCCATTGGGCGATTGGGGTGTTGGGCGCTTCGCCGGCCCTCTATCCGTTCATGTGGATGGGCTATGGCGCATTGATGGGATTGGCCGGCGGCTACACCACGAAACGGGCCAAGCGTCTGCCTGGCGCGGGGGCCATTGGAAACCGTGTCGACGCTGTGGTGTGGAACGGCGTTACGTTTGCGATCCTGGCCATGGCGCTGGGCATTCTCGGGCGCGCCTTTCTGAGCGGTGATCCGAAGATGGTGAGCTGGATCCTGCCGGCGGCCTTCAGCCTGTACGGCGTCGCGCTGTTCACCACGGGCCGCATGGCTGACCAAAAGCTCCTGACTGCCGCGGCCTTCCTGGCTTTCCTGTCGGCGGCGATTACGGCGCTGTTGGTTGACCACAAGGACGTCTATCTGGTTGGGGCAAGCTTGGTTGCGCTGGTAATGGCGGCGCCGGGCCTGGTGATGCTGGCGCGCGAACCCAAGCCGATCGGGTGAGTGATGAGCAATCCGTTCGATCATTCCTCGATCGATGAGGCCATTCACGGCCGGCTGCGGCTGGGGATCATGGCGTATCTGTCGAGCGTGTCGCCGGCGCGGTTTCTGGAGCTGCGCGAGGCGGTGAAAGCCACCGACGGCAATCTCAGCGCACACTTAAGCAAGCTCGAAGAGGCCGGCTATATCCGCATCGACAAGCGCTTTGAAGGCAAGCGCCCGGTTACGGATGTTGGGTTGACTGATGCCGGCCGCGACGCCTGGATCGCCTATCTCGACCGGCTCCAGCGGCTGATGAACGCCGCCAAGGCCGCCGATTAAACCCGGTCTCGGAAAGCGTTGCGCGGTTTTCGGACGAGAACGGGTCGACACCTCGTGTGGAGAGCGGATTCACCCGATTTGACTTGATCCAATCCAATCGCGATCCGCTCTTGTGTGTTTCCAATTCGCGCCAGCGAAAGCGCGCGCCAGCGGCGGGCTTTCGGTTTAGGACGGACATCGGAGGAGTACCATGTCCAGTTCGTTCGGCCTCAGCCCAGACGTCATCGCCTATCTCGCGGCAGTCAATCCGCCCGAGCATCCTGTCGCGCGCCGATGCCGGGAGGAAACCGCAGCTTTGGGCGGTATCGCCCGGATGCAAATCAGCTCGGAGCAGGGCGCGGTGATAGACCTCCTGATCCGCCTCACCGGCGCAAGGCGGGCCGTGGAGGTCGGCGTGTTCACCGGCTATTCGGCGTTGATCACGGCACTGGCGATACAGGCGAAGGCCGGCAAGGACGCCTATCTGCTGGCCTGCGACGTGTCTGAGGAATGGACCGCCCATGGCCGTCGCTTTTGGCGCGAGGCTGGCGTGGACGGGCTGATAGATCTTGTCTTGGCGCCGGCCGCAGAGACCTTGGCGGCGCGGCTGACTGCGGGCCTGGGCGGCAGCTTTGATTTCGCCTTTATCGACGCCGACAAGGCCAATTACCCGGTCTATTACGAGCACTGCCTGGCCTTGCTGCGCCCAGGCGGCCTGATGCTGTCCGATAATGTGCTGTGGTCCGGCAAAGTCGCCGACCCGGCCGTCTCCGACGCCGACACAGCCGCGTTGCGCGCTGTCGCCCAGACGGCGCGGAACGACCCTCGCGTCTATGCCGCCATGGCCGGGATTGGCGATGGGCTGTTGCTGTGCGTGAAGAAGTAGACGCACTTTGTTGCGCTCAGCCGCGCAGCCGGCTAGAAGCGCCAGCTGTGCGTTGGACAGGTGGCCGAGTGGCTTAAGGTACTCGCTTGGAAAGCGAGCGTAGGGGAAACTCTACCGAGGGTTCGAATCCCTCCCTGTCCGCCATTTTGATTTTCAAAGAGTTACCGCCCAGAGGGGTGCTTTGTGGCAACGAAAGTGGCCACGCGGCAATCCAAGTCGCCTA
Organism: Hyphomonadaceae bacterium; assembly: GCA_040381035.1. Lineage (GTDB taxonomy): Bacteria > Pseudomonadota > Alphaproteobacteria > Caulobacterales > Aquidulcibacteraceae > REEB506. The sequence continues at coordinate 9,131 of JBEIHY010000106.1, forward strand.
GGCAGGGCGTGGTGACAACCGGACTCCTGCACTCATATTCGTCGGTAAATCCTGCGACGGTAGCCCCGGGATCCGGCCCAGAAGTGACCGTAGTCCGCCCGGACATCCCGGATTTCGCCCGGGGGTGCGGCTTCGGGAGATCGTGCGAAACCTCGCCGTTCATCGTCGCGGAGAGCCACTGTCGGGCGGCGAACACGTTCGGGTGGTTCAACAGGCGGCGGCAGCTCGCGTGCGCCCCGTTCCGGCTCTTTGCCGCCGGGTAGGTCTTCAGGTAGGATTCGATGTCGCAGGGCAGCCCGCTGAGGCTTCCGCCGCGATCGAGGCTGGCGCGGGTGATGAACAACGCAAACCTCCAGTGACGTTGCGAAATCGCCCGCTCCATGCAGCGCCGCCACGGGGGGAGTTTCGCCGCCGGGGTTTTGCGAAGTTGGACAACGGCCGAAGGACGCCCGGTCCGGGGCTTTTGTGACGTAATCTCGAGCCAACCCAGACGTTCGGCCTCGAGCACTTCGCGGGGCCGGACCGTGTGGACCCTGTCGGGTTGCCTGAGGGTCTCTCTTCCTCGTTTCGTTCGAGGACCTCGAGCCGCGGCGCCAGCGGTTCGCGGCAGACGGTCGGGACGAAGAGGTCATCCTGCGGTTTTGGAGAGGAGGCCCGATGGAAATGATGGGTCAGACGATGCGGATGCGGACGCCTTCCTTGAGTTCATTGAGCCGGTGCTGGAGGCTGGCGAGTGCTTGCAGGCTGTCGGCGCTGCAGTAGGTGAGGTTGGAGCCGGGGCGGTCTCCCTCGATGAAGCTCAAGTCCCCCAGACCCAGACC
>JBEIHY010000107.1:0-9798 GCA_040381035.1 Hyphomonadaceae bacterium
GAGATAGGCGTACGCGTGCAGGCTGAACTGCAGCCCGTAGCAATCCCAGCGCTGCGCCTGCTGCAGCGTCCAGGGCGCGGCGTCCTCACGGGTGGCGAGCGCGTGCATGGGCAAATCACGCACGACGGCGCCGCATTCCAACATCACATGACAGCCCCAGGCGCGGCCTGGATAGGCGCGCAGGCCAAACCAGATGGCAGGCTCAAAGCCCGTGCCGTCTATTCTTGAAAAGGCACGATCGACCACACAATAGACGTGATGCGGCAGGCTGCCAGCGGCGGAAAAGATCGTCATGCAACACCTATACAGTCGTCTGCGCCGGTCACAGCAGCCGCCGCGCGGGATAAGCCGCTAGGGTGGGGGCGGCTCATGGGGCGGGCTCCAGCTCGGTGCGGGCAGCGGCGAGATGCGCCGCGAGCGCGGCGGCAAGAGCGCCCCGAATTGTGAATCGCATTCCGGTCGCAGTGTACTCCCAGCCGACCATGGGACCGTCTTGATCAGCGCCTTCGACGTCGATGACTAGCTCTGCCGCCTCGATGCGCTCAGGGGTCCACTCGCTCATCATCCCTCTCCCTTTAGCTTAGCCGCGAGGGCGCGGGCGGCGCGGAGGTCATCGCCGACTATCTTGTATTCGTCGCCTGCGGCGGGGGCATACACGACCATATCCCACCCATGATCGCGGGGCTCAAAAAGCGAGCCAGCGCGTGCAAACGGCTCCAACACCGCCAGCGCCTTTTTGTTCAAAACTTCCGCTCGCTCTGCGCGAAAGGCGAGGGCGCGCAGCGACTCCCGCAGCCTCTCCACCTCCGCCTCCAGCTCGATCACCCGAGCGGCGAGGGCGGGGGAGAGGGCGATCAGGGGGGCGTCATCGCCCCACGACGGCGCAGACACCGCTTCCGCGACATACTGTTCGCCGTGGCCATAGATGCCAGCATATCCTATGCGCCACGGCCCCTGCGTCGCGGCGGCCAGCAGCTCTTCCAGCCGCGCGGGGGTGAGGTCGGGGGTGGTCATCACATTACTCCTGGAGGCGGGCGATGGTTTGGTTGAGCCGCTCTATCTCTTTGCGCAGACCGGCTTCGATGGCCTCAAGGTCAGCTATGCGCTCATTGCGGATCAGGTCGGGCGCGGCCTCCGCCAGCTTGCGCCGCATGGCCATAAACTCGCCTTCGTGGTTCAGGTAGAAATGCTCGCGCCCGGTGTAAGAGCCCTGTTCGCAGCTCAAATAACGGCGAAAGGCGCGCTCATTGCCGGCCAGCAAGGCGCGCACCGCCTCCTGCGTCCAATGGGCCACCTGATGCGACAGGTGGGGGATCAGGTTGTCCTGAATGTGCCACGTGGCCGCGTCAATAAACTCATCGGCCAGCTTGCGCGCGGCCTTTTGCAGAGCGGAAAAGCGAGGATCATCGATCTGCCACTCACCGCCAAGCAGCCTGTCCAGCTCTTCGCGGATCGCAGCGGGCGCCACATCTTTGGTTGCATCATCCATCACATCACCCCCCACAGCACGGCCACCCAGCCGCTCAGGCTCAGCGCAATCAGCGCGACCCACACCGCAAGGCGCAGGGGCCAGGGATAGGGCTCGTCGTCGTCGTGGTGATGATGGGTCATGGCGACGCCTCCGCCTGCGGCGCTGGAGACGCCTTGCGCGCCAGCGCAATCCGCACTTTAGCAACCGCTTTCCAGACACCCTCGAACTCAATCAGATTTTCGTATTTCCGCTGCAGAGCGCGCAGATCCGCAAGCGCCTGCTGGCAAAGCGAAAAAGTCTTGTCCTCGTCTGACATGATAATTTCAATCGGCGTATAGCCGCTCGCGTCTGCGCGATCCTCTGGCAAGCTATGATAGGCGCGCACATTCACAATTTGCACCCCCTCACCGCTCGGACGCACAAGATGCACCTTGACACGGCGTATCAGCATCCCGGCCTGGACCAGACGATACTTCTCGCCCGCGCTATCGTCGTCCCAGTCAAAATAGGTGTGCAGCGGTGATGCGGGATCGCGCGCCGCATCCACTACGGCGGTGGGCAATAGCTGCCCGTCGCGCTGAGCGGCAATGTTGGCCAGTTCCTGAGCTATAATCTGCGTGTCCATTTTCAGTCTCCTGTTGTTAGTGCCTGCCTTGCCTGCCTTGCCTAGCCCCGCCGTGCCTTGCCGGGCCGCGCCGTGCCGCGCCTGCCGCGCGACGCCACGCCGCGCCCGGCCTAGCCGCGCCTGCCTTGCCCGGCCTCGCCCTGCCTTGCCACGCCTGGCCTGCCAAGCCGCGCCAAGCCCGGCCGTGCCCCGCCCTGCCTCGCCTGCCATGCCTCGCCCAGCCACGCCTCGCCACGCCGCGCCTGCCATGCCTGCCTCGCCACGCCGCGCCTAGCCGCGCCATGCCAAGCCATGCCGCGCCTCGCCTGCCTCGCCATGCCAGGCCTTGCCGCGCCACGCCGAACCCCGCCCCGCCTGCCTCGCCGCGCCACGCCTTGCCAAGCCCCGCCACGCCTTGCCGCGCCTGCCTTGCTATGTGGTGACGTCAAACAGACCATAACCCAAGCCAGCGCTGCTCTTGCTGTCAGGACGCCCCTCTCCAAGCCCAACCTGATGGCCGACCCGGACAAGCAGATTGGTCACGTCTGCACTCGAAAATTGATCCAGATCCCATCTAATCCGAGGGCGAATAATCCAGCCAGGGTTCCACAATGGGCGAATGCGAACGTCCGGCTGCCCGTTTGCGTTGCGCGTGGCCATGATGTTTTTTGTGCGCTCGCCTTCGATCCGCAAAAGCGGAACGGGCTCAAGATGGTCGTAGCCGTCAGCCTCAACAAAAATCGAGAGCTTCGCCAGCGTCATTTTGAAATTGACCAGACGACACGCCGAAATCATGGCATTCCGCACTGCCGCAGCGTTCATGCCGTACCAACCTTGCGGGCTGATATAGGTCGCGTCTTCCAGGTCTTGATCAACGTCCTTGACCTTTCGCTCGGCCTTCTTGCCTTTTTCCTGTTTTGTCGTGTGTTGCGCCAACAGTTCCATCTTTTTCGAAAAGCGCGCCGTCATCAACGGCGCGGTGCCGCTAAACTGAAATTGCGCTTGCGCCATGCGTGGCGCGCTGATCACAACCGTTTGTTCTTTGGTGATTTTGTTCATTCCGTCAGCCATTGTCTTGTTCCCTTATTCGTCGCTGATGTCAGCGGCGTCGTTGATCATTTTTTGAACGCGCTGGATCGCGGCAACAATCTCGTCACCAAGGGCAGTGCTGAGCTGCACCTCGTCGGCAATATCTGTCGGGCCGTTTTCTATTTCTTGAGCGCGCATCAGCGCGATGTTGAGATAGGCGTGCATCGTCGAATGCACTTTGCACGCTTCCGAAAGCGCCATGCGAACTTTGTCCAGTTTCATTTCTCGCTGCCAGGCATAGCTGCGGCCATGCTGCGCGGCGAACTCGTGCAATTCGTCTATGGTCATGCTGCCTCTCCCTGCAAAATATCACACACTTGGCGCTCCAGCTCAGTGCTGGAAACGCCGGGAACGATCCGGGTCAGGATAATCTGGACAACGCGCTCATAAAATTGGTCAAAGGTCGTTTGGTCCATGGAACCAAATGATATTGAGCCAGTGTATAGCACGATGCGCCCGTCTGGCAGGCGGATCGGCTCCGCCAGACCTACCGCTGCTTTCATGGCGGCGGCGAAGCTTTCTAGAGTGGGGTACACTGATTGATGCGGGAACACCGCATTGAGCAAAGCCCAGTATTTGCGATGATGCCGCACATTCCGAGGGCGGCGAATATCGACACGCACAATGGCGTCGGTTGGCACGTCTGCGAGCGCCTCTGCGCCAGCAGCGTCGACGCATCGCAAATGCTCGCCACGACGGCGCATAAAGAGCGTTACCGGCATGGCTCAGCCTCCTGCGTCACCAGATCTAGCAGGGATTGCAGAGCGGCGGCGCGGTGCAGCGTGCGGTGAGCCTGCGCTTTGTAACGTTCCGCGGCAGTGATGCAGATTTCAGCAATGACGGCGCGCACGCGCTCTTGAGCGCCTTCTTCAAATTGCGCCGCAGTTTCAAAATCGCGCACGGCCGATTGCCGCCATCGATCAATTTGCTCGGCCGCCCATTGCAGCGTTTCCGCGCGCGTCATGGCCGGTCTCCCGGAAACACGTCTTCAGCGGTTTTCAGAGCTGCGCGCTTTACGCGCCCGTGCGCCTCGATCATGACGGCTTGGTCATGGGTCAGATGCGGCTTGGCTTCAGCCTTGTACCACGCGCCCCATTCGTCGAGTTCAGCGATTGAGGCGCACGCTTCAATGGCGCGCTTGAGGTTTGGCATTGAATGAGCGGTTGCTGCAGGCTCGCGCGTTGCGACGTGGGGAGGTTTGCGCGAGCCTGCAGCCGCTCCAGCTGTAGCGCCGTCGTCGTCCTCGGGCGCCACGGCCAGAAGGGCCATGAGTGAGTAGCGGCGCGCGTAGGTGACGCCGCTGCCTAGTTGTTGGTGTTGTTGGCTGACCGGCCCAGCTGGATAGGCGCACGACACAGCCTCGCCAGTTCCGGCATGGATAAGTTGGGTTTCGACGATGAGCGTGTCGCCGTCAATGCGTGTGGGTTGCAGAAGCACGAGGCCAGCGGCGTTCAGCGCGGGCCGGACAGCGTCAATAACGGTATCAAGCGCGGCGTAACGGTATTTACCGCCCCGCGCTTGGCCCTCGGCGTCTCTGACAATGCTGCCTATCATCGATTGAGCGGCGGCCAAAGCACGCCACAGCGTGTCTTCGACAATGGGCGGCTCGGTGCGAATTGGAATTGGTTTGGTCATGTAACTCCCCGTGTGATACGGAGAGGTTCGTACATATCGAACAAGCCGTCAAGCGAAAATGTTCGCTTATTCCGAACTTGCCTTCTTAATTCGAACTTGACGAACGTCGGGAAATGGCGAACTTATGGGATATGATGACACACCCCCTGACCCTGTTCCGCCGCGACCGCAAACTCACGCTGACGGAGCTGGCAGCCCGCGCTGGCATTTCGAAAGGCTACCTGTCCGAGATCGAGGCAGGCGGCTCGTTTTCCCTCGACACTGGCGAAGCGCTGGTTATGGCGACCGGCGGCCAAGTGACGCTTGACGCGCTTTCAAAGGCGCGGCGCAAGGACACTGCCGCGTGAGGGCCTTGTCTGCGCTGGAGCGCAAAGCCTGGGAGCTGCACACGAGCGGTGAGCCATTGGCGTTGATCGCAAGCACGCTGCGCAAGAGCGAGGGGTCAACGCATGACGCGTTGCGCCGCGCGGCGCGCAAGCTGGGTTTGCGGCAACCGCGCCGCGTGACACCGATTGTGGTGATTGTTGAGCAGCCGCGCGTGATGGCGCAGCCGTGGAACCCTTTGACTGACGCAAAACCGGACTGGCTGACCCGGACTAAGACCGGGAGGCTAATAACGTGAGTGTGCAGGCAATTGCGTGGGCTTTGACGGTCAGGGGCATCAGCCCACGCGCCAAATTGGTTTTGATTAGCTTGGCTAACAGCGCCGATCAAGACACGTGGCGGTGTTTTCCCTCACGCAAGACGCTTGCCGAGGCAGCTGATTGCAGCGTCGATACGGTTGATCGATGTCTGCGGGAATTGATGGAAGAAGGGGTCATTGAGCGGCAAAAACGGCTGCGGGAAAATGGCTCGCAAACGTCAAACGAATATGCGCTCAGACGGGGCCGCACAAATGCGGCTGCCCCCTGCTTGGATGCGGCTCCCCCAGCCGCACATGCGCGGCTCCCCCAGCCGCAAGGCTTTGCGGCTCCCCCAGCCGCAGACGTGCGGCTGGCTATAGAAGAACCATCATATGAACCATCAGAAGAAGCTGCTGCTGCTACTGCGCGGGCGCCCACGCGCGACCCGTGGCCGGATCGGTTAGCCGAAGCGCACGCCATTCTCGGCTCTGCCGTGAACCTGACCGCAGGCGGGATGCACACCTGGGGGCCGCTTAAGGCGCTCTGCGAACCGGCGACGGGGCCTCCCTGCGCTTGGGATGACGTGCTCGACGCCTTGCGCCAGATCGCCGCCCGCTTCCAGGCCCGTGGCCAAACCCTCAACAGCTGGACCCACCCCGCCGTCAAGGAGCTGGCCATCGCCGCCCGTGACGCCCGCCTCGCCGGCAACCCGGAGATCGCCCATGTCAGCCCTGAGCCCCGACACAGCCGCCACACGAACAAGCCGCGCTCTCGCGCAGACGTCATCTGGCAGCTTGCGCTTGACGCCGCTGAAGCTGAGCAACGGCGAGACGCGGATGTCGATCAGTGGGAACCCGCTCCGCTCCGAATTGCAGGAAGCTCTGGCGCGCTATGAGCGGGCTGCAAAGCCTGCTGAGCTGTCAGCGCTCCTCAAGGCCCTTGCGGTGCTCGCGGCCATGACGGTGCGCCAGGACAACGCCGAGCACGGGGCTGTCGTGGAGGCGACCCGGGTCTATGCCGAGACGCTGAGCCGGTTCCCTGGCGACATCGCCTTGAGCGTGGTGAAGGGCTGGCCCGCCCGGGAGAACGGCAAGTGGTGGCCGACCCTTCATGACCTGATCGGCGCATGCCAAGCGGAGAACGCTGAGCGGATCGCGGCGCAGGACGCGCTGCGGATGGCGCTGCGGGAGGCCCGCCCTGGTGACGACGGCGCAGGCCCAGAGCCCCGCGGCGCGACGGCCCGTTTCCGGGACCGCGTGGCCGCCGCCCGAGGCGAGCCCTACGCGTTCAGCTGGCTCAATCGCCGCAACTGCCGGTTCACGGACACTGCCGTGCTCACGACGAACTTCGCGGCGCAGCGGCTTTATCAGGAGGTCGGCACGATTGCGACTGACTGCGGCGTGGAAATTCTTGAGGGCGCCAAGTACGCGACTGACAGCGAGCACGGTGACGCCGAGCCTGCGCCCGTACGCAGGATTGTGCCGCCAACGGACGACGAAGTGATTGGCGACGAAGAGCGTGCCGAAATGGCGGGTGCGCTGCGCGCCATGGCTGCAGCGATGCGCAAGGGCGGTGCGCGATGAAGCGTCGCCCCGAGGAAGCGCTTCAGCGCCACATCGTGACCTGGTGCGCAATGCAGCGGCTGCTGTGCGTCGCCGTGCCGAACGCTGCCGTGCGCCGTGCCGGCGGCCGCGCCGGGAACGCCGTTCCAGGTTTGCTGGCCGGCTTTCCCGATCTGTTGGTTTTTCCTGGCGAGGGCCGCGTCGTTGCGCTCGAAGTCAAAGCGCCGCCGAAAATTTTGCCCAGCGGCAAAAAGAGCGAGGCTGCGCCGCGCATCAGCGAAGAGCAGCTGCACGTCATGAACCTGCTGAACGCGGTTGGCGTCTCGACGTACGTCGTGCGCAGCGTTGAACAGGTCGCCGCTATTGCCCGAGCCGACAAATGGCTGACGGGGAGGGCGATGTGAGAACGGAAACGTTGCAAGCGATCATCGAAGAACGCGACACGTTGCGCGAGGAGCTGCTGCAGCTGCGCGAAACGATTTCGGAAGGCGTTGCGCCTCTCTGCGCGCCGCTGACGCTCGTGTTGCCTGGCTGCACGGCCACGCAGGCGCGGATGCTGGCAGCGCTGTTTCAGGCTTTTCCAAACGCGGTCAGCCGAGCGAAGCTGATGGAGTTGCGCCTCGTGCGCCACGATGGCGCTGGGCCCAAAGTGGTGGACGTGCGCATTTCACAATTGCGCCGACTGCTGCGGCAACGCTGCGCGCCAGATCCGGCGATTGGGGTGATTTGGGCGTACGGCTATTTTCTGATCCCAGAAGCGTACGATTGGATCCAGCTGCAATTGCGAGGAACCCATGGCACGAGTGCTTGATATCGCCCGCCGCCTGGCGTGGGAGCATCGCAAGTTGTTTGGGGCGGACACTGAGCCGCGCCGGCAATGGTGCGTTGACACTTGGGCCGACAAGCGCTTGACCGCCGCGCAAGTCCAGGCGGCGCACAAGATGTGGGCGCTGCTCGAGGGCGGGTATGGCGGGCCTGCTGCGGCGAATTACAATCGCGTTGACGGCGGTCTGGCCGATCCGCACGCCCGGATGATGGCCTCGCGCTCCAAACGCGTGCAGGTCGAGGCGATCATGGCTTGGCTTAGTGGCCAACTAACAGCACATCCACATCTGCGCCGAACCGCAGTGGCGCTTTTTGACCCCCATCGCGCTCAACTGACGGTCGAGGAATTGTGCGCCGAGATCGGGTGCGGCAAGGCGACCGCTCGCGCGGCGCAGTATGTCGGCCGCGTGCTTGATCAGCTGGCGATTAAATTCCACCTGCTCGACGCCGAGGACGCGCAATGGGCAAAAAACGATTTGACAGGTGCGGGGTGAAACGGTACAAATCAGCTAGGCCTCAGAAAGTGTGCGCCTTCCCGAACAATCTAGGTTTTAAACCCAGCTGAAAGCCGGGCGTTTTGCGTTAAGAAAGGGCTGATCGTGAGCAACCATCTAGAGCTGGCTCAACGCCAAATTGAAGACCGCGCTGAGCTAGGGCGCGTGCGCGCTGAGTTGAGCATACAGCGCAAAGCCCTAGCCAATCTCGAGGACCGCGAGGCCGGCATTGTCGAGCGCATGGATGAGCGCGCGGCTGCCGTGGCCGCTTTGCTCGAGGCTGACAAGGCGACCGGGCTGACCATTGCCGCTGACGAAGGCGGTGGCTATATCGATCTTGGCGCCGCGTCTGACGGGCCGGTCGCTAACGGCGCGGCGTCCTTCTGATGGTTGCGATTGGCAACCCGGCGGCCGTGCAGGCCGCAGCCGCCAAGCGAGATCAATGGGGTCGTGAGCGCTATGAGCAGGGCCGGCGTGACGGCGAGGCCCAGGCTGAAGCGCGTTTCGCTGATCGCCTCGAAGGTGCGCGCGCTGAGCATCTGCAAGAGATCGCTAGGCTTGACGAGCGACACAGGCTCAATGACGTCGAGATCCGAGGCGCTGCCTACTGGCGGGGCAAGGTGATCGGCGGGGCCGGCGGGCTACTGGTTGGCGTGATCCTGTCGATCGCCGTCAACGCACTTATGTTTTCTCAAAACGAGCGAGCAATTCAAGCGGGCGCACACGTCGCCCAGGGCGGTATGACCGCCGGGCTTGCGATTGACGCTTTACAAAGCGCCGAGGAGCAACCATGAAGCTTTCCCTCTCCCTACCACCGGGTTTCACCGTGCTGGGGTCTCTCCTCCTTGGCGCGCTGCTTTGGATCGGCGCGCAGCTGCCCGCATGGGCGGCGTGGGGCCTTACCGTGCTCACAGCGCTTGTGCCTGACGTGAGCGTGGCGGCCAGCCCGCTTGCGCCTCCGGGGCCGTAACAGCACAGTGCTGAAGGCTAGTGATGGCTGCCCCTAAAGGCTTTCGCCCCCCGAACGCAGGCAAGGGCCGCGTCAAGGGCGTGCCCAACAAGGTGACTGCCCAGGCTAAGGAGGCGATTGAAGACGCCTTCACGCACCTTCAGCAAACGCGGGACAAGAACCTGCGCAAGTGGGCCGAAGAGAACACCGACAGCTTTTACACTGTGCTGTTCCCCAAGCTCATTCCCGTGCAGATGCAGCATCAGGGGCATGACGGCGGCAAGCTCATTATCTCATGGCAGACGGATACGCAGGACACGCCCGAAGGGTCGTGATCCCATACGCGCCGCGCGCTGCGTTTCGGCTGTTCCACGACCGCACGCAACGCTTCTCCGTGCTTGTGTGCCATCGCCGCGCAGGCAAGACCGTTTCGACGATCAACGACAAGATCAAACGCTGTTTGAATGCCGATCGCCCCAACTGGCGCGCGGCTTACATCGCGCCGTTTTACGCCCAGGCCAAAGATGTGGCCTGGGACTACGTGCA
>JBEIHY010000108.1:0-9773 GCA_040381035.1 Hyphomonadaceae bacterium
CGAACGCCCTTGGCGTGGAGACCGGGCCATGACCATCGCGCCCGACATCTTCCTCTCCTACAACCGCGAAGATCAGGCCCGCGCGAAGCTATTTGCGGAAGCGTTTGAGCGGCAAGGCTTCAAGGTCTGGTGGGATGTGGGCTTACGCACCGGCGAGGCCTATGACGAGGTGACGGAAACGGCGCTGCGCACCGCGAAGGCGGTGGTGGCGCTGTGGTCGAAGAAGTCGGTTCAGTCCCGCTGGGTCCGCGCCGAGGCGACGCTCGCTGATCGCAACAAAACGCTCGTCCCCTGTATAATCGAGCCGTGCGAGCGACCGATCATGTTCGAGCTGACGCAGACAGCGGAGTTGGGGCATTGGCAGGGGGAGGCGGGCGACAAAGCGTGGCTCGGCTTCCTTGCTGACGTGCAGCGCTTCGTGGCCAAAAGCGCGCCGTCTGTGATCGCAGCGCCATCGGCGCCGCTGCTTTCGACGCCGGCGCCGGCGCCCGCCCCGAAGCGCGGCGGGCGGCCATCGCTGGCCATCCTACCGTTCACCAATCGCTCGCCCGATCCGGCCGACAATATCTTCGCCCAAGGCCTGGTGGAGGATCTGATCGCGGCGCTGTCGCTGGCGAGCGGCGCGCGCGTGCTCTCCCAATCGGCCACTGCGCCCTATCGCAAAGAGGCGCTCGATCTGAAGCGGATCGGCGATGAGCTGGGGGTGCGCTATGTGCTGGAGGGCAATGTGCGCCGCGCAGGATTGGCTCTGCGCGTCACCTGCCAGCTGGTGGAGGCTGCAACCGGCGCAATCGTCTGGACACAGATGTTTGCCCGCCCCTTGAGCGAGCTGGCGGAATTGCAAGATGAGCTGGTCACCGAACTTGCCGGCCAACTCGGCGCCCAAGTGCAACGCCTGGAGATGGATCGCGCGCTGAGGAAGCCCGGCGATTGGACGGCGTGGGAAGCGGTGGCGCGTTCTATCTCCTACTTCTCGCGCTTCGATGATGACAGCCGCAGGCTCGGCGAAGTAGAAGCCCGCCGCGCCGTGGCGCTGGCGCCCGACTATGGGCTGGCGCACGCCAATCTCGCGCATATTCTTTCGGCTGCTTTCACACAGAATTTGGAGGAAACGACAGCTGCGGAAACGCGCGCCGCCGTTGAGCGCGCGCTGGCGCTCGATCCCGGCAACCCGACCGTGTTGTGGAAATCGGCCCGCGCACTCGCAAGCATCGGCCTGCCGACCGAGGCGCTGCCTTTGGCTGAGCGCGCCATCGCCTTGACGCCGTTCAACGCCGTTGCGCATGGCACGCTTGGCATGATCTTGTCGGCCGCTGGGCGCCCGCGCGAAGCGCTCGCCGCGTTTGACGAAGAAGCCCGTCTTGCGCCGCGCGCGCACGGGCAGTTTTTCATTCTGGCCTTGCGTTCGATGGCGCATCTGATGCTGGGCGAACACGACCACGCCTTGAAGAGCTCCGACGCTTCCTTGAAAGAGTTTGCGGGCTATTCCTTTGCGGCCATTATGAAGGCGACGTGCCTTGAGGCCCTTGGGCGCCATGCGGAAGCGCAGGACGCGGTGCGGGCGTGCCGCAAATTCGGCGCAGACAATGTGACGCCGGATGGCTGGGCGACGGGAAACCGCCGATTGTATGCGCCTGAAGCGGTCGCGATGCTCGCGCCCGCAGAACGCCTCTTCCGCAAGGCCTGGGACGCGACGCCCAAGGATAGCGGCTGACCGCCCCTATCGCTGTGCGCCAAAGCCTGCGAAAATCGCGTCATGGCGAAGAAGCACCCCAAACCGGATCCGATGGCGCAAGCGCTGGCGCGCTGCGCGGCGCATGGCGAAACGCTGACCCCACTGCGCGCCCAGGTGCTGGCCCTGCTGCTGAAACAGTCTGGGCCGGCCAAGGCCTATGACCTGCTCGATGCGCTCAAGCGCGGCCATGCCAGCGCCAAACCGCCAACGATCTATCGCGCGCTCGATTTCCTCGTCCGCTTGGGGCTCGCCCATCGCATTGAGAGCCTGAACGCCTATGTCGCCTGCGCCGGCGATCACGATCACGCCCCGGCGGTGTTTCTGATCTGCGACACCTGCCACAGCGCCCAGGAGCTGCACGCCCATGCCGCCCTCGACAAGCTGAGCAGCGCGGCGGCCAATATCGGCTTTAAGGTTTCCCGCACCATGGTGGAGGCCACCGGCCAGTGCGCGCACTGCCAGGAGGCGGCGTGAGCGGCCCGCCCCTTCTGACCTGGCGCGGCTGCGCCAATGCCTGGGACTGTGACGAGATGGGGCACATGAATGTGCGCCATTATGTCGGCAAATGGAGCGAGGGGCTCGGCGCGCTCGCCGCCGCCTTGGCGATGCCGCTGGCGTTCAAGCGCCAGGCCGGATCAACCATCGCGCCGGTGGACCAGCATATCCGCTTCCTCGCCGAAGCGCGCGCCGGCGCGCCCTTGTCGATGCAGGCCGGGATTCTCGATTTTGGCGAAGCAGAGGCGCAGGTTTATCAGGAAATGCGCCACGCCGATGGCCGGGTGGCGGCGACTTACCTCACGCGAGTGGCCCACACCGACGTGAAATCCGGCGCGCGCTTTGCCTGGTCGGCGCGGGCGCGCGCGGCGGCGCAAAACCTGACGGCCAAGATTCCAGCGATGGCAGCAGCGCGCACCATTGACCTTACCGCTGCGCCGGCTGTGGCGAGCGTCGCTGAGGCCGACCGGCTCGGCGCCCATGCGCTGGGCCTCAGTCTTGTCCAGCCCGCCGATTGCGACGTGTTCGCACGATTGCGCCCGGAAGGCCTGATTGGGCGCATCTCCGACGCAGCGCCCCATCTGTTCCAACGCTGGCGCGAAGACGCCGGCCAATCGGCTGGCGGCAAACGTTTTGGCGGGGCGGTGGTGGAATATCGCATTGTCTATCGCCGCTGGCCGCAGGCCGGCGATCTGGTCGCGGTGCGCTCCGGCATCGCGGAGATGACGCCGAAATTCTTCCGCGTCATTCACTGGCTGCTTGACCCCGTGCGCGGCGACGCCTTTGCCACCGCTGAAGCCATCGCGATCACCTTTGACCTCGATACGCGCAAGGCGGTCGCCTGCCCGCCCGCGCGGCTGGAGGCGCTGGCGGCGATGGTCACGCCGGGCATGGCGGTGTAACGGGCCGCAATTGGTTCGCTGATCGGAGCTTTGCATGCGCGCTTCCATTCTCTTGCCGTTCGCCTTGGCGCTCGCCGCCTGCCAACCACAAACAGCGCCGGCGCCGGCGGCCCCGGCCACGGCCCCGGCCGCCAAACTGAGCCCGCTCCCGCCCGCGCCGGCCCCCGAAGGCTGCGCCATGCGCGTCCAAGCGCCGTGGACGCGCGCCGGCGAAGGTTGGCAGGTCGTCGGCGACGCGGTGGGCGGCGATTGCGTCGGCGCGTCGGTGACGATCTATCTTATCGATCCCGCCGGCGGCGTTGCCCGCACCGACACCTTCAAGGCGGCCGACCTGCGCGCCGTGTTTGGCGAAGCCGCCGCCCAACCGGCCAAAGATCGGCCCAGTATGAGCGCGGCCCTATCGAGCTGGATTGCCCCCAATGACGATCAATTGTTCAAATTCACCGGCAATCTTCCGCCCTGGGCAACCGCGCGCCCCCAACCTGCCGGCGCCGGCGGCTCGTTTCCGTTCACGCCGGATGAGAGCGGCGACCGCGCCGCTTACGAAAAACTGCGCAACGCCAATCTGCCGCTGTTCTGCTATGTGCAGGGCGCAGAGACGATGCGCTGTGTGGTCGTCGAGAAAGGCGTGCTGCGCAGCATCGGTACGCAGAGCTTTCCAGGCTAACGCCTATTTGGCGACAGCGCGGAAATCCCAATCCATCTCTGCGGCCAGATACGCAAACGTCGCATAAGCGGCGACGTTCTGGCGCAGTTCCGCGGGATCAATCTTGTCCAGCGTGTCGTCGGGCGTGTGGTGGTAATCGAAATAGTCCCAACCATTCTGCTCCAACTCCACAATCGGCACGCCGGCATTGCGAAACGGCGTCATGTCCGGCCCGCCAAGGGCCATATTGTCGTGCGGCCCGATTCCGAGGGGCGCAAGCTGGCGCTGAATCGCGCGTGCAGCCGGCAGCGCGGCTTCGCCAAAGCGGGTCTGGAAGCGGAAGATTTTGCGGGCGCCGAAATCGCTTTCAGCGCCAACAATGAATTGTCCGACTTCCGATGCATGCTGCTTCACATAAGCGTTCGCGCCGTGAAGGCCGGTTTCTTCCGCGCCAAACAGGATCACCCGGATCGTGCGCTTGGGATGACGCGGCAGGTCCTGGATCAACTTGGCGGCGGCAACCACAATGCCAACGCCCGCGCCGTCATCGAGCGCGCCCGTGGCTTGATCCCAACTGTCGAGATGGGCGCCGATAATGACGATTTCATTGGGCTTTTCGCGCCCGCGCACGTCAGCGATCACATTGCCGCTGGGCGCATCGTCCTTCACCGCGACATCGATTTCCAGCCGCACTTTGACCTCGCCGCGCGCCATCAGCCGGCTGACATGCTCGGCGTCTGGCGGCGACACCGCCGCCACCGGCAAGGTCGCCCCGTCGCGCGCCCGCGCCGGCCCGCCCTGATGGGGGAAGCGATGCATATGCGTGCCAACACTGCGGATCAGGCAGCCCACCGCGCCCTTGGATTGCGCAATCGGCCCGCACAGGCCGCGCTTGACAACGCCCACGCCGTACCCGGACCCGTCCTGGGTGCGCACCGTCGGCTCATCGATGAACACGATCTTGCCGCTAACGGTTTCGGGCGCGGCCGCGCGCAAGCCACCGAGATCGGTAAACCGCACCAATGGCGCGGTGATCCCGCCTTTTGGCGTTGGCCCCGAGCCGCCAAGTGCGGCGACATAAAGTTTGAACGGAACCGGGCTGACGATTTCGGCGGCGTCATAGAGCCGCGCCCAATAGGGGATCTTGACCTCCTCGATCCGCACGGCGTCGAACTGCAGGCCCTTGAGATAGCGCTCGGCCCAGGCGCGGGCGCGCGCCTCCTGCTCGGTGCCGGCCATGCGCGGGCCAACCAGCGTGGTCAGCTCGCTGACGGTGGTGAAGGCGAGGTCGCCGGCCAGCGCCGATTTCTGCAATTGCTGGACGGTTTCCACCACCGCCGGCGGGATCGCAGCGACCTCCGCAGGCGGCGTTTGGGCGGACGCAGGCGCTACGAACGCTGAAAGAAGCGCACAAACAGACAAAAACTTACGCATGGATCAGGACTCCTGACCCATCTCGCCCGAAAACGCCGCCTTCGCCAAGGCGCCTATGCGCGCAGGCGCCCCCCGAGCAGCGCTTGGCGCATGCGCTCCAGCGCCATCAGCCCCACAGCCGCCGCGATCAAACCAGCGCCGATGGTCGGCAAACCTGGCTCCAGCAGCCCCAGCCCAAGGCCAAGCCCGACCAGCAGGGCCGCCAATCCACAGCCGCGCGCCAGCGCCAAGATCGCGCGCAGCGGCGCCAGTTCGCCGGCCCGACGCAGCACCGTTTTGTCCTGGCGCGCCGCCGCTTGGCTTTGACCGCTCTCGCGCAGGGCCTCAGCGCGCGCCATGGCGCCGGCAAGCCGCGCCAATGTCTCCACCAGCGGCGTGCGCAAGACCAGCACCGCCAGAAACGCCGCCGCCGCGCCAAGCAAGGCGGTCACCGCCATTTTGGCGCGCCACAGCGGGGCTTCAAGCTCGCGCAGATTGGGCGCCGGAACCGCCACGCCAAGCGCGCGCACCTCCACCGGCGCCGGCCACGCCGCGCGCACAATATCGGCCAAGGCCACACCGAGCGCCTGGGCGATCATCAAGGCCATCCCGGCCCCGACCGCGGCAAGCAGGGCTGCCTCGAGCGCCATCGCGTCGGCGCGCGCGCGCCCGGCTTTCAGGTCGCCGATCAGCCGCGCGCGGTCCAGATCGTGCGTGTGCGCAACCGTCCCGCCCGGACGCACCGCCGCCGCGATCACGCCCACCGCCGTCCACATAAAGCCCAGCCCATAAAGGGCGGCTGCGCCCGCAGCCGCCGCCCAAACTCCGGAGCCGGCAAAGCCCAGCAGCCCGAACGCCATCACCACCCACAGGCCAAGCGCCGCCGCATTCGCGCCGCCCAAAGCGGCATAGGCCCAAAACAACCAGCCGCCCGCCGCCGGCGTGCGCGGACTGGCGCGCCACGCCGCCTCGGCTTCCGCTTCGCGCACGATCGGATCAGCGATCGCTGCGACCGTCTCAGCGATACGGGCCTGCACAAAGCCCGCTTGCCCTGCCTGCGCCGCGCGCCGGCACGCCCACATGACCGCCAGTCCAACCAAGGGCGGCGCTGCAAAAGCCAATCCCGGGGCCCACAGGCTCAACGCCCAAAGCGGCGCAGCGCTGGCCGCCAAAGCCAAGCCGGCCGCGCCATGCGCGCCCCAAGCTGGCTCAAAACGATACAGCGGCGCCGGCGGAATTTCTACAGCGCTTGGCTCAACTCGCATCACGGCTTCACACCACCCAAAATCACTGATGGAGCAAGCAAAGCGCATTCCGCGCCCTTCCTGGCGACGCGGGGTGCGATTAGGCGGTTGTGGTTTCCGTAATCCAGGCCGCGATCTGGCCGCGCGCCATGGCGCCGGTGCGGCTGTCGGCGATCTTGCCGTTCTTGAACAAGATCAGCGTCGGGATGCCGCGGATATTGTATTCGCTCGGCGTCATCGGGCTGTCATCGACGTTCAGCTTCGCGATCGTCACCTGGCCGTCAAACTCTTTGGAAATATCTTCCAGCGTCGGCGCGATCTGCTTGCATGGGCCACACCATTCGGCCCAAAAATCGACCAAAACCGGCTTATCGGAGTTCAGAACCAGATCAGCAAAAGTTTCATCGGTCACGGTCACAGTAGCCATCATACGCTCCACAATTCGCTGTCAGATGTATGGCGCGTCGGCCGTATCTTCAACCGGGAGAACCGCGACAACTGGGCCAACCGCGACAGCTGAACCGCTTGCTGCGAGCTGGCCAGAGCGCGGCGTGTTTTCCCGATGCCGCGCAAGGGCATAGGCGACGGCGCGCCGGGCGCGGCGTTTTCACACGCGGCGCGGGCTTGAGTTTCGCCGCCAGCGCATCCGCGCCACGCGGCCGACTTTTGCGCGAAAAGGCGCGCTGCGCTGGGCGCGAGCTGCATCGCCACCCATCGCCCTGGTTCAGGAGCCGATCCAATCAGTGCGCGTTGGCGCCCTCTCGGCGCATTGCCCAGCGCGAATGGCGGCTTGAAACCCGACGGGACACCGACAAACACACCGTTGCGAATTGACCTCACCAACCAATAAGCCCATGGTCATGCCTATGGTCACCGAAGTCTCAAGAACGATATCGGCATCCGCCTTCAAGGCGCAATGCCTAGCTTTGATGGACGAAGTCGCAAGGACGGGCGAGGCGATCGTCATTACCAAGAACGGCAAGCCGGTCGCGCAATTGACGCCGCCGCCCGGCCGTCTGGGCGGGCGCAAAGCCGCGTTTGGATTGCACAAGGGCATGGTGGCGCCCGTCGGGGACGTTGATCTTGACGCGCCGGTGCTCGATGTGGACGCATGGACGGCCATCGCCGCCAACCTGCCCGACAAGACCTAATGCTGGTGCTCGATACAAACGCGCTGCTTTGGCTGTCTGGCGGCAGCGAGCGCTTGGGCGCGCGCGCGCGCGAAGCGATCCAGGCCGGGATTGATCGCGGCGCAGCAGCGTTTTCAGCCATCTCGGTTTGGGAAACGGCGATCCTGGTGCGCCAGGGCCGTTATATGCTCGGACAGGCTGTTGAGGCCTGGCGGGCGGACTTGATCGCGGTTGGCCTTGTGGAGGCGCCCTTGGATGGAATTGTGGCCGCGCAGGCGGTGGCGCTGGAGGACTTGCACGACGATCCAGCCGATCGCTTCATCGCGGCTCTTTCGCTCCGCCACAGCGCGACTTTGGTCACCTCCGACGACAAACTCATAGGCTGGGCCGCCCGCACGAAGGGTGCGCAAGCAATGGACGCGAAGAAATAAGCGGCGCGGCAGATTGCGCTGGCGCTGGCGCTTGGGCGAATCCGCACCCAGACTCTCGCGGTCAGCGCGCCCGGGCCGGCCGCTGCGCCAACGCCATTTCGCCGCCACTTGACCATGGCTTAAGGTCGAACCAATCTTCACCCAGTCCAAAGGCTGCTCACACTGGCCGAAGTCCATGCCGGAACAAGCGGCCGAAGTGGTCGGACTGCGCAGGCGAGCGCCCCAAGCCTGAGCCCGCCACTCCCTAGGAGATCGCCATGCCCGCCTACGCCCAAGGCCAATCCGACTTCAGCCAAGCCCTCATCGAAAAGATCCGCACCCTCTCGCCTGAGCGCATCGCCGAGATCGAGGATTTCGTCGACTTCCTGCGCGCCCGCGATTGCGACCGCGCATTGACCCGCGCCGCGCTCGCGAGCTCTGAGACCGCTTTCGCCAAGGTCTGGAGCAATCCCGAGGACGACGCCTACGATGCCCTCTAATCCGGGGCCCTCCAATCTTGGGACTCCAAAGCAGTTCGCTTTCGGCGATGTGGTGCTCGTCCCGTTCCCGTTCCCGTTCACCAGCCAAGCCGCCGCCTAACAACGCCCAGCCGTCGCCGTCTCATCCAGCGCTCATGCCATCGAACGCCCCAACATAGTGCTGATGGCCATCACCTCGCAATTGCGCTCCGCGCCAGCGCCAACAGGCGCAAATTGGGGCGAGGTCTTCATCGCCGACTGGTAGGGCGCCGGCCTTCTCAAGCCCTCTGCCATCAAGCCCATCTTCGCCACCTTCGAGCAACGTATCGTGCTGCGCACGATCGGCGCCCTCACACAAGCCGACGCCAAAGCCCTCGCCGACGCCCTCGCTCGCATCCTCGGACCGCCGCCGCCCGCGTCCTGAGCAACCAACCGCCTCACCCCCATGATGCGGACAAAGCCTTTGACTGGATCGGCGGGCGCGGCGATGCGCTCGTGGCGAAAACTCCCTTGAAACGGGTTTTCGGCCCGGGAGCCGTTCGCTTTGAAGCGGCGTGGTGAAAGCAGCAGCGATCACGTGCATGAGTGTGGCGCGACAGGCGCTTCTCGCCAAGACGCAGCTTTGAGCTGCCTGAGAGGGGCGAGGGTTGGCGTTTGCTGGCATTGGCTGACAGGCCGCCATCAAATGCATGCATGAGCAGGCCGGCGCCAACATCTGGGGGCAGATGTTGACAGCGCGACGCAGTCAGCCCTTCTTGAGGCGACGCGCGAGTGCACACGCCAATGCATTAATTGTCAGATCACGTCAATACTTTTACAGTTGTGATCTTCCAATGTCCGTGCGGGACCTGGCCTTTCAAGCGTGCATTGCGCGGGCCGCGCCCGCGCAAACGCGCCATGTTCGTCGCGCACGCGGTTTCATCGATAAAAACAA
This sequence comes from Hyphomonadaceae bacterium, assembly GCA_040381035.1. Lineage (GTDB taxonomy): Bacteria > Pseudomonadota > Alphaproteobacteria > Caulobacterales > Aquidulcibacteraceae > REEB506. The sequence continues at coordinate 9,389 of JBEIHY010000108.1, forward strand.
GCCTATCGGGATCAAGCTGCTTTTGGTCTGCGCGCCACTGCACGCGTGCGGCCGCCACGTCCGGGCGATCCTGTTTGCAAGCCAGCACGCATTTTTTGAAGCTATAGCCGATCCGCGCAAAAAACCGCGACAGCGCGCTTTTGCTGGCGGCGCCGCCGCGCGCTTCCAATTCGGCGCACAATTCCAAAAGCGTGATGTCAGATTTTTCAGCGATGCGCGCTTTCAGCCAATCGACATGCGCATTCAAAACGGAGCGCCGCCCGCCAGCATGCGGCTTCGGCGCCAGACGACCTTCGTTGCGATAGGCCTGCACCCACTTCACCGCCGTGGAGGCGACAAGGTCGAACACCTTCGCCTGCGACCGCGCCGAGCGGCCCTTCTCGAC
>JBEIHY010000109.1:0-9646 GCA_040381035.1 Hyphomonadaceae bacterium
AGCTACGCTTTTGGCGGAACGCGCACTCGTTGGCGATCCGCGCAACCCATTGGCGCATGCGATCTTGGTGGATGCGCGCCTTGGCGCAGGCGATGCGGCAGGCGCGCTTGTTCATTTGGATCGACTTCTTGTTCTTCTTCCGGAGAAATCCGATGCCTTCTTTGATGTGATCGCGCGCCTCGCCGCCCAACCGGGCGGGATTGCCGAGATTGAGAAGCGCCTTGCGCAAAAGCCCGCCTGGAGCGGGGGCCTCGTCACGCGGCTCAATGCGGCCCCCGTCGACCTTGCCGCCTTGTGGCGCCTCAACCAGTACACGCCGGAAACGCAGTCGGGCTACATCCAGCGGATCTTGAAAGAATTAGGGCCGACCCAAGCGCTTCTTGCCTGGCTTGATTTTCTGCCGCGCCAGCAAGTAACGACCCTGTCCTGGCCTTACGATCCCGAGTTTAAGTCGCTTAAGGCGCCTGGGCCGTTCAACTGGTCATACGACACCGGGCTTGTCAGTTTTGAGACCGGCGGAGGGCTCTTTGCGATCTATGACGGGCGCAGCACCAGGACCCTGGCGTCTCAGATGATGGTGATTCAGCCCGGGGCTTATCGGCTGGAAGCCATGCTGCAGTCGGAAGGGCAAGAGACTGGCGGTCGGTTTGCGTGGGTGGTGTCCTGTTACCCAAATGGGCCCGACCTGGCGCGGATCGAGGTTCGCGGCGAGCATGCGCCGCCGAAAGTCTTTGCGAGCGGGTTCGTGGTTCCGGGGGCCGATTGCGTGGCGCAGACATTGTCTTTGCGGGGTGTGCCGGGTGAATTTCCGGTCCGGGCGCGACTTAAAGCTGCCTCCATGCGGGTGTTTCCCGCAGAGACGAAGGCAGGGCCCTAATGCCAAAGGAAAAGGCCTCGTTGTGGCGCGCGATGACGCAAGGCGGCGCAACCGGCCTTGGCTTTGTGCTTTTGGGCGTCGCATTGCTTGCCGGCGGCGCCAGCCGTGGCGCCTTTATTCCACACGGCGTTATTGAGGCGACGGGGGCGGCCCTTCTGGCGATCGGGCTCGTGGCGGGACGCCTCCAGCGATTGTCCGCTTCCGGATGGATTGGCCTGGCGCTTCTCTTGGGCGCTGTCGCCTCGGGATTGATACAACTGGCGCCTATCCCCGGCGATCTGTGGCCCCGTCTTCCAGGGCGGGCCGCGTTCAAGGACGCGATGGCAAGTCTTGGGGTCGCGCCCATGCCCGCCTCGATCTCGCTCTTTCCTGAGGCGACGCGCGCGGCGCTTTATGGTTTTTTGCCGATCATTGCCGCTTTCATGCTGACCGCAACGACAAATCTAAAAGCGCATCTTCGCGTGCTCGCGTGGCTGGTTGCAAGCCTTGTCGCGGCCAGCGTGCTGCTGGGCGTTGCTCAGGTCATTACAGGCCCATCGTCACAACTCTATTTCTACAATCCCACCGGTTGGGGGGCGCCAGTCGGCCTTTTCGCCAACCAAAACCACCAAGCCACGCTGTGCCTGATGGCGTTGCCCTTGCTGGCGGCCAAGGCCGGCGACATCCGGGTCACCTGGGGGACGGGCGATCTCGACCATGGCCGTGTTCTCATCATCGTCTCGGCGCTCATTGTCGCGGGCCTGGGCGTAATCATCGCTGGGTCGGTTGCAGGTTACACGTTGCTTGGGCCGGTTGCAGTTGCGAGCTTTTTGGTGTTTCGCGGATCTCGGTCAGAACGCGGCGGCTTCTTCGTGCCCGCCGCTGCGATTGGTGTTCTTGGCATCTTGGGTTGGCTTGCAGCATCAAGCCCCTTATTGAAGGATCTTGGGATCACGTCGACAGGCGAAGGCTACTTGTCGCGGCCGGATACGTTTTCGCGGACGATCGACGCTATCGCTGCGTATTTTCCGGTGGGATCGGGACTTGGAACATTCGACCAGGTCTATCCGCGCTTTGAGGACCCTGCCGCGGTGACCACGATCTTTATGAATCATGCGCACAATGATTATCTCGAAGTGGCCATGGAACTGGGGATCATTGGTATGGCCCTCTTGGTCGCCGCCATCGCGTTTTGGGCGGTGCTGAGTTGGCGCGCTTGGACCGCGCGGGGGTCTGAGGCGCGGCTGCAGAAGGCGGCAAGCATCGCATTGGCGGTTCCAATACTGCACAGTCTCGTCGACTATCCTTTGCGCACGCCCGGTCTTGCCGTTTTGGCTGCAGTTTGTGCGGGTGTCTTAGTCGCGACGACCCACAAGCCACACAGAACGCGCGAGGAAGATCAAGGCCCGGCACACAAACAAGTGACCTTGTGACGCGATTTGGCTTTGGGCCCGCAAGGCTGGGGCTTTGAGCCAGCCATTCCATCAGTTGTGGGACGTTCTGTTAGCAATTTAGAAGGAATCATCGCGGTATGATCTTCGCACGTGCGCATCTTGATGCGCTGTGCTTTGCTAAGGCGATCAGATGGTTTCCGATGTTCTAAGCCCGGACGATGTGATGGGCATGCCGCGCGAAAGCGGCCAAATCGGACGCACTTGGCGACAAGACGGCGACGTAACAGATGATAAGGCCCCTTTGAGTGTCGCGCTGTTGGTGATCTTTGGCGGCTCTGCGATTCTATGGTCTGGGATACTCCTGGCTATTCAATCGCTTTCGTAGGTTGAGCGGAAGCTGGCGCGGGCGAGCGTGCGTCTTTTCTTGGCCCACTCCCCCAAACACGCACGTTCCGGGCGCTGCGCGCTCCCTCTTACCGCGACGCCGTGATCTGACGCAGCGATATGACGCCGACGAGCACGGCTCACCGACTTTGAACTTGGCGGCGACATTGCCGCAGCGCTTTGTGTCGGCGTTTGAAAGCCTCGCCGGCTGCGTCAACCCATTCTTGGGGCGCTGCATTCAGGCCCGCATTCATGGTTTGCCAATCGTAAAATAATCTAAAAAAATCAATTGCCTCCCTTAACGGGAAATCAAAGCGATTGTGCTTAGATACCGCCAAAGTCAACGGAGTGTGACGATGGTTAGCGCACGGCAGACAGATACAGTTTCGCGCTGGACGCGCGTAACTCAATCGTCGTCGCGCATCGCCTGCCGCTCGATCCACTCGTAGCTGCGCTCCAGCCCCGCGCGCAACGGTTGCGACGGCGCCCAGCCCAGCAGCTTATTGATCAGTGCGTTGTCGGAGTTGCGGCCGCGCACGCCGTGCGGGCCGGAAATGTGATTGATCTCGATCTTCTTGCCGGCGATGTCGGCGATGAAGCCGGCCAGGCCGCTGATCGACACCATTTCGTCGGACCCGATATTCACCGGGACCTTCACGTTCGAGCACAGCAGGCGCGTGGCGCCTTCGACACACTCGTCGATAAGAGGAACAAACAGCGGGTCTGCAGGCCGTCGCCCCACATCTCGATCGTGCCGTTGGTGCTCAGCGCGATCTTGCCGCAGAGCGCCGCCGGCGCCTTCTCGCGGCCGCCATCCCACGCGCCTTCCGGCCCGAAGATGTTGTGGTAGCGCGCCAGTCTCCTAGAGCCGTTTCAAAGAAAACCGAGTCGGGGATTCACATTGGCTGCGAATGCTGATTCTTGATCTGTCGTCTGTAGCGATGGAGCGAGGCGGCGATGGCGAAGGCTTACGATCGGGATTTGCGGCTACGGGTAGTGGCCGCGATTGAGGCGGGCGCGACGACGGAGGCTGCGGCTGAGCGGTTTGGCATCGGCAAGGCGACGGCGGGCGCTTGGGCGCGGTTAAAGCGCGCTACGGGCGATGTGGCGCCCGGCCGTCAAGGTCAGCCGCCGGGATCAAAGCTTGATCTGCATGCGGACTTTATTTTCAGCCTGCTCGACGAGACGATCGACATGTCTCTGGTGGAAATCGCTGAGCGCCTGCACACCGAGCGGGGCGTTCGCGTGGTTCCGGCGACGGTCTGGTATTTCTTCGAGAAGCGCGACTGGACATTCAAAAAAAGACCGCCCACGCCAGCGAACAAGAGCGCGAAGACGTCGCCGCCGCACGCCTCGCCTGGTTCGAAAACCAACTCGACCTCGACCCGGAGCGGTTGATCTTCATCGACGAAAGCGGCGTCAACACCAAGATGGCGCGGACCCGCGGACGGGCGCCCAAAGGCGAACGTTGCCGCGCCAGCGTGCCGCACGGGCATTGGAAAACCACCACCTTTGTCGCAGGCCTGCGTTTGTCGGGGTTCGACGCCACCATGCTGCTCGACGGGCCGATGAATGCCATTGGTTTTCGCGCCTACATTGATCAGGTGCTGGTCCCCTCGCTCACGCCCGGCGACATCGTGGTGATGGACAATCTGCCGGCGCACAAGGTCGAGGGCGTTCGCCAAGCGATCGAGGCCGCCGGCGCGCGTCTGCTTTACTTGCCCCCCCTATAGTCCTGACTTCAACCCGATCGAGATGGCCTTTTCCAAGCTCAAGGCGCTGCTACGCAAAGCCGCCCAACGCACCGTCGACGGGCTCTGGGGCGCTGTCGCTGAAGCCCTCAAAGCCTTCACACCCGACGAGTGCGCCAACTTCTTCGCCCACGCCGGATACGACTTGGATTAAATTGAATCGGCTCTAGTGCGCCACCGCCTGGCGCTTGAACTCTGGCGTAAAGATCCGCCGCTTCTTCTTGCGTCTTCGTCACCGAACACCCCTTCAAGCTTTTTCGAACCTGGCATGGGCATCCACCAAATCAGGGGAAGATCACCAGCGGCGTCGCGAATCTAGTGCGCCCTTGCAGGGGATCCGCCGCGCGCTTGTGCGGCAGAGAACGTCTGCATCGACACTGGATCAGCCGCGTTTAAGCTCGAGACGTTCTGCGCCATCTAACGCTCCCAAAGCGCGATCAAACGTCCCCAATGGGACGTGACCATTTTTCTGCGCCGTCACCAATATAAGACAATCTGAAAAGTCCACCTTTGCGGTACGCTTGAACAGATCTAGAGCGCCTGCGACAACTTCCAGATCCTGCAGCGCGATCTGCTGATGATTCATAAGCATCTCAATAGCCAAAGTAACTTTGTCCGCGTTGAGTCCATAAACAGACGTCAGCACCCAAACGGTTTCAACAAGCGTCACATGAGAAACCCAGGCGCCCTTTTCGACGAAGAATTCTGCCGCTTGAACTTGTCTTTTGTCGTCGCGAACAATGAGCCGGACGAGCACATTCGTATCAATCGCGCGCATGTTTTTTACGCATGTGATCGCGAATCCCTTGCTTCAAATCGGGCAGTGTTTTCGTCCAGGGGGTCTCGTCCTGAAACAGCGCCTCATGCACGTCCTGCGAAGAAAAACGTCCAGCCCGTCGTACGACCACCTCCTCGCCCTTCTCTTCCCACTCAATCACGGAGCCGGGGCCGATTCCAAGCTTTCTGCGGATTTCAGCGGGCACTGAGATTTGCCCCTGGGCCGTCAATTTGGAATGTGCGTTACTCATTGCTCTAATTACCCCGGTAATTTACACCTGTCAAGCGTTACGCTCACCCCCGCATTGTTGCCCGGGCGTCTGGACATGTTTCTGCCCAGCGACGCCCAAGTCTTTTTGTCGGCAAAGCTCTCGGAACCAGCGGCGCTCCTGGCGCGCGCTTCATGAGGATTTATGGTCTTATCGCACGTTTCTTGATGCGCGGCGCTTTGCTAAGGCGGTCAGATGGTTTCCGATGTTCTAAGCCCGGACGATGTGATTGGCATGCCGCGCGAAAGCGGCCAGCTCGGACGCACTTGGCGACAGGACAGCTACGTAACGGATGATAAGGCCCCTTTTGGTGTCGCGCTGTTGGTGATCTTTGACGGCTCTGCGATTCTGTGGGTTGGGGTATTCCTGGTCGTTCAATCGCTTTCGTAGATTGAGCGGAAGCTGGGCCGCGCGACCATGTTTTTGGGCGCCCCCAAACACGCACGTTGCGGGCGCTGTGTTTGCCGCCCCCCCCCTTTCCCGCGACGCCGTGATCTGACGCCGACATGCACGGCTCACCGACATTGGCCTGGCGGCGACATTGGCGCTGCGCGCTTTATCGGTAGTTGAAAGCCTGGCCGGGGACGTAAATCCATTCTTGGGGCGCTGCATTCAGGCCCGAATTCATGGTTTGCCAATCGTAAAATAATCTAAAAAAATCAATTACCTCCCTTAACGGGAAATCAAAGCGATTGTGCTTAGATACCGCCAAAGTCAACGGAGTGTGACGATGGTTGGGGTTTCGAAATTGGCGGCGCGAGCTGCTCCAATAGTGCTGACCGGCGTGCTGCTCACTGGCTGCGTGACCATACAGGCGATCGAGCCCGTCATGGAGCCGCCCACGGCTTACCAGGTCGACGCGCTTGCGCCGGTTGAGTTCCTGCACCCGACGGCGGTCGGCTTTCGCTGCGCCGAACGCGGCGCGAAACTCTTCGGTTTGCCAGGGATCAGTTCCATGGCCTGCGCCGACCGGACATTGATCACCATGCCAGACCCCTGCGTCACGCTCACCGCCGGCGCCTATGCCGCCGCGCTGTGCGCGGGCGCAGAACGCTTGCGCGCCGATTTCGGCCAGGAAGAGGACCCTTCAAGTGCGCGCCTGATCCGAGCGAGCCTGCGTGCGCCTGCCGCCGCTCCGGCGCTCCCCATCGCCATTGAATTCGTCGCTCCCAATCAAGTCGCCTTTCGGTGCGCCGAGCGCGGCGCCAAAATGCTGCCCGCCGACGACGAAAACGGCCAGGCTTGCGTCGACGACATCCTGCTCACCGTTTCAAACCCGTGCACGCTCGCCGACGGCGGTTGGTATGCGCGCTTGCTCTGCCATGAACTCGCCCACGCCAATGGCTGGCCCCACAATCACGCCACAGGAACCCTCATCGCCGCCGCGCCCGTCTTGCCGCTGCGCATGAACCCGCTGCAAAAGGCCTTCGCCGAGCGTGGTATCCCGTCGGCCGCCTTCACCCTTGCCGCCGCAGCCGCCGACGCCGGCCACGCGCCGCCGTCTGAGCCAAACGCATTGCCAAACGAACAGGGCGCAATCGCCAACCTCGAAACGGTAACCCAGTGGCCGCGCCTCGCCATGATGGATGCGGCGGGAACCGGCGTTAGCGCCGCGCTGAGCCGCCAAGCCGAAGGTCGCGCCCACGTCGCGGCGCTGCGCGCGGCGCTGGGACCGGCGATTATGGGCTTACGCGGGATCAGCCCAGAGGATGCCCGCGCCTGGAACGTGCGCCCTATCGGCGCTGACAGCAGCGGATCGTGGTCAAGCTTTGGCTGGCTGCTGGCTTGGATTGTGGGCGTTTGGGCGACCGCAATGTTGGCGGCGTCGCGCAAGCTCCCAAAAGCGATGTGAACGGCCTTCGCCAACGGTTGACGCCCCCCCCCCTGCGCCCTCGTTGGGCGCGGCCAAAGACCGCCGCGGCGCGAACGTCCGCTTCTTAGAGGCCGATTGCGCGTGGGGGCGGGCTTCCGTTGCTGGGATGTTGCCGCGCGTGAGGAACTCAGTTTTCCGTCTGAAGAAAACAGCGCCGCCCCCGCGCCGGCGCCGGGTGACGCGGTGGAAATCGCAACCCTTGAGGCGATTGTGGTGGCGGCGCTCGATCCCCTCGCAGGCCTTGTGCCTATAGCGCCCGCACATCTGGCCGAGCTGGCGCCGGCTGGGGCCGTTTCTCCAGTCCAACCGGAGCCCCCAACGGCCCTGGCGCAGTTTGCAGCGCTCGAGCCCCTCTCAGGCCTTGTGCCGATGGCGCCCGCACATCTGGCCGAACTGGCCCCGGCTGGGGCCGTTTCTCCGGTCCAAACGGAGCCCCCAACGACCCCGGCGCAATTCGCCGCGCTTGATCCAATCCCAGGCGGCCTTTCCCCCCCACTCGAAGGCGCGCCGGTCAACGATCATCCAAGCGCGTCGTTCGGTCCCCATCCCGGCGCCGTCGCGCCCTGAGCCAAGACGCCTGATGGCGAAATGAGCTTTGCACCTAAAATTGTAACCGCCGTCGAACATCGAGCGATTCGCATTGTCGCCATTCTCGCGATACAATAGTTCGTTTGTGATTGGACTGAGGACAGCCTTGGCTGGCTATATCGCGGTGTTCCGCGGAGGGGGAGCGCTTCGCAAAGCTCAGGCTCGAAGCGCATGGGGCTTTGGTTGCAAGACTAGAGTTCTTCGGACGGAGAGTGACATGCTAGCCGATCAAACTGGTTCTGCCGACTTGCCGCGCACCGCGCACGCAGCACTTCCGGACGCGAGTCAAAGCGCCAAAGAACCGGAAAGCGACCACGGCCTTGAAAACGAAGGCGAAGCGGTTACCGCCGTGCAAGGCTCAGTGCGCCAAGCCACAGCGATCCAAGGCGCCCGTCTCAGCGCCAAGGACTTGATCGACCAAGCAGTCGAGCTCACCGCCGCTTTGGCCTTGACCCAGGCCGCGATCGCAGATGCCGTTCGCGACGGCGTCATCGCCACACTGCGTCGGCGTAATGTTGCCGAAGAAAATCTGCGCCAACCTAGCCCCAATATCGTCGCCCTCGCGGTTGCAGCCATGCCCTACACCAGCATGCGCGGTGAGTTTTGCAGCCTTATCGCCAGCGCCATGGACGCTTCGCGCGCACGCTTCGTATTGCCAGCCTATGTCGAGCAGCTGCGCTGTTTGAGTCGTGATGAGGTAGAGCTGATGCGCGCTTTGCCCTCGCGCGGCCGCTTTACGCCGATCGCCGATCTCGTCCTGCACGCGAAGTCCGGACATGTGCAATTCTGCATCCGCCATATTTTGGGCGCAGAAATCGCGCAGGTCTTTACGGTGCGCGAGAATATCGCCCAATCCATCGACAATCTGACCCGCCTTGGACTTGTCTCGCGTCTACCCGGTCACGAAGCCAACGAGGAAAGCTATTTAGCTATGTCCAAACGCGCTTTCCTGCGTGATGTAACAAGGCATCCCCCGAAGGACACGCGATTCTCGTTCGATCGCGGCGTCCTCGGCGTGACCGATCTTGGCGACATGTTCAAAAGCGCGTGCCTCGATTGATCCGTTGGATCTCTCGTCCATCGCGCCTTGCGCTACGTTGCCATCACATCAAACCCGCCCCCTGAGGTGCGAAGAGCGCCTGGAGCATTGGCCTGTACAGGGCGGAATCCTGAATCGCTAACGCAACCTTAACCGACACCGATTCGATCGGAGGAGATCCGGGAGAGTGCGATGGCTTTGGGTTTTTTGAGTGAGATGAAAGCGGTTCTCGACCATCGGGTGGCCGGCATGGTCACATATCCTTTGGACGAGATCTTGTTGGCGACGCTGGTGAGCGTGATTTGCCGGGCAAATGATTGGGAGCGGGTGGAGGATTAGGCCTGTGAGAGCCTGGATTGGCTGCGGCGCTATTTGCCCTTCGCTGCCGGCGTGCCGAGCGCCCAGACCTTTCGCAAAGTGTTCCGCCTGATCGATCCCGAGGCGTTGCAGCGGGGGGGCGCCGTTGGCGGCGTCCCTGCAGCAGCGCGCCGGGGATCAAGGCGGCGCCCATGTCGTCGCCATCGACGCCAAGACCGTGCGCGGGTCCAAGACCGCCCCCGATGGGACGGGCGCCATCCACCTCGTCTCGGCCTACGCCAGTGAAGCGGGCCCGTCCTCGCCCAGCGCGCCGTCGATGCGAAGTCCAATGAAATTACAGCCATTCCAGCGCTCTTGGACATGCGCGCGTTCGACGGCGCGATCGTCTCGATCGACG
>JBEIHY010000110.1:0-9600 GCA_040381035.1 Hyphomonadaceae bacterium
CCCGAGGCGGCGCTGCGCGCGGCAATGCCGTTTGCGGAGGCAGTGGCGGCGCGGGTTACGCCATTGGCTCAGCGCGCCGCGGCAGGGCGTTGGCTTACGTCCGGCGAAAACAGCCTGTTGCTGTTTGGCCTCCATGTCGTCGCCGCCGCCCGTGTGGACTCGTTTTGGCCGACTTGGAAAGAACTGTGCGCACAGAGCGATGTGCTGCACGAAGACGTGTTCGGCTTCGACATGTCGTTCTGCGCCGTTGCGATGTCGTTGTCGTTGGGCGCGACACGCACAGAAGAATTGGTCGAGTTTGTTGCCCGATCCGACATTGGCGATTCAGCGCGCTGTGGAATCATGCAAGCGCTTTGTCGGCTGACCTGCGAAGGCAGATTTCCTCGCGACCGTTTGATCGCGCTGATCGACCAATTGGCGACGCAGGCGAGTATGGATCAGTGGATTGCGGCGCAAGCTATCGTTGACTGCGGCATCGGCGAGCGACGCGACCTGGCCGAACAGCTCTGGGACGGCCCGGCCTTTGTACATGATCGGCCGCGCGATCGCGACGATTATCGCGATGAGTTGGCGCGCAGTCTGGCAGACCCCGCCAATATGGATCGCTTTGATGAATTGTGGGTCGCCGCGCCGGAAGACCCCGTGTGCATGATGAATTGGCTGAAGGAGCGCATGTCCAAGCTTCCGCAGCCCAAAGGCGGCGAGGCGCTGGAAGCCGATCAGGTGCAATTTTTGGAGGACGTGTTCGCCAGCGCAGAGCCGCCAGGCATGAGCTTCGAGGCGTTTGACGGCTTTCTCCATGCGTTGGTCATAGGGCCGGACTTGGTCATGCCGTCGCAGTTTCTGCCTGAAGTGTGGGGCGCGGGGCCGGTGTTTGACGATCGCGCGCAGGCCGAGCGCGCCTATCAGCTGATCATGCGCCATTGGAATTGCATTGCCGCCGCAACGCGTGGTGGTGGTCAGCCCGATCTCTGGGTGATCCGCCATGCCGATAAACCCATTGGCCAGGAATGGGGACGTGGCTTTGCGAAGGGTGTGGATCTGCGCCAAGCTTCTTGGCTGCGTCTTTGGGCCAAAGATAAAGAGGCTGTCGATCTCTTGAGCTTGGCGCGCGACGATCTCGACGAAGGCGAACGCGAAGAAATTCTGTGGCTGGCGGGGTCAACCTTGCGTGACATCGCTGCATTCTGGATGGAGCAGCAAAAGCAGCGCACGCCGGTCAAGGCCGCCAAAGTCGGCCGCAATGAGCCGTGCCCATGCGGTTCTGGCAAGAAGTGGAAGAAGTGCTGTGGCGCAGCGCCCGGCGCGCTGCACTAAGTCATCGGGAAAGGAATGCCGTCATGGCCGCTGAAGATATGGCTCTACGTGAGAAGATGGCCAAATTGGAGGCGCTGTTTCGCCGCGCTGGCACCGAAGGCGAGCGGATGGCGGCCGAAGCGGCTTATGAGCGATTGAAGAGCAAAGCCGACGCGACGCCAAAACAGGCGCCGCCCGTTGAGATCCAGTTCTCGCTCAACGATCCGTGGTCGCGCCACCTTTTCATCGCGCTGTGCCGCAAGCATGGGATCAAGCCGTATCGCTATCCGCGGCAACGACGCACGACGGTTGTTGTGCGCGCGCCGAGGGCGCTTCTGGACGATGCGTTGCTGCCGGAATTCTCGCGGCTGCAACAGGAATTGAACCACTATTTCACCGAAACCGTCGACCATCTCATCGCGACGGCGATGCAGTCTGACGGCGATGACAATGTGCCGGAGCAGGGGCAGCTGCTTTAGAGGCGGCTTCGCGGTCGTGGTGGATTAACTGAGCCGCCGCCGAGACATGGCAGAATTTTTCCTAGCAAATCTAACGCGGCGCGTTAAATATGCAGGGATAATTCCGCGCCTTGCCCAACGTGATATCGAAGATGCGCTCGCCCGTCAGGCGGCGGTCGCCATCATTGGTCCGCGCCAAGTTGGCAAGACCACGATGGCTCTGGAGATCGCGGGCGTGAGGCCTGCGACTTACCTTGATCTGGAATCTCCGGCCGATCGCGCCAAGCTTGCTGAGCCGGAACTCTATTTCGCGGATCAGGCCGGCAATCTCGTCATCCTTGATGAAATCCATCGTGCGCCCGATATCTTCAAGCCGATGCGCGGCGTGATTGATCGCGCGCGGCGAGCCGGGCGGCGGACCGGCCTTTTTCTGATCCTCGGGTCCGCCAGCATCGACCTTCTGCGCCAATCCGGCGAGACGCTGGCCGGCCGCATCGCCTTCGTGAACCTCACCCCGATCACGGCGCTTGAGATTGATCCGGGTGCTGCGGCGCGCGATCGGCTGTGGTTGCGTGGCGGCTTTCCGGAGAGCCTGCTGGCGTCGTCGGACACGCAGAGCATGGCGGTGCGCCAAGATTTCGTCCGCACCTATCTGGAGCGCGCCGTGCCGCAATTCGGTCCGCGCATTCCGGCCGAAACGCTTCTGCGATTGTGGACGATGCTCGCCCATTATCAGGGCCAGCTGTTAAACGCCTCACGTTTGGCCGCGTCGCTCGAGGTTTCATCGCCGACAGTGACGCGCTACATTGATCTGCTTGTCGATCTGCTGCTGGTGCGCAGGCTGGCGCCTTTGCTGGCCAATGTCGGCAAGCGGTTGGTCAAATCGCCAAAAGTCTATGTCCGCGACAGCGGGTTGGTGCATGCCTTGCTGCGGCTGCAAACCCTCGACGGTATCATCAGCCATCCCGTTGCCGGCCCCAGTTGGGAAGGCTTTGTGCTGGAATCGCTCCTCGCCGCCGCACCGCCGGACGTGCAGCCGAGATTCTATCGCACAGCGGCTGGCGCGGAACTCGATCTCGTTCTGGATATGGGTGGACGGGCAGGCCTGTGGGCGATCGAAATCAAGCGCACCGCCGCGCCGTCGGTCTCGAAAGGCATGCGCGCGGCGATGGCCGATATAGCGCCGAAGCGCTGCTTCGTGGTCCATGCGGGAGAAGACCGCTTCCCGTTGGCGAAAGATGTCGAGGCAATCAGTCTGCGTGCGCTGTGCGACTTGCTTTGGCAAGCGCGCTGAGCGCGTTTGTCTCGGCGCAGCGAAAGGGCCGATTTGCAGCGTTCGCGATTTCCACGAATTGCCTGCTCTTCCCCCGTTTGTCCCGATTTCTCGCGGCGTATGTTCGCGCCGAAAGCAGCAAGCCCGGAACACGACAGCTTTTGTCGCACGGCTACGGCCATTGGAGCCTTGGCGCCAAGGGGAGCGGCCATGGGCAGAAGCAAACCAGATGGCGTCAGCCAAAAGCCAGGGCAAATGGCGTTTGACTTTGGTGCGCAAGCGCTGCCGCTGAAACCCCCGCGACCGCGCGCGGACGCTGATGCGCCAACGCGAACAGTTTCACAACCGCTGCGGCGCCGGCCGACATCCTCCAGCGCGCCGGAAATTTACCGCGGCTGTCTCGGCAAGTGCCCGCCGCCGCCGACGCATGGCGAATTCCGCTCACGACGAAGAAGGCCACGCATGTGCTCGGCAAGCCAGTCAAGTGGCTCGAAGCGCAACGCCATCGGCCAAATTCGCCGCCATGGATGGTTACGTCCATTCGGATGGTGTAAATTCCTGACGGAGCGCCCTGGTTGAAACCAAGACTTTGCTTTGCGGGCGCACGCTTGCTGTCGGATGGCGAGCGTCTGACTGAATTGCGAACCTCATTGCGCGCGCCCGATCAAGCGCCGGTCAAGTTGGCCGCCATCTGGGCGCGCCGTTCGGGAACGTCCGGCACGGCGTCATTGCTCCATTCGCTCAGAGATCAGAGCTTCCGACGAACCTGGGACAGTTCAGTAGGTCCCCGGTTCGAATCCCGGCGGGCTCACGATGAGCGGCCGCGTTCGAATTCCAGCGTCGCCCAGCCCTCGCGTTTGGTGTGACCAATCACCCGCAAGCCCTGGCCGCGATAGGCGAGCTTTACGAGCGGCGCCTGGGTGCGCAGCAATCCGCTCAACACCAGCCGCCCGCCAGGCGCCACCGCACCTGCGATCGGTTCGCGCATGGCGATCAAGGGGCGGAAAAGGATATTGGCAAAGACCAGATCGCAGCGGCGATGCAGGCGGCGCGCGACCGGGCCGCCATCGCCGGCAATCGCGCGTACGCGCGGACGGATGCGGTTATTGGCGATGTTTTCGCCCATGATCTCGGCGGCGCGGCGATCAATCTCAACGGCCGTGGCAAAGGCTCCGGTTTTGGCGGCGGCGATCGCCAGCACGCCTGAGCCGGCCCCGACATCGAGCACCCGGCGCACGCGCCGTTGGCGCAGGATGCGCTCCAGCGCCAACAGACAGCCCAATGTGGTGCCGTGGTGGCCGGTTCCGAACGCTTCGCTGGCTTCGATCCACACCGCCGTGCGCCCGCCAGCATTGCGCGCCAAAGCGTGCGCGCCGGCCACGACAAAGCGCCCGGCGCGCACCGCCGGCAACCCATCAAGCGCCATCGCCACCCAGTCGGCGTCTTGCACCGGCGCGATATTGACGTTTAGCCCCGCAGACGCCGCCAGGATCACTGCCCGGCAGGCGTCGGCGTCGGCTTCGTCTTCGGCGTAGATTTCGAGCTTGAAGCGGCCGGCGTCTTCTTCAAACCAGGACACCGCATCGGCGCAGGCGGTGTCGTCGTCAAAAGCGTCAGCGGCGGCTTTGATGACCGCGAGGGGGCCATAGGCGGTGAGGATCAGCATGCGGGACGCCGATAGGGGGTTTGAGCGGGCTTGTCACGCATGGGTGATCGGCGTGTGGCTTGGCCGCGGCGGCCCTCGGCTTAAGGCTTGGTCGGCGCCGGCGGTTTGCTTGCATCTGGCAGCGCGATCACGCTCATGTCCATCTTGGCCGAGGCGGACGCGACTTCGCGGCTATAGCTGACATAAATCAGCGAGCGGTTTTGCAGATCGATCACGCGGCGCACGGCAATCGCCTTCAACAGCAGGCTCGCGCCGCGGGAGAATACCTCTTCCGACTTTTGCAGTTTCGCCAAAGCCGCTTCATCGACTGGGCCGGTCAGATGGCAGGCGATGGCGCTGTTGGATGGGTTCTCAAACCAGTTTCCTTTGCCGATGCGATCCAGAAATGAACGGTCAAAGCTGGTGAAGTAGCACAAGACTGTTGGCAATTTCGGGTCGCGGATCGCGGACACGACGAGTTCGTTGCCAGTCCAGTCATTGCTGAAATCGGCGACCTTTTCTTCTTGCGGGCCGCCACAAGCGGAGAGGATCATAAGGGCGGCGGCGAGGGCGAGGAGCTTTTTCATGTCCGCCCTTTAGCGCATCAGCGCGGCTGGATATAGGCGCTCACCAGCCCCAGGGGGGCGGCCGTGGTGCGCTTGGCGACGCGGATGACGATGCGGCTTTGCACATCTGACACCAGGCCGAGGCTTAAAATCTTGTCGCGCAGGAAATCGTCATAGGCGTGCATGTCGGTGGTGACGATCCGCAGCATATAATCCACAGCGCCGGTGACGGTGGCGCAATCGACCACTTCGGGCCACTTGGCCACTGCGGCCTCAAACCGCTCCAGGTTTTCGCGTGTCGGCAATTGCAACTTGACGCTGGCGATCACTTCAAAGTTCAACCCCAACCGCTCGCGGTCGAGCAGGGTGACGCGGCCAATGATAACGCCTTCTTCCTCCAGCCGCTTGATCCGCCGCCAGCAGGGTGATGAGCTCAAGCCCACCCGGTCGGCGATTTCGGCCACCGACAGCGCCGCGTCGCGTTGGATCAGGTCGAGGATCTTGGCGTCGATCGCGTCCAAACTGGCCGCTTGCGGCCGCGGGCTGGGCGGCGCGGGCGAGGCGGCGGAGTGTGCGTTTCCGGCTTGGGACATGAATTGCCTCCATATAGCCGTTTCGGCGCGCTTCTTGCCCGCATATTGGCCTGATGCCTGCACATAAGGCAAACAATTTCGCGAGAATTGCGCAAAAAAGTTGCGCAATCAAACGCGCCTTGCGAATCTCTGTGACTGTGGTTCAGCAAGCGGTCAGCCGGCTGACCCCCGGCAAGGGAGCCCAGATGAGCCAGCGCATCGTCACCTTGGACGACAAATACGCCCTCGACCAGGGGCGGGTGTTCCTCACCGGCATCCAGGCCTTGGTGCGCCTGCCGCTGGACCAGAAGCGCCGCGATCGCGCGGCCGGCCTGAACACCGGCGGCTTCATCTCCGGCTATCGCGGCAGCCCGCTCGGCGGTTACGATCAGCAAATTCGCCGCGCCGAAAAATACATGAAGGCCCACGATGTGCATCTGTGGGAGGGCCTGAACGAAGACCTCGGCGCCACCGCCGTGTGGGGCTCCCAGCAGGTCGGCGTGATGCCGGGCGCGCGCTTCGATGGCGTGTTCGGCATCTGGTACGGCAAGGCGCCAGGCGTCGACCGCACTGGCGATGTGTTCAAGCACGCCAACTTCGCCGGCGTCTCGGAAAAAGGTGGGGTGTTGGCCATCGCGGGCGATGATCACGCCTGCAAAAGCTCGACCCTGCCGAGCCAATCGGAATTCGCCTTCGCCGACGCCGAGATTCCCGTCTTGTCGCCATCGAGCGTGCAGGAGGTGTTGGATTACGGCCTATTTGGCCTGGCGTTGAGCCGCTATTCGGGCCTGTGGACCGGCATGATCGCGCTGGCCGATACGATGGATTCCGGCGCCGTGATTGAAGTCGGCGGTTGGAAGGCCCCACTCGCCTTTCCCGCCGAACGCTTAGCCCCCGGCGCCGTTGGCCTTCGCCAAGGCGACAAGCCGATGGACAAAGAGGCGCGCATGCGCCTGGTCAAATTGCCGGCCGCGCACGCCTTCATCCGCGCCAATGGTCTTGATCGCGTGGTGCTCGCTGCGTCGCGCCCGCGCATTGGCATCGTCGCCACCGGCCAGGCCGTGCGTGACGTGTTTGAAGCCTTTGAGGCAATTGGCGTCAGCGAGGCGCAGCTCGCTGCCGCGGGCGTCTCGATCTTCAAGGTCGCGATGCCGTGGCCGCTGGAGCCCGCCGCGATCCGCGAATTTTCGCGTGGGCTGGAAACCGTTCTCGTCGTTGAACACAAGCGCGACCTGATCGAGCACCAGTTGAAAGCCGTGCTCTATGATCTGCCCGACGCCCAGCGCCCGCGCGTGATCGGCAAGCGTGACGCGCACGGCGCGCCGCTCCTGTCGGAGCTGTCGGCGCTGCCGATTCCGATTATCGCACGCGCGCTGCAAGCGCTGTTGCCTGTCGAAGCCCGAGCCGCCGCGGCCGACGCCTATTTCGCCCGCGTCGCCAGATCGCTGGAAGCGGCGGACGCCCTGCACACGGACATTGTGCGCAAAGCGCATTATTGCAGCGGCTGCCCGCATAACACCTCCACGGTTGTTCCAGAAGGCTCCCGTGCGCTCGCCGGCATTGGCTGCCACTATTTGGCGACGTTCATGAACCGCGCGGACTTCACGTCGCAGATGGGCGGGGAGGGCGTGGCCTGGATCGGTCAGGCGCCCTACACGGACGAACAGCATGTGTTCGTGAATTTGGGCGACGGCACCTATTCCCATTCCGGCTCGCTCGCGATTCGCGCGGCGGTATCGGCGGGCGTGTCGCTGACCTACAAGATCCTTTACAATGGCGCTGTCGCCATGACCGGCGGCCAGGATGTCGAAAGCGGCCAGACCGTCGCCCAGCTCGTCCACCAATTGCGCGGCGAAGGCGTCGCCAAAGTCGTCGTCGTCGCTGAAGACCCTGATCGCCATATCCAGCAAGGTGAATTGGGCCCGCTGGTCGATATCTATCCGCGCGACCGCCTGGACGAAGTGCAACGCGACTTGCGCGCCGTTCCGGGCATCACGGTGATCATCTATGACCAGGTCTGCGCCACTGAGCGCCGCCGCAAGGCCAAGCGCGGGCTCGTGCCGTTGAAGACCAAACGCGCTTTCATCAACACCGCTGTGTGCGAAGGCTGCGGCGATTGCAGTGTACAATCCAATTGCTTGAGCGTTGAGCCGGTCGAAACCGAGCTGGGAACCAAGCGGCGGATCAACCAGTCGAGCTGCAATCAAGACCTGCGCTGCGTCGACGGTTTTTGCCCAAGCTTCGTGACGCTCGAAGGCGCCGCCAACGCCAAGCGTGATCGCACAGTGTTTGAGCCGAACACGGACGATCTGCCCGATGTGCATCCGCCCGCGATTGATCACGCCTATAATATCCTGTTCACCGGCGTCGGCGGCACCGGGGTCACCACCATCGCGGCCATTCTCGGAATGGCCGCCCATATCGAGGGCCTCGGCGCCTCAACGCTCGACATGACGGGCCTGGCGCAAAAGGGCGGTGCAGTCACCAGCCATATCCGCATTGCCCGCACGCCCGATCAAATCCGATCGGGGCGCACGCCGCCGGCCAGCGCCGATGTGATCATCGGCGGCGATCTCGTCGTGGCCGCCGGCGCCGATGCGCTCGCGCTGCTTGACGCCGCCCGCAGCCGCGCCGTCGTCAATCTCGATGTCATTCCGACAGCCGCGTTTGTCAGCGACCGCACGTTGAAATTTGAAAGCGGCCCGATGCGCCGGAAGCTCGAAAAGGCGGTCGCCAAACTCGATGCGGTCAACGCCGAGGGCCTCGCCGAAGAGCTTCTGTTCGATCAGCTTTATTCCAATATGATTATGCTCGGCTTTGCCTGGGGCAAAGGCCTTGTGCCGGTGTCGCAAGCCTCGCTCACCGCGGCCATCACGCTCAACGGCGCCGGCGTGAAGGAAAACCTCCGCGCCTTTGCGATCGGGCGGATCGCCGCCCAAGCGCCAGAACGCTTGCCCTTCCAAGCGCCCGCACGCCCGCCTGCGCCGGCGAAGTCGCTGGATGAAACCATCGCCCATCGCCGCGCCCTGCTCACCGCCTATCAGAACGCCGCATATGCGGCCCGTTATCTCAAGCTGGTCGACGCCGTGCGCGCGCGCGAAACAGAGCTGGGCTTGGGCGAAAAACTCGCCTTCGCCGTGGCGCAAAACTTCGCCAAGCTCATGGCCTATAAAGATGAGTACGAAGTGGCGCGCCTCTATTCCAATGGCGATTGGCAAAAGGCCTTGAAGGATACGTTTGGCGGCGATCCGAAAATCACCTTCCATCTCGCGCCGCCGCTGATCGCCAAAAAGGACAAAGTCACTGGCCATCTCAAAAAGCAGGCTTTCGGCGCCTGGATGCTGCCGGCGTTCAAGACTTTGGCCGGCCTCAAGCATCTGCGCGGCGGGGCGCTTGATGTGTTCGGCAAGACCGCGGAACGCCGCATGGAGCGCGGCCTGCGCGACGCCTATGAGGCCGACATCGTCGGCTTGCTCGCCGGCCTCAGCGCCGCCGATCACGACCTCGTCGTGCGGCTCGCCAATCTGCCTGATCAGATCCGCGGCTTTGGCCATGTCAAAGAGGGCTCCGTGGTCG
This sequence comes from Hyphomonadaceae bacterium, assembly GCA_040381035.1. Taxonomy (GTDB): domain Bacteria; phylum Pseudomonadota; class Alphaproteobacteria; order Caulobacterales; family Aquidulcibacteraceae; genus REEB506. Next base: position 9,387 of record JBEIHY010000110.1, read on the forward strand.
AGGCCGAAGCCGAACGCGCCACGCTGAAAGCCGCCATCTCAGCCGCCCGCGCTGCGCCGACCTTGGCGGCGAAGGTGGCGGCCGAATAGCCGGCTTGCCTTTGCAGGGCAGGTTGGCTATCAGCGACCCCCTTCCGGTGGCGTAGCTCAGTTGGTTAGAGCGTGGGATTCATAACCCCAAGGTCGGTGGTTCAATTCCACCCGCCACCACCAAG
>JBEIHY010000111.1:0-9538 GCA_040381035.1 Hyphomonadaceae bacterium
CCACCCCCCCCACCACCCCCCCCCCCCACCCACCCACCCCCCCCCCCCCACCTCCCCCCACCTCCTCCCCCCCCCCCCCCTCCCCCTCCCCCGCCCGGCCCGCCGGCGGCCGCCCCCCCCCCCCCCCCCCCCCCGCCGCAGCGCATCGTCAGCCTGGATATGTGTGCGGATCAGATGGTTCTGCGCCTGGCCGATCGCGACCAGATCGCGGCGCTGTCGACGGAGGTCGATCGCGGCTATGTCTCGGCAGGGCCAGCGGCGGCGGGGCTGGCGCGCGTTCGTCCGCGTTTGGAGGATGTGTTGGCGCTGCGACCCGATCTGATCGTGCGCGGCTATGGCGGCGGCGCGCGTGCTGCGGCTGCCTTTGCCCGCGCGGGCGTGGACGTGCATCAGCTCGACTTTCCCGATGATCTTCACGGCGTGCGCGCCAATGTTGCGCGCGCCGCGACAGCGATTGGCCAGAACGCGCGCGGCGCCGCGTTGCTTGGCGATTTCGATCGTCGCTTGGCGCAGGCTCAATCGCGCCGGCCGGCGCGGTTGCGTGCACTGTATGTGACCGCTGGCGGCGCAACGGCCGGGCCGGGCAGTTTGGTTGACGCCATGCTGCGCGCGGCGGGTCTTGCCAATGCCGAGACCGGCGTCGGTTGGCGCGATCTGCCGCTGGAGCGTCTCACGCGCGCTGCGCCGGACATGGTCGCAGCGGCATATTTCGGCCAACGCCACAGCGACACTTTCATCTGGTCCAGCGCCCGCCATCCGCTCGCGCGGCGTCTGATGGAAGATAAGCCCGTCGCCTGGTTGAGCGGCGGAGCTACTGCCTGCGGTGGGCTAGAGACGATCGACGCGATTGAGTCGCTCAGGGCGGTGCGCGCGCGGCTCGAGGCGGCGCGATGAGCCGCGATCTGTGGCTTTGCGCGGCGCTCGCTCTCAGTTGCGTGATCGCATTGGCGCTGAGCCTTTTGCTCGGCGCGACGCCGGTTTCGGCAGACCATATCTTTGCGGCGATGTTCGGCGGTGGCGATGGGGCGACGCGGGTGATCGTGTGGGAAATTCGCGCCCCGCGCGCGCTTTCAGCGATGGCCGTAGGCTCAGCGCTGGGCGCATCTGGGGCGGCCTTGCAGGGGCTTTTGCGCAATCCACTCGCCGATCCAGGCGTGCTCGGCGTGTCAGCCTGCGCGGCTTTGACCGCGACATTGACCTTGAGTTTCGGCTTGGCCGCAGCCGGCGCTTTGGTCTTGCCGCTTGCGGCGGTAGCGGGGGCGCTAGCGGCAACGCTGCTGCTTAGTTTTGCAGCCGCGGGCACAACCTCGATCGTCACGCTGATCCTGATCGGGGCGGGGCTGTCGAGCTTTGCCGGCGCGCTGATGGCGTTAGCGATGAATCTTGCGCCCAATCCGTTTTCCCTGTCCGATATGGTGAGCTGGATGCTCGGATCGCTCGCCAATCGCAGTCTGGACGATCTCGCTTTGGCGGCGCCGTTTCTGGTCGTTGGGGCTGGATTGTTGGCGGTAAGCGGACGCGGATTGTCGGCCCTCAGTCTTGGCGAAGAAGCCGCCGCCGGTATTGGCCTGGATCTGGCGCGGGCGCGGTTGCTGTGCGTGGTTGGCGCGGGTCTGCTCACCGGGGCCTCTGTGAGCCTTGCCGGCGCTATCGGGTTTGTCGGGCTGATCGGGCCGCATCTGGTGCGGCCGTGGGTCAATCATGATCCGGCGCGCACGCTGGCGCCCTCCGCGCTTCTCGCGGCGCTGATTCTGCTCGTTGCCGATTTATTCGTTCGTGTGGCGCCGACGGATACCGAACTCAAGCTTGGCGTTGTTGCCGCCTTAATCGGCGCGCCCTTCTTTGTGTGGATCGTCCTGCGGCGCGGAGGCGGCGATGGTTGAGCCGGCATTGTCCGTATCCGGAGTGTCCGTGGCGCTCGGCGCCCGTATGGTCGTGCGCGAGGCGAGCTTTGCCCTGGCTGGCGGCTTCACGGCTTTGATTGGCCCAAATGGCGCCGGCAAGACCTCGCTGTTGCGCGCCTGTCTTGGCCTCGTTGCGCGCCAGAGCGGATGTGTCGCGTTGGCCGGCCAGGACCCGGTGCGGTTGCGACCGCCGCAGCGGGCGCGTTTGGCCGCTTATCTGCCGCAAAGCCGGCCGCTGGCATGGCCGCTGCGCGTGCGCGATGTCGTGACGCTTGGCCGGTTTGCGTTTGGGGCGGCGCCTGGGCGATTGTCACCCGACGATGCCGCAGCGGTCGATCGCGCCATGGCGGCGTGCGACCTCACAGACCTCGCGCTGCGTCGCTGCGATGCGCTGTCAGGCGGGGAGATCGCGCGCGTCCACATTGCGCGTGCGCTTGCCGCCGAGGCGCCTCTACTCATTGCCGATGAGCCGATCGCCGCGCTCGATCCGCGCCATGCGTTGGCAGTGCTGGCCTTGCTGCGCGGCTTTGCCGATCTCGGCGGGACGGTGTTGGCGAGTCTGCATGATATCGACCTTGCCGGCTTGTTTGCCGATCGCGTCATGGTGATGCAGGCGGGGGCCATGGTCGCCGATGGGCCGCCGGGAGAACTGTTGCGCGCCGATCTGTTGGCGGAGGTGTTTGGCGTCGCCGCTGTGCCGGAGGTGATCGATGGGCGCGTGCGCGTGCGGCTGGCGCCGCCCAAGGCCTGATCCGAGGCGCGACACGCCGACACAGTGCCGCGCCCCGGAAGCCTGCTAAAGTCTGTCCTCAAACATGGGAGGTCCGCCATGGCTGTCGCCAAACACATTGAAGTCACGGCCGGTTCGAAGAAGGGGCTGGAGGACGCGATCAATCAAGGCATCGCCAAGGCCGCCGACAGCCTGGAAAACATCGAAAGCGTCTGGGTGAAAGACATCAAGGCGACCGTGAAGGACGGCAAGCTGCATGAATGGCGCGTCAATATGACGGTCACGTTCGTTTTGAAATAGAGCTAACGGTTTTATAGGCGCGGCGCGCCTGCTACGGCTGCGCGATGAGCATGAACAACAATATCGTCATCGTGACCGGCGCGGCCGGCAATCTCGGGGCCGCCATCGCTGAGGCTTTGGCCGGGCGCGGGGCCATGCTGGTTCTGGCCGATGTGCGGGCAGAGCCCTTGCACGAGCTCGCCGCCAAACTGGCGGTGGAGAGCGTGGTTGTGGCAGGCGCCGATGTGCGCACCGCCGATGGCTGCGCCGCGGTGGCGCAGGCCGCGCTCGATCAATTTGGCCGCATCGACGCCCTCGCCAACACCGTGGGCACATTCAAGATGGCCGATGTCAGCGCGGACGCAGCCCAGGACTGGGGCTTATTGATGGATCTGAATGCGCTGAGCGCGCTGCGCTTGAGCCAGGCGGTCCTGCCGGCCATGCGCGCGCAAGGCTATGGCCGCATCGTCCATACCGCCGCCGGTGCGGCGCTGAAAAGTTTCGCCGGTGCGGCGGTGTATGCGGCGTCCAAAGCTGCGGTTCTTCGCATCACTGAAGCGGTGGCGCAGGAGAACAAGGCCGCCGGGATCACCTGCAATGCGGTGCTGCCCGGCACGATCGACACGCCGCAAAATCGCGCCGCGATGCCGGATGCGGATTTCTCGACCTGGGTGGCGCCGGCCGATCTGGGCGCCGTGTTTGCGTTCCTGGCCTCAGCAGAGAGCGGCGCGATCAATGGCGCGGGCATTTCCGCCGCGGGGCGGGGCGTCTAAAAGATCGCTTGCGATGCATCGCATGTAATGTATGTTCGCGGCATGCGATCTGCGCCGCGCCTGTTTCATCTGTTGTCGCTGGCGCAACGCCGTGCGCAAGCCGTCGCCGAAGCTGGACTGTCTGATCTGGACGTGAGTGCGGCCCAGGTCGGCGCCTTGTTCGTGATTGCGCCGGGTGCGGGCGCCAGCGTTGGTGAGGTCGCGGCCGCTTTGGGGCTGGCGCAATCGGCGGCCTCGACAATGGTGCAGCGGATGGAGCGCGCGGGGCTGATCATCCGCGCCGCCGATCCGGCCGATGCCCGGATAACCCGTCTGCACCTCACCAGTTCAGGCTTGGCGGTTCGCGCGCAAGCTTCGCGCCGGGTTCAGACGCTCAATCGGCGGCTTGGCGGGCCATTCAGCGCCGCCGACATCGCCGTGGTCGCGCAATTTCTTGAGCATGTCGCTGCGCTGGAGCCGCTGGCGTGACGGCGATGTTGGTCATTCTGCTCGCCGCGCTCGGTGCGGTGCGGTGCATGCTGGCTGGGGGCGGGCGGGCGCTGGCCGGCGCGCATCGAGGCTGAGCTTGTCGGCCTCGTGATTGGGCGAACGCCCAATGGCAAAATGGCGCCTGCGGCGGCTTGTTTTGCCGTCGCCGGGTGCTTATTTGCGGCCGCCGGGTTAGGCGCCACCGTGTCGCCTGTGAGCCCTGCCTGGCAGCGCGCGGCCTATTTGGGCGCGGCCGGCGTGTTTCTGCTGCGCGGCCTGGCCGGCTTTATCGGCCCGCTCTGGCGCTATGCCGCCGGAACGCCGTTTTCCGGCTCAACTAACGCTTTTATTCGCCGCTCTGTCTTATCCTTGCGGCCTTTTTCATCGCCAAAGGAGTGCTTGAAAATGTCCGCTGACATCGCCGTTGTCGTTGCCGATCACGTGATGAAAATCACCTTCACCCGACCGACCAAGAAGAACGCCCTCAGCAATGCGATGTATGGCGTGTGGGCCGATGCCTAGGAGCAAGCCGAGGCTGATCCCGCCATTCGCGCCGTGCTGCATACCGGTGAAGGCGACGCTTTCACTGCCGGCAATGATTTGCAGGATTTCATGCAGATAGCCTGCGGCACGGCGAGTGGGCCGCGCCATGTCGGGCGGGTGCTGCAAAATCTGGCGCGGGCGCAAAAGCCGCTGATTGCGGCGGTGAATGGCCTATCGGTAGGGGTTGGAGCCACCATGCTGCTGCATTGCGATCTGGTCTATATCACTGCCAGCGCCAAGCTGACGACGCCGTTTGTCGGTCTTGGCCTGGTGCCGGAGGCGGCGTCGAGCTTGTTGTTGCCGCAGGCGCTGGGCGCCAAGCGGGCCTATGCGATGTTTGCGCTCGGCGAAGCGATCACCGGAGCGGAAGCGGTGACGTTTGGGCTGGCCAATCGCGCCTTCGACACCGCGGCCGAAGCGCGGGACGCGGCGCGCGCAGCGGCGCAAGCGCTGGTCAACCGCCCGCCGCAGGCGCTGGCTCACACCAAAGCGCTGATGCGCGACGGCGAGGCGCTGGGCGCCTTGATGCTCAAAGAGGGCGCGCTCTTTGAGCAGCAATTGCGCTCAGAAGACGCGCGCGAAGCGTTCACCGCCTTCATGGAGCGCCGGCCGACGCGGTTTGCGCCGGGTTGCGCTATTCGCCCGCAGCCACCAGGGGCGCTTGCGCAGCCGCATCCGACAAATGCATGGCGGCGGGATCGGCGGCGGTGGTGGTCAAGGCCATGCCAAACAGCGCCGCGATCGCCGCCAGGGCCAAGAGCGGGGCGGCTTTGCCCATCAATGCCGGCAGCTCCGCCACGCCGTTGAATGCGCCGCGCCAGGCGTCACCGGGGCGATCGACCATCGAGGTGCGCAACCGCAACGGCATATCCGGCGCTGCGTTCATCCGATCGACGATCGGCGCCGGGCGCGGGCTGATCGCCGGTTCCGCATCGATGCGCCGGCGCGCTGGCTTGCGGCGTAGGACCGGCTTAAGGACGGCAAAGGGACTAAACCCGGTTGCCTCTGGCACGCTCCAGGGCGGGGCCAGATTGAGCCAGTCGCCCGGCGCCGGCGGCCAATGCGCCGGTGGCGGCTGCAAACTGACCGGGCGCGCGGGCGTCAGTATGCGGCTTGCGCTACGGGCTGCGCCGCCCCGGCGGCGGGCTCGATAATAAGAAGTGGCCGACATCCCGCTCTGGGCGCAGGCAGCGGCGACGGTCATCCCGGCTGCGCGCAGACACTCAATAGCGGCGACCCTGGCTTCAGCGGTGCTGGTGGGGTGGCGCATAGGCGTGGCCTTTGTTTTGCCTGCGCCACAGTGAATAGCAGCGCATTGGCGTTTTCAGCGTTTACGGCATGTTAAGGATATAACAAGAACGGGGCGAAAACGAGAGTGACGAATTGACAATCTTGGGCGGCGAAAACCAAAGTCGTGCGCTAGTAGCCGGATAGGACACCTCATGGCCTCCCCAGACGCCGCTTCAAGCGGCCACGTTGCGCCGCCGCCGCCCAGCCTGGCTCAACGCGCCATTGATGAAGTGGTTGCGATCCTCAAGGCCGCCTTGTGGTTCGTTCCGCTGTGGATCATCTTTAATGCGGTGGCGTGGGCGCAGTATTCGATCCCATCGGAAAGCATGGTGCCGAGCATGGAAGTCGGCGACCGGGTGATCGTGGCGAAATACGCATACGGATATAGCCGGTTTTCGCTGCCGGTGGTGTGGCGATTGATGCCGGAAGAAAATGCGCGACTGCTCTATTCGGAGCCAAAGCGCGGCGATGTGGTGGTGTTTGCTCACCCGTTTGACGGTCGCACGATGATCAAGCGGGTTATGGGTCTGCCGGGCGATGTGATTGAGTTGCGCGCCGGCAAGCTGATCATCAATGGCGAGGAAGCGACCTATCGGGAACTCCGCCCGGTCACCCGTGTGCCGGCCGAACGCAACCGGGCCTGGGAAGAGTATCCCGCGCGCGAATACGAAGAAACGATCGCAGGGCGCGCCCATGTCGGACTTGATATCAGCGGCGACCAGAGCGAGGGCGCCACCTATGGCCCGGTGACGGTTCCAGACGGTCATTTCCTGATGCTTGGCGACAACCGCGACAATTCAGCCGATAGCCGTTTTACCGGAATGGGGTTTGTGTCGAAAGAACGCCTGATTGGGCGGGCCGAGACAGTGATTTTTGCGCCGAAGACCTGTGGGTCTTCGGCAGATGTCAGCTGCGCGCGCAAGCGCTGGCTGGAGCCGCTGGCCCGTCCCGCTTCCTAAACCCAGGCGATGGGAGAGCTTTATGTCCATGCCCACCACAGCCGCGCGCGCGCGGATCACCTCGCCGTTCGGCTATCGCACCACGGCGGCTGAGGTCGCCGCAGGGCGTGATCTCAGCGGGCTGAATGTGATTGTCACCGGCGCCGCCAGCGGCATCGGCGTGGAAACCGCGCTGGCGCTGGCCGGGGCGGGGGCGCAGGTGGTGATGGCGGTGCGCGATCAGATCGCCGCCGGCGCGATTGCGGGGCCTGCCAATAGCCGCTTTGGAGCGGCCCGGATGCGCGTCGGCAAGCTTGATCTATCGGATCGGCGCTCCATTGCCAGCTTTGCCGCCGCCGAACTGGAGCGCGGTGAGCCGGTGCATGTGCTGATCAACAATGCCGGCGTGATGGCGTGCCCCCTGACGCACACGGCTGACGGCTTTGAGATGCAATTCGGCACCAATCATCTCGGCCACTTCCTGCTCACGGCGATGCTGGCGCCGCTGTTGGAGACCGCCGCCGCCGAGCGCGGCAAGCCGAGCCGCGTGGTGTCCTTGTCCTCGATCGGCCATCGCCGCAGCCCGATCGTGTGGGACGACATTCAGTATGAGACCCGCGCCTATGACAAATGGGAATCCTACGGCCAGGCCAAAACCGCCAATGCGCTGTTTGCGGTTGGTCTAAGCGCCCGCCAACGCGACCATGGGATTGTCGCCAATGCGGTCATGCCTGGGGGCATAATGACCCCGCTGCAGCGCCATCTGCCCAAGGAAGAGATGATCGCGTTCGGCTGGATCGACGAAAACGGCGTCGCCAATGAGCGCATGAAAACTCCGCAGCAAGGCGCGGCCACCAGCGTCTGGGCCGCCATCGGGCCTGAACTGGAAGGCGTTGGCGGGCTTTATCTGGAAGACTGCCAAGAGGCGCTGGCCTGGACGAAAGAACAGCCCTGGTCTGGCGTCATGGCGCACGCGATTGATCCGGAGGCGGCGGAGCGCTTATGGCGGGTCAGCGAGGATCTGGTGGGGTTCCAGTTTACCTGAGCGCGTCGTACAGCGCCCGCGCGTATTGCGGCCCTTCTTTGCTTCGGCGGCGGCGACGCCGTGAATCTAAAAGCGCGCTTTTGTGAGCCGCGCCAAGGTTTTGCGGGTCTGAGCGGCTGGTCGTCGGATCATCCCGCAGACCAACTGGCGTAACTGAAATGGACATCTATCCGACCGGGTTCTTCGCGCCGTCACACTGCGCGGATGACTTGGCGCGACATCTCCCTTCCTCCTGCAATCCTGACAATGCTGAGCTTGTGGTTCGACGCGGTGGTTCGACGCCGTGTTTTGCGGCGTGCGGGAGGCAGGGCATTTGGTGGAGCAGGGCCAAGTCGTCCGGGCACGGATGATTATCAAACGCATGTCCGCCATTCTGCGCCATTCATTCGTTTTGCGGGCGGTGCGGTTGGAGATCAAGGCGCTCCACGCCAAATCACCCTAACCCTAACCCTAACCCCGCCCCGAAGCAGGGCTAGCGCATTTGGGCGATGAGGTTGAGGACGTCGGCGTCGTCCCATCCGGCGCGCTTGATGCGTCCGCGCAGTGATGTTTTGGGATCGGTGACGGCGCGCTCGGCGTTAAAGGCAAGTCGGCGCAGGATGGCGAGATTGTCGGGCGCATGGTCCTTGCGGGCGCGCTGGTCGTTTTCGCGCAGGACGACGTCGAGCACCGAGTGCAGGCTGTTTTCGATGCCCCCAATGCGCGAGTGTGACGGCGATGGCCGGGTCTGGCCCACGACGGCGCGAACTGCGAAAGAGGCGCCGTTCCGGAGGGTGGGGGGGAGCGCGCCGCAGCGCTCGGTCTCGATGCACACGATCGCAGCGAGGCCTGGAAAATCATGGTCTTGCGCCATGGTTGCGGCGTCGGCGACGGGCGCGGTGCGCCGGTCGGTGTGCCCGTGCGCAGTCGTTTCCACCGTGAGGCCGGCGACTATCTCCGCGGCGATGCATGCTTCGGCATCGGCGACGAGGCTGGGCTGGTTGCCCTTAAGCGCAAGCATGTTATCGCCGCCCTGCGCCGTGATCGCGGCGGCCATGCGGCGATGACACTGCAGCGCATCGGCGGTGACGATGGCGCCGGCGACATCGAGCAGCGCGATCACTTCGCGCGCGGCGGCGGCTTCCGCGCCAGTGTTGGCAAGCGCAGCGACCAGCGTTATGTGCAGGTCAGCGCCCCAGGCGCTGACCATAACCGGCGGGGCGTGTGCCCGGCCTGCTTCATAGCCGCGCCTCCAGGCCTTGCCGTCGAGCGCGACACCCCCGCCCTTGCGGCTGCGCGACCGAACGCCGTCGCGAACCGAGCGAGCATGGCGGCAAACGTTTCCGGATCGAGCGCCCTGAAGACGCGTGAAAACGTGTCGTGGCTAGGCCGGAAATCTCAAAGGTAGGAGGTGCATCGGGGCGCGAGCTCTGAGAATTTCGTTTTGCAACAAAGTCAAAGCGCAGAGCGAAAGGCCACCCCGATGCAAACAGAATGTACCTCCGATTTGTTCGGCTTTTCCAGAGTTGAAAAGCGCAAAGTTGTGGCTGCCTTTGATGGCGGCGCGGTCACCTCGGATGCCGGCGGGC
>JBEIHY010000112.1:0-9417 GCA_040381035.1 Hyphomonadaceae bacterium
CCGGTTTGGATGATACGCTCCGGACCAAAGCCATGGCGCACAAGCCGCTCGCGCCCATCCTTTAAGCGCTGGTCGGCATAGCGCGACCGGAAGTCTTCAACCTCCGCTTCAATCGCCTGCGCCAACAGGTCCCGTGCGCCGGCGCGCAACACCGCTGTCAACGCATCTTCAAATTCTCCTGGCTGAACCGGGCGAACAACTTTAGCTTCTTTCATGGCGTATCGCTCTCCTTGAGAGGGTTCATGGCGGATTGGACACCAGCCACGATACGCCGATTTGCTCATTTGGCCCCGTCACCCAGATTCAAGCATAGCTCCAGGTCGGCGCCGATTTTGGCTTTCAGCGTGGCGGCGACATCAATTTCACTGATGACCCCGAAGCCTTGTTCTGAAAGCGCTGCCTTCGTGCGCGCCACAGCCTCTGCAAACGGGGCGTCGATCATTCGCGCAAAATAATAGGTCATCCGAGACATCCCACAACGACGGGTTCGATGCGGGGCGGCGTTAGCGCAGAGTCTGCACCTCGGTCACCCGATACACCAACGGTTCATCGGTGGTGTCTTTCACGGTGATGTATTCGCCGCTGATGAATTTGTGACTGTCGAGCTTGAATACGGGTTCGTCGTCTTCAGTCGCGGTACGATCGTAATCGAAGAACCAATTGTTTCCCCGTCGCGTGAGACGCCCGAGGCGCACGGCGCCGTCCGAGGAAAACGCTCTCACGCTGCATTCATCTTTATGCGCGCGCCACTGATCCTCGTCGAGCAACCCGGTTTCAGAAAGCGGCGCCACGAGCGTATAGCCGCGACTGTCGTCGCCTTCGGCTATACCCGCGTCTGGATTGCGCGCCAGGCGCATCACGATTCTATTCAGCGGCATGTGTTCTCCTCCTATGGGGCGAAGATCAGATCGACTTACCTAAAGAGGCCGATAGGCGGAAGGCGACCTTGATCTTGCGCAATGGGCCAACATGCGCGTTATAGCAGAAGATGGACGCGGAGGGCGGCATGAGCGCGCGATTGCATTTTTTTGGCGCCGCTGGCTGCGTGACCGGCGCATGTGCGCTGGTGGAGATGGGGCCAGCCAAAGTGCTGGTCGATTGCGGTCTGTTTCAGGGGTCGAAGACGCTCAAGGCGCTGAACTATGAGCGATTTCCGTTTCGGCCGGAGGAGATCGACGCCGTGCTCCTCACCCACGCCCATATCGACCATAGCGGGTTGCTGCCCAAATTAGCGCTGCTGGGGTTCAAAGGGCCAATCTATGCGACCGCGGGCACGATTGAGCTCTGCCGCGTGATGCTCCCGGACGCCGGCGCAATTCAGGAGATGGAGGTCGAAAGCCTCAACCGGCGCAATCGACGTCGCGGGGCAGAGCAGGTCACACCCATCTACACGAAGGCAGACGCCGAGGAGACGCTTGGCCTGTTTCGTTCGACGCCGTTGAATGTCTGGCGCGAGATTGCGCCGGGCGTGCGGGCGCGCTGGTGGAATGCGGGGCATATTCTTGGGGCGGCATCTGTTGAAGTTGAACTGACCGAAGGCGAGGTCGCGCAGCACATCTTGTTTTCCGGAGACATTGGCCCGGGAGGACGAGACTATGCAGACGATCCCGAAGGTCCGTCAGGCGTCGATCACCTGATTGTCGAGAGCACGTATGGCGATGTTGAGCGGCGCATGGTCGGGCAGACCGAACGCCGCAAAGCCCTCGCCGAGGAGATGCGCGCGGCGCATGCCGCTGGCGGTCCTTTGCTCATCCCTGCGTTTGCCGTCGAGCGCACGCAGGAACTTATCGTTGATCTTCTCGAACTGATGGAAGCGGGCGAGGCGCCGCCGGGACAGATTTTTCTCGATTCGCCTTTGGCGATCCGCGCCAGCGAGGTCTTTCTGGAGCACGGCCGTCTCGACCATGGCCAGCATCCGTTTGGCAAGCTGCGCCAGTCACGCTGGCTGCAATACACAGAGAGTGTCGGCGAGAGCCGGGCCATCGAGCGGTTCAAAGGGTGGCATGTCATTATCGCCGCGAGCGGCATGTGCGATGCGGGCCGCGTGCGTCACCACCTGAAGCGATTATTGTGGCGAGAAGAGGCGACGGTCCTGATCGTTGGCTTTCAAGCCATCGGCACGCTCGGGCGCTTCCTCCAAGAGGGGCGGCAACGGGTTCGTATCCAAGGCGACGAGATCAAGGTTAGAGCGCGTGTGCGGTCGCTGGATGTCTATTCCGGGCACGCCGATGCGATTGGTCTCGTCAATTGGGTGAAAGCGCGCGGTCCGGTGAAGGGCTCGATCTTCCTTGCGCATGGTGAACCGCAGAATCTAACAGGCTTGAAGCGGCGCTTGGTCGAGTCGAAGGCGGCGGATGGCAAAATTCTGGTCGCGGAGCTTGATCAGAGCTATCGCCTGCGGGCAGCGAGCACCGGTGAACCGGAGAGCGGACCGGCGCCGCGTCTTGAACCAAAGGCGGTTTCGCGCCTGGACTGGCACAATGCGCGGGCGGAATTCCTGTCGGCGCTGCAGGACAAACTCGAAGCCGCCGCCGACGACGCCGCCCGCGAAGAGATTTTGCGCGGCCTAAAGGGACGCCTCTAGGGCCGAGCGCGTGCTCCGGTCCCTTGCGTCGCGGCGCGGACTTGATCGCCATCTGCAAGCGAGTCGGCCGGGAACAAGATCACGCGATCGCCGACGCTCAGTCCATCAAGGATGACGCGGTAATGGTCGTCGCCAACGCCGACGCGCACAGGCGTGAGCCGCGCTCGCCCCCGCTCAATCCGGAATACGGCCCAGTCGGCGCCGTTGCGCACCAAGGCGTCGGTCGGCACACGCAGGGCGTCGGGCAATTCATTGATGATGATGCGTGCATCGAGCCGGAACCCGTGTCCAAGCGCCGGCGCTGTTGTCGGATCGGCGAGCCGGAGGATGACATTGACCCGCTGTTCTTCGACGCCCAGCGCGGAGATCTTCGTGTGAGCATAGGGCTCGACCCGCGTGACGCGCGCGGCGATCGGCTCATCTCCGCCCCATCCCTCCAAAATCGCGGGCGCGCCCGCCTGAATGAGCGTTGCGTCCTCAGTCTGGAACTCAGCGACGACTTCAAGGTCGGAGGGATCGCCCATCTCAAGGAGCGGTGCGCCGACGGCCACCACGCCCTGACTTTCTTGCAGGATGCGTAGGACGCGCCCAGCGGATGGACTGCGGACGGGTGTTGCCGATTGCGCCCGTGCGCCGCCGCGTCCCGCCGACACACGGGCGCGCTGCAAATCGGCGCGCCGCGCGACGACATTCGCGCGTGCCGCCCGGAGCGCGGCGTTGGCCGCGTCGAGCGCCGCGGGTGAGGCGAAGCCTCTTTCCGAAAGCAGTGCGACTCGCGCCTGGTCGCGTTGCGCCAGTTCGGCGCTGGCTTCTGCTGCGGCGAGCGCTGCCTGCGCGGCCGCGATCGCCGCATCGGCTTCAGCCGCGGTCCGTGCGTCCCGGAGCGCGGGGTCGGCTGGCGCGATGGTTGCCACCACGGCGCCGCGTTCAACAGCGTCGCCAGGATGGAGCGATATCCTCTGCACTTCGCCGCCAACGGGTGCGGCGATGACAAAGACGTCGTGGATGCGCGTGCGTCCCTCGTCGACGATTGTGCGTCTCACCTCGCCGCGACCGATGATCGCCGCTTCAACCAGCGCAGGCCGCGGCAGGGCGAGCCATGTCAGACCGATCGCAAGCAGAACGCCCGCCGACAGCCAGAGCCATTGCGCCATCGAGAGCTTGGGAATGGCGATGTTCTTCATGGATCAATCCCGGGCCTTGAGGACGCCCACCATGTCGAGGCGGTCTATGCCCAGACGAACGATGAAAGAGGCGCCGGCGACGCACGCAAGCGTGAAGGCGATGGCGAAGGCGTAGCCGCCTGGATTGAAGATGAAGGTGAAACTGTAAATGTCGGTTTGAAAAAGCCGCATGAGCCAGATTCCCAAAATCGTGCCCAGCACGCAACCGAGGGGAACGGCAAGGAGAGCCAGGACGAACAATTCACCGACCAGCACGTAAGACGCCTCGCTGCGGGTAAATCCGAGGACCCGCAAGGTCGCCAGGTCGCGCTCTTGCTCGGCCATCGTCACACGGGCGGCTGAGAACGCAACGCCGCCGGCCATCACAGCGGCAAACGCGATGTAGAGGTAGTTCATCACGCCCACGCCCTCGTCGAATGCACGCCGCATTGATCGTTCGGCCTGGCGGACAAAACTGGCGCCCGCGAGCGACGGCGTTTCCTTGAGCTGGGCGTTGAACGCTGCGTAGCGAGCAGGATCAAGCGAAAGGTGAGCGCCGGAAATTCGTCCCGGCTCACGAAACAGGCGCCCGAGATCTTCGATATTCATATAGGCGGATGAGCCGACCATCGGATCGACGATGGCTGACACGCGGATGCGCGCTTGCACACGCCGGCCTGACACCTGCTCGATTTCGATCTCGTCGCCGGGGCCGGCGTGCAGTTTCGCCGCCAGCGCGCGCGCCAAGGCAATGCCGGCGACTGGTGGCTCCACCGCTTGGCCCTCACTGCCGATGAGGCGGCTGAGCCGCGCATTGAACGGCAGACCTAGAACGGCCTCGCGGACTTCGAGCCGCCCGTGGCGTAGCACGACATCGTCGGCGCGAAACGGCTCCGCGGAGATCACGCCGGGCAGGCGCGCGACGGCATGCATGACACCGATCTCCCGGGGCGCCACGAATGACAAGGTGACGTCTTGTCGATTGGCGACTGAGAAATGCACGCTGAGCAATTGGGTCATGACCGCGGGAAAGGCGCCGGCAACCACGAGCAGCGCGATGGCCAGCGCGATGCCAATAATGGTCGTGGCTGCGCGGCGCGGAAAGCGCTGGATTCGCCGGAGGATGATGCGTGACTTTGCGTCGAGGCGCGCGGCGAACCTGGCGAGCATGCCTGACGAGCGTGAGTAAACGGACGGGCGTGGCGGGGCGAGCGCTTCGGCAGGGGCGAGACGCACTGCACGCCAAACCGAGAAGATCGCGCCGATGCTGACCGCGACGATTGCCGCCGCCCATGCGCCAGCGAATGTCAGCAATCCCGCCGAAAACGCCAGCGCCGGGAAATGGTAATAGTCTCGATAGATGTCGGCGATCGCGCGGCCCAACACCACGCCGGCTATTGAGCCGAGCGATGCGCCGATCAGGCCGAACATGAGCGCGCTTTTGGCGTAGTGCCAGGCAACCGCGAGATCGGAATAGCCGAACGCCTTGAGCAGACCGATATTGGAGCGTTCGGTGGCGATGACGCGACCGAGCGCGATGTTGACGAGAAAAGCCGCGATCACAAGAAAGAAGGCGGGCAAAAAAATCGCCATGGTCGTAAGCTGCTTGATCTCCTCGGAGAGGAAGCGATCAGACGCCATCCGATCGCGGCCATAGGCCCCGCTTGAGCCATAGGCACTCAGTACTCCATCGATGGCGGTGCTTACGCGGTGGTCGTCGGCGCCGGGAGAAAGTCGGACGATCGCGTCGTTAAAGGCGCCGCTCATGTCGAAGGCGCGCGCCAGGGCGGCTCGCCCCATCCAGACCACGCCAAAGCGCTCCGGCTGTGGAAACAGTTCGCCCGGCGCAGAGACGAACACGAATTCAGGGGAATTGGCGATGCCGACGATGGTGAGAACGTGCCGTCGGCCGTGAATGGTCGCCGCCAGGTTCGCGCCAATCCTGAGATCGAGCGCCGTCGCAAACGCCTCGCTGACGATGGCCTCGTCTGCCTTTGCCGGATCGGGCCATCGACCGCGCACCATGGCGAGATCGTTGATGCGCGGCCGGCCGCCCAGTGGGAGCGAGATGAGCCGAGCCGAGGCAGGCTCTACGATTTGTGGCACATCCAACAGGGCATAGCCGGATATGCGCGTTTCGATGGCGGCCACGTCCGGGATACGTGCGAGGTCCGCCGCGACGCGATCAGGCGCGCGGACGAGCGAGGCCGCCAGGTGCATCATGCGATAGTCGGCATAATAATCCGCGCGAGTGTGCTCAAGCGACGCGCGCATGCCGACTGACATGATGTAGACCGACAAGCCGCAGCCGAGCACGAGCGCGACGGCGGCGGCATGAATGCGCATTCGCCATACGTCGCGTAGCAGCTTGCGGTCGAGGGGGCGGGCAACGAGTTTCACCACTTCAACTCCGAGGGCGGCGCGCGAACAGCGTTCGTCTCGATCGTACGAATGCGTCCGTCGGAGAAGTGGATCACTCGCTCACCGAGACGCGCCACATCGGCATTGTGGGTCACGATGAGCGTCGTGGAGCGGTAGCGCTTGTTGATTTCGACAAGGGCTTCAAGCACGCGCACGCCTGTCTTGAGGTCGAGCGCACCTGTGGGTTCATCACACAGCAGGACGGCCGGCCGTTTGGCGATGGCGCGGGCAACAGCGACGCGCTGCTGCTCGCCGCCCGATAATTGCGCCGGAAAATGATCCATGCGCTCGGCGAGGCCGACCAGATCAAGCGCTTCGTCCGCGCTCAAGGGGTCTTCGGCGATTTCGCGCACGAGGTCGACATTTTCCCGGGCCGTGAGGCTTGGGATCAAATTGTAAAACTGGAAAATGAACCCGATGTGCCGGCGGCGAAAGTCCGTCAGCGCGCGCTCGCGCATTGCGGTCAGCGCCGTTTGGTGGAACCAGACTTCGCCGGAGCTGGCGCGGTCGAGTCCGCCGAGGATGTTGAGCAGCGTCGATTTGCCAGATCCAGATGGGCCCAAAAGGACGATCAATTCGCCTTGTGCGACGTCGAGATCGACATCGCGCAGCGCATGTACTGCGGTTGGACCGTCTCCGTAGACTTTCGACAGCCCTATGGTGTGAAAGGCGGGTGACGGATCGGTCTCGGCCGCTATCGTCATCGAGGCAGCTCGGCGCGAAGCGCATCGGCCAGCACAGCCGCAAGAGAGATGGCGTTGGTCGCGTGTGGAACGGCATCCGTAGACGCGATTGCTCTCACGCCGGCGGCGCGCAATCGCTGTTCGACCGTGCTGTCAAAGAGTGCGTGCGTAATGCAGGCGACGATGTCGCGCGCGCCAGCGGCCTTGAGCATCTGTGCCGCCTTGATCAGCGTGCCGCCGCTTGAGCAAATGTCGTCGACCAGAGCCACGGTGCGGCCGGAAAATGCGGAGGCGTCTTCAAGCGCGAGACGCACTTCATCGTCGCCAAGGCGCTTCTTCGTGAAGAGGCGATAATCTGCATTCAGCGCGGCTGCGACTTGTCTCACCCAGGGCTCGGATTCCACGTCCGGTCCGACAACAAAATTCGCATCAGGCAGCGTCTGCGTCAGCCAAGCCGCAATGGCGGGCGCGGCGGACAGATCAGTTGCTGTTGTCTGTGGAAAGACAGCGGCGATCGATGGCGTCCTGTGGAGGTGCGCATCGACAGTGATGATGGAGTCGAACCGATCGCCAAGCAGATCCCCGATCACCTGCTGACTGTTCGGCTGGCCGGGCGAGAAAACGGCGTCCTGGCGCAAATAGCAGAGATAGGGCGCCACAAGGATGAGGCGTTGCGCACCGGCGCGTCTCCACGCATCGCAACCCAAGAGCAAGGGGATGAGCTTTTCATCGGGGCGCGCCAACGAGCGATAGACAATTGTTGTCGGCGCCGTCTCTGGAACCGTCGGCAGCACTTCGCCATCAGGGAAGGCGTGAACGTCGACGAGCTTGCACTCGATCCCCAGCGCCCCGGCAAGCGTACGCGCTGGCTGCGCTTCGTCGGCAAACGCATGAAGGATGACCAGCGCCGGGCTCATGATAGGCGAAACCCGCACTCGGCGTCGGCGGCGCTGGCGGCATAGTCGAAATCCGCCCGTTCGACGCCGTGGATCCGATAAAGCGGCTCGCCCACGCGGACATTGTCGCCTTTGCGCTTGAGAATATCGATCCCAGCCCCTGCGTCGGTCGGCGCTCCTGCAAGGCGCGCAATGCGCGCGATGCGAAGACAATCAATGCCTTCAATCCAGCCGTCCGCCGGCGCCGCGACCTCGTGCACGAGTGCGCCGGGGGCGTTCGATATGGGCGACGGGCCTTGCGCCTCGGCGATCTGTTCCATCTTCTTCATGGCGGCGCCGCTCGTCAGGAGCTCGCGCGCACGCGCTTCGCCCTCACCGCCTCTGACCTCCGGATCAAGTTCAAGCAAGCGCCCAGCTAGACGAATGGACTTCTCCAGCAACTCGGCGGGCGCATCGCTTGCGCCGCGCAGAACGGCCTGGACGTCCCGCATTTCGAGCGCCGGACCGATGCCGCGGCCAATCGGCTGCGAGCCGTCGGTCATCACGACATCGACGTGCAAGCCCAGGCGCGAGCCGACAAACTCAAAGAGTTTGCGCAGCCGAAGGGCAGCGCGCGTGTCGCGCACCTTGGCGCTCGGTCCGACGGGCACATCAATGATGAGGCTGGTGGAACCGGCGGCGATCTTCTTGGAAAGAATGGAAGCGACCATCTGATCCGGCGTGTCGATGGAGAGCGGCCGCTCTACCGAGATCAGCACATCGTCGGCGGGTGAAAGATCGACGCGTCCGCCCCATACGACGCAGCCGCTGCAGCGCTCAACCACTGCCCGCATTTCGTCTTCATCGAGATCGACCCGCGCGAGCACTTCCATCGTATCGGCGGTGCCGGCAGGCGAGGTGATGGCGCGCGATGAGGTTTTCGGAAACAGGAGCCCATGAGCGGCCACGATGGGGGCGACGATAAGAGAGGTGCGATTGCCGGGAACGCCGCCGATGCAATGTTTGTCGACAACGAGGCGATTGTTCCAGTCGAGCCGCTTGCCGGCGCGCGCCATCGCATCGGTGAGCGCGAGTGTCTCGTCCGCGGTCATGAAGCTTGCGCAGGCCACCAGGAAGGCGGCGATCTCCATGTCCGACCAACGATGATCCACGAGGTCGTGCACAACGTCGGAAAGTTGTGCGGCTGTCAGCGTGGCGCCGCGGATCTTGTCGAAGATCGCAGACGTCGCCAAAGGCGGCGGCGCGGGCGCGACATCGACCAGAGCGCCCGTGAGAGCGCCAAGGCGACGAAACGCCGGCTGGGTGAGACCTGCCTCGTCGGCGCTCACCAGAAGTGGGTCCTCGGCGATCACAACGCTGGCGAGGATGCGCTCGCCGCCAGCGTTGATTTCAACCTTGCGAGAACCCTTCAAGCGCTCGGGTCTCAACGCTCGGCAATCGCGCGATAGGATGAGCACGTTCTCTCTGAACGTATCGATTGCGATCGGCTTGATCTTCAGTTGCACTGGACTTGCCCGATAAATGCTCATGAGCTATGCCTGAATCTTGGTGACGGCCATCCGGATCAAGCGGCGGCGGGTTTGGCTTGCGGGTCGGGGGAGCGTTCCCCTTCCTCGACGCCGTCTTTGAATTTCACGCCATAGATCACCTTTGGCAAGAGGTCTGTTCCG
>JBEIHY010000113.1:0-9204 GCA_040381035.1 Hyphomonadaceae bacterium
AACCGGCCGGCGTTCTTTCACAGCGGCGGGCATTCGACGCCGGGGTGAGCGGCTTTGAAAGTCCGGGGCTATGCCCGCTCCGTGCTGGCGTTCCGCGTGTCTAAAACACCGTCGAACCACGCATTTGCTCCGGTTCGAACAACCCCGCGATCAATCACAAAGACGTCATGGGCGTGGCTTTACCTCAGAGGGCAGACCGAGATTTGTCTGCCGCCCTATCTGCGACTGGCGCGCCTGCGTTCGGCAAAGCGCCTCCCGGCGGTCGACCTGCAATCCGCTCAACCAGCGCGAACAGAAATGGGTTCAACGCAATCGAGATCAGCGCGGCCGCCAAGATCAGATTGTAGGTGGCGTCGCTCAGCACCCCGAGCTGACGTCCAAGGCCCGCCAAAACGAAAGAGAACTCGCCAATCTGGGCGAGGGCGACAGCGATCATGAGCCCGGTGGCGATTGGCAGCTTGAATAAAGTTGTGATCGCGAGCGCCGCCAATCCTTTGCCGACGATCACGATGCCAACCACAGCCGCGATCTGCAACGGCTGCTCCAGCAGTACGGCCGGATTAAACAACATGCCCACCGACACAAAGAACAACACCGCAAATGTGTCCCGCAGCGGTTGGCTGTCTTCGGCAATCTTGTGGGTGAATGCCGTGCCGTTGAGCATCACGCCGGCGAGGAATGCGCCCAAAGCAAACGATGCATCGAAAAGCGTATAGGCAGCATAGGCGACGCCTAGCGCCAAGGCCAGCGTGCCAAGCCCCAACAATTCGCGCGATTTCGTGTGGGCGATCTGGACAATCAGCCACGGAAACACACGCGCGCCAACGACCAACATCAGCGCCACAAACGCGGCTATCTTCAAAAGTGTCTCCAACAAGCGCGCGCCCGCCGCCTCGCTCAAGCCGCCGCCTTCGCTGATCGCAACAAAGGTTGGCAACAACACGATCGCCAAGACGATTGCGACGTCCTCCACCACCAACCAGCCAACGCAGATGCGGCCATTCTCGGTCTTTGTGAGCTTGCGGTCTTCAAGGGCGCGAAGCAGAACGACTGTCGACGCCACGGATAGTGAGATACCCAACACGACGCTTTCCGCCGCGCTTAGGCCAATGAGCTGGCCGAAGCCAAAGCCCAACGCGGTCGCGACAACCATTTGCACCAGCGCGCCCGGCAATGCCACGCCGCGAACGCTCCAGAGATCTTCCAGGGAAAACTTAAGACCGACCCCGAACATCAGCAGGATCACGCCGATCTCGGCAAGCTGTAACGCCAGGTTAGAGTCGCCGACAAAGCCCGGCGTGTACGGCCCGACGGCGACACCCGCGAGCAGATACCCGACGATGGGTGACAGCTTCAGCCGATTGGCTATGAAGCCAAAAATGAACGCCAGCACGAGGCCGAGGACGATCGTGGAGATAAGGGCGTATTTTTCCATTCGCTTTCTGAGGTCTTGGAAGTGGCGGCTTGCCCTGCTGGGCTAGCGGGTTGGGCGATTTTTCTCAACCAAGCCCTTTATCGCCTCCTCGAACAACTCCGTCACCGTCCGCCGCTCCTTCCGCGCAAGGGCGTAGAGCGCATTCAGTGTCTCGGCGCTGGCGCGGGTGGAGAACATGTGGACGCGGGCGCTGCGGTTGGCGGTGAAGCGGCGAACGTCGGAAGGCTTTGGGCCGGGCTTTGGGACGGGCTCAAGATCGGCGTTGGCGCGCGGTCTCGCCTTGCCCCGCCCGTTGGCGCGCGCGCTCGGCGGCGGCGGCGGCCGGCATGCTTCCTGCTCGACGTCTTAAATGGCCCAAGTTCGGCGCGTCTTCTTGGCTATTGGAATAGCCCTCGCTGCGGTGACGGCAGCGCTGGCGTTTACCAAGACACCAAACATCAAAGATGTCGCGCTTTACAATCACTCGCCCAGCTTGCCGGTCGGGATCTATCTGCGCGTTTCCGAGCAAGTCGGCGCTAGCCCGATCAAGCACGGCGCCATCGTCACCGTTCGCGCCCGTGATGTCGCGCCGGCGAAGGCGGCGGCGCGCGGATTCGCGGGCGATGGCCATCGGTTCCTGAAGCGCATTGAGGCGCTGGGAGGGGATGAGGTCTGCAGCGACGGCGCGTACCTTGAGATCAACGGCGCTCGCACTTTTCCCGTGCGGCGCGAGGCGGGCGAAGGCGAGCGGCTCCCGGCTTGGGTTGGTTGCCGCCGCCTTTCGGCCGGCGAAGTGCTTTTGCTCGGCGACACGCCAGACAGCTTCGACGGACGCTATTGGGGGCCGATTGACGCCCGCCTGATTGAAGGCGTGTGGCGAAGGCTTTGACGGCCCGTTCGTGTTGTGTTCCAACTGTCTGAAATCCTGGAATACGGTCATGGGCATCTTGGTCATTTGCTTCATTTTGGCGTTGGCGCCGCTTTTGGTTATGCGGGCCGGCGCTGCGTTGGCGGCTATTGCGGGCGGATGGGTTCTGCACGCGAGCGGGGCGCCGATCGGCGCAGTGATCACCGCTGGCCTGATCTTTTTTGCTGCTGCCGGTTTGCTTCTGCGCGGTGCGACGGAACACGGCGGATGGTTCGGCCGCACGGGGCTCTGGTTTGCAACCCTGAGCGGCGCGGCAGTGCTGGGCGGCGTTGCATTCCTGGTCGCCAATGACGGCGGCGAGCGGACCGTGACGGCTGCTCTGCTCGGCGCGGTGGGCGCTTTTGCTGGGGGTGCGCTCGCGTTCCGTCACTATTGCATTGACGCGTGAGAGGCGAATGAGCTGCGTGCAGTCATTGAGGCGGACCGGGCGAACATGAGAGGCAAAAAGGGCAGCATGGGACAAAGTGGGCCAAGTAATCGATTTCTAGCAAGATAAAGGGCGTGTCCCACGTACACCCCAATCGCTTGCGCGCGTTGGACTTGCGGTGTCCCATGGATTTTGATGATGGCCCATTTTGTCCCACCCGTATTCTCGAAAGTGTGGGCAGATACGGAGCATCGAAGGGATGCCGAAGGCCAAGTTCACGACCGAGCTTAGCGCGCCAAGCTTCGCCAAACCGGCAAGCGCCACGCCGGACGTCAAGGCCGATCGTTCCATCCGTTTGGATCGTCCGGACACGGAGCGGCTGGATGGCGCGATGCGCAAACGCGGCCGGCCGGCGAAGACGGAAGGCACGGCGCCGGGGCTATCGTCCCTGTTGGATCGGCGCATCAAGACGCGGCGCGCGTCCGGCGCCGGCGGCGAGTTTGCGGGCGATCTGCGTCAGCAGGCGGTGGTGAAGATCCACTATTTCAGCCATGCGGGCGGCGGTGGCGGCGGGCTTGCCGGGCACGCGAACTATGTCAGCCGGGATGGCGCCGCACGGCCTAACGACCTGGCGCCGGAGCAGGCTGTCGAAAGCGCGCAAGAACGCGCGTCACCGGGCCACGCGGACTATCTTACACGTGACGGCGCCGCTGGTCGCGACCTCTTCTACACAGCCGCACAAGACCGGATCGACGGCCGCGCTATCGCCGCCGATTGGGCCGACAGTGACAAGCGCCACTTCCGCATCGTCTTCACCGCCGAGGAGGGCGGCGCGCTCAAGGACTTGCCGGGGTATACCCGCGAAGTGATGGCCCGAGCTGAGGCCGCGTTGGGCAAGCCGCTCGCCTGGCTGGCGATCGATCATTGGGACACGGACAATCCCCACACTCACATCATCCTGCGCGGCCGCGACCGGCTTGGGCGCGATCTGATCCTGCCGCGGGACTTCGTGAAACATGGGTTTCGCGGCATCGCACGCGACGTGGCGACCGAACGGCTCGGCGCCCGCACGCCAGCTCAAGCCCGCGCCGCCTTGGACCGCGAAACCCGCCGCCACGCGCCGACGAGGCTCGACCGGCTCATCGCTGAACAGCTGCCCAAGACGGGCTTTGTTCGGATCGCCGAACTTGCTGCGCCGAACCGCGATCCGGCGCTCATTCAAGCCCTCAAGGCCCGCGCAAAGGAGCTGGAGCGCCTCGGCCTCGCAAAACCTATCCGCCGCCACGTTCTCGCCTTCTCCGCGAATTGGCAGGATCGGCTCAAGGCTATGGAACTCCACCTCGACGTCGCCAAACGGATGGCGCAAGCGCGGCAAGCGCAATCTTTGACGCAGATGCTTGGATTGGGCAAAGGCGGTGGCAAGGAGCGGTGAGGTTAATGTCGGAAGATTGCTGCGCCAATTGAAGCGCACGCCTCAACGGTCCAATTCGCCCGCGTACGCCGCCATCATCGCCGCTGCAATTTCAGGGCTTGTTGGCCAATGGCCACGTCGTTGGCCTGAATGGGTCATGTATTGATCAAGCCGCGCGGGATCGGGCTGCACCACTTTGCCGGCATCGATGAAGAGAAGACCGAGCTTGTCCGTGGGCATCGCGTTCGCAAACGCTTCGGCCTCATCGAGCGCCGCGCGGACACTCTGAGTGATCGCCAGGGGATCGACTGGCGCAACGCCCGCGATTTCTTCCCAGGCGCTGGCTGGATGAACCAGATTTCGCCGCACCTCCTCAATCAGCCCTTCCGGCGTGAAGCCCGGCGATTTCTCGACGCCGGCCCATACAAGGGCGCCGATCGGCAAGAGCGTTTGGTGAATGACATGAAGATCGAAAATGTCCCGCACCTCACGCCGGCCCGCCGCCGCAAACAGCTTGTTGATGGCTAGATCGATCAGATGAAGGCGATAGCCGAACAAGTCATCGGGGACGGCCGGAAAGAAACGAAAGTCGCTGTCCGCCGCCCATTCCAGTTTCGTTTCCTCGCCGGCACGGGCGATGGTGGCGGTATGGATGTAGGTCAGTTGCCGACGCCAGGTCACATCGAAACCGGCGGCGCGAAGCAGCCCGGCGTCCGCGTCAGCTTGCGCGGCGATCCGCTCCGCATTGTCGTGAAAAATGTCGATGTCGCTCGAATATCGCGTGCTGGTTTGGTTAAGCGGCGTGGAGCCGGCGACATAGCTTTCAGGGTCACGCGCGCCGGCCAGCACCGTCAGCGCCTCGCGCTGGATGTTAGAGAGCGGCACGCACGGCCCTTTCAATCTCTTCGGCCAAGGCGCGCGCCGCACGGTCGCCTTCAATCCGCAGGGCCCGTGCGATAACCAACGCATGATCCGGCGACGGCTCAGCGAGCCGCGCCTTGTTCCACAAGGCCACGGCCCCGAACTCCTCAAACGCGCGGGCGTAGAGGGCGCGGTAGTCGGTTGCGGGGGCGGATGTGGCGGCCATGGCTTTCAATAGCATGAATTGACGAAAGGCGCATTGGAGGGGGGCGTCATTCTCCGCTCTTGTCGCTGTCTGCGGCAAGGGAGGCCAGCCTCGCGCCAACGCCCGCGACTACCCGCTGCGCCAGCGCATCGCGGACATGGGCATATCTTTCGGTCGTTGCAGCTTTCCGATGCCCCATGGCGCGCCCCACGACATAGAGGCTCTCCCCCTGGTCGATCGCGAAGCTCGCGAAGGAATGGCGCAGCGTGTACACGACCGCGTCTTTGAGGTCGGCGGCGTCCCGCACTTTTTCCCATGCGTCCTGGACACGCGACAACGGCTTCAGCCCGGTTGCATCGGGGAACACCCATTCTGTGTCACGTGGTCGAGAGCGCAGCAGGTCGATTGCCGTCTTGTCGAATTGAATGACGCGCAGTTCGCCTGACGCGCCGGTCTTGTGGCGGTTCGGCGGGATCGCGGCAAAGCCACGTGCCAAATCCAGTTCACTCCAACGCAGGCCCATGATTTCCGATGGGCGCGCGCCGGTCAAAGCGAGAAGGAAGAGCACATCGTGATGTGACTGTTGAATTTGGCCGTTTGCGAGCAGGTCTGCCATCACCGCAAACATGCGGCGCGCTTCTTCTTCTGAAAGGAAGCGGTTGCGCCGACGCTGCTTCAGCTTCTCCACCTTCAACGCCGGATTCGATTGGATCAGCCCGCCCTTCGCCGCCCATGTCAGCATGGAGGACAAGGCGCTCATCGCCCGCGTCGCGGCGCCATGTCCGCCGCTGACTATGGAGCGCCCTCTGGCCTTTGTGCGCTCGTCCACTGCGGTTTTGCCCGCCACGACGTCGCTTTGCCATTTCCGGATCATATCGGGTGAAAGCTGACGCGTCGCCTTTGAGCCTAGCAAGGGAAGTACGTGGCGACGCAACGCCGAAAACTCGACTTCCCAGGTTCGCGGCCGTTTTGTTGACGTATCGTCGGGGCCTTCCGCCTTGTAGAGCTCAAACAGCTCCTTCACGGTGAAGTCCGCCCGCGCTTCTCGCTTTTCCGCAGAAGGATCAATCCCGACAGTGGCATCCCGAAGCGCCTGCGCAGCTCGCTCGCGCGCCGTCTCCACGGTCCAGGGTGAGCCATGCTTGCCAATCGTCAGCTTAAATTGCCGGCCCTGCACGCGCTGTTTGACGACATAGATCTTGCTGCCGCCGGCGCGCATGCGCAGGCCGAACCCTTTGAGATCG
This sequence comes from Hyphomonadaceae bacterium, assembly GCA_040381035.1. Lineage (GTDB taxonomy): Bacteria > Pseudomonadota > Alphaproteobacteria > Caulobacterales > Aquidulcibacteraceae > REEB506. Next base: position 6,431 of record JBEIHY010000113.1, read on the forward strand.
GTGTCCCAGAGTGTGATTTCCCCGCTTTCAGGCGGATCGACAGCGTCGACGACCCGTTTTGTAAGCTTGATTGTTTGGCTGGACGACACGCCTGCTATCCTTTCCAGCGACCCTCACCTTTTCGGGCTCGCTCGCCTTGAACCACTCTGGAGCCACAAGACATTGGCGACAGTAGCTTTTTCACCAAATCCCTGGGTACCATCTGGGTACCAAGCGAGTGCAGCTTCAAATGCCTCCTGACTTTCCGCAAGTCCACTACAGGCCACATTTATCTCAAAAAAACCCCGCATTCATAAAGAACGCCAATGGCTCCATGTCATCTCATTTCTGGGTACCACATGGGTACCACCAGAACGGAATTCGTGGCTATTTCCGTGCAAGCGCAGGCAACCCAAGAGTCCAGCTATACCACTGAAAATGCTTATTTTTGGCACTCGCCGGCATCGCTGGGAAAGGCTGGGAAAACGGCCCCGGAGCTGTTGCCAAGGTGAGGGTCGGGCGTTCGAATCGCCTCGCCCGCTCCAAAAAAGACAAGAAAATAAAATGGTTTCGGAGGGTCGCGGAAGCGGCCGCTGGAGCTTTTTGCGTTTTGGGGTGGAATTGGGGCACATGTTGGGGTGGCTACCCATGCTGGCGGATACCGGCAGATGCGGGAATTTGGGGGCCTGTGCCCCAATTGGGGGGGCTATGCCACTCACCCTATGGCCATCGCTCTTGCAAACTTTGGGACCGACTTGCTCAAGCGGTCGACAAGCTCCTGCGGCGTCTGAGGGGGCGTCTCATAGTCAGCTGCAATCTCGCGGATGATCTCATGGAAGAGCGACGGCGCGAGGTCATGGAGGTGACACAAGAACTGGTCGGCAGTTTGAGGTTCAAGCCCGCCCTGAAGGCCTTTGAAATGCTTCACATTGTTGGTTACGATGACCTACGCCCCGACAAATACCCCAATAGCGGCAACGTGGCGGTCTTTGGCCTGGTTCGGCATTGCTTCCGTTAGGTGTTGATACCCGTCCGTCATCGCTTCCGGGAACGCCGTTTCGATGTGCCGTCGCAGCCGCGCCGCCTTCGCGGATGTCATACCGGCCTGCCGCTGCAAAGCTCTAACGAGTTCTTCCAAGATATCTCTTGACCAAAACGGCTGGTAGACCCCCTTGTCAGCGGCGCGGACAAGCACGTCTCACACGAGCGCTGGATAGAGCACGTTTGCGTCGAGTACAGCCCGAAACGGCGGCCAGTCCATTACTCCTCGCTGCCTTTCGGAAACTCTTCAGGGCCTTCAGTGTTTTCGCCTATTCTGGTCAGGTCGCGCAAGGCGCGTCGGCGTAGGCCATCGCGCTTGTGTTTGTAGGCGAGTAGGTCGTCCATACGGATGCGGCGATGCGTGCCTGTCTTCTTGAAAGCCAGTTCGCCGCCCTCAAGGAGCCGAACCAGATACTGGCGGGACATGTTCAGCATGTCTGCCGCCTCTTGGGTGGTCAGCTCCTGATGCAGCGGCACAATGCGGATACTGCCGCCACTTGCCAAAATCTCGGCAGTTGCGCGCAGCACTTCAAACATCGCCGGCGGAATCGGGATTTGCTCCTCGTTCGGGCCAACCAACAAGCAGCCCTTCTTCCGCTTTTTGGCGGCCGGAAGGCCAAGCTCCAGGGCCTCCATGAAATGCGAGAAGGCCGCAATGCGGTCCTGATCGAGCCCATGGGGCTCAACCGTGAAAGGCGCGGCGCGATTGGCATCCTTCAGGCGCGCGTCGGCAGACATGGGCTTGGCTCCTCAGCGAAATGTTAACAAATCACTAACGACCTGCTAGCCTATTATCGCTACAAGCGCAACTAAGATCGCCTTAAACGCAACTGCTTTTGGTGCGGGCCGCTGCCCAGTGAGTGCTTCCACGGACGGACAGGCGGAATTCCGTGCACCTCTGTTTGCTTCCGCGGCACTTGTGTTCCCCGGCGTGCAATTTTGACCCCGCATTGCCTCATCGAAAATGTTACCGAAGATAGTCCGCCGATAGGTGTGGCGGTGTCAGCGAATCGGATCGCTGGCGCGTATGGCAGACGGGATCAGCATGGGCGCGCGGCGCGAGGTCGTAGCAGCGGTGGCGGAGCGGTATGCTCTCGCGGGGCGGCGCGAAAAGGGTCGAATACGCGATGAGCTGACGGCGGTGACGGGGTGGCGCCGCAAGCATGCCGTCCGGACGCTGTCCGCAAGTCGGTCGCTGTGGTCGGAAGAGGCCGCAGCGCCAGGCGATTCCCCGGCCAGTGATGACGCGCCAGCCGCCATAGCCTCGTCCGGCAAGCGTCAGCGCAAGTATGACGCCATCCATGATGCACTGGTTGCTTTGTGGGAAGCCTCGGATCGCATTTGCGGCAAGCGGCTGAAGGTGATGATCGCGTCATTGCTGCCGGCGCTGGAGCGACACGGTCGCCTGGCGCTGAGCGACGCGCATCGGGCGCTAATCAAGTCCGTGAGCGTCGCGACGATCGACCGAATGCTGGTCGACGTGAGGGTCGCGGCAGCCGGCGGCCGGCGTCGACGGGTGGGGTTTTATTCGGCGATCCGGCGTGAGGCGCCGATCCGCACTTTCAACGATTGGCATGATCCGCCGCCGGGCTTGTGTGAGATCGACATGGTCGCCCATGGCGGGACCAGCGTCGCGGGATCATTCATCCAGGCCGCTTTCCGGGAAAGTGGATGCCGGTTTCCCGTCAGAAAGCGGCCATACTATATTTGAGCGCATTTTCGGGCACAAAACCGCAACAGCACTTTTGTTGAAA
>JBEIHY010000114.1:0-9022 GCA_040381035.1 Hyphomonadaceae bacterium
CCGATGAGCGCGCGCTGCTCATGGAAACCGGCGGCGGCCTCGTCCAGGCTCGCGCGCTGTTGGGCGATGATCCGATCTTTGTGACAAACACGGATCAAATTCTGCACGCCGACCGGCCGGACGCGTTGGGCGCTTTGGCGGCGGCCTGGGACGATCTGGCGATGGATGCGCTGTTGCTGCTCGCGCCGCGCGAGCACAGCCTGGGCTATGACGGCGCCGGCGATTTCTTTTGCGCCGCCGATGGCCGGGTCGGCCGCCGCGGCGGCGCCGCACAAGCGCCGTTTGCCTATACCGGCGTGCAGATTCTGCATCCGCGGTGTCTCGCCGGTTGGCCGTGCGCGCCGTTTTCCACCAATCGCATCTGGGATCAGGCCTTGGCGCGGGCGCGTCTGTTCGGCGTCGTGATGAGCGGAACCTGGATGCATGTCGGCGATCCGGGCGCGCGCGATGCGGCCGAGGCGATCTTGAGCGGCGCGTGAGCGGGCGGGGCCTGTTTGCCGGCGCGGGCCCGCGGGTGTGGGCAGCGCCTGCAACAGCGCCGTTTCTGCGCCTTTTGGCGCGCCGCCTGCTGGACGATCTGAGCGATCCGGCAAATCCTTTCGCGCTTGCCGAAGCGCTGATCTTGACGCCCAATCGCCGTTCGGCGCGCGCCTTGATCGACGCTTTCGCAGCCGAAGCCGGCGCAGCGCTTTTGCTGCCGGCGATCCGCCCGCTCGGCGATCTGGATGATGATCCCGAAGTGTGGGGGCCCGCGGCTTTGACCCTGGCCGTCCCAGAAGCGATCGATCCCTTGCGCCGCCGCTACGAGCTGGCGCGCTTGTTGCGCGCGCGCGACGCCGCCAGCGGCGGGGTCGAAGACCCGGTGCATGCGCTGGCGGGCGCTGATGAATTGGCGGCGCTGTTGGACGCCGCCGCCAGTGCAGAGCTCTCAGATTGGGGCGACCTTGCAAGCTTGGTAAGCGAACACCATTTGGCCGGCCACTGGGCGCAGTCGGCGGCGTTCTTGCAAATCATCGCAACCTATTGGCCCCAGCGCCTGGCTGCCGACGGCCTTGCCGATCCCGGCGCGCGGCGCAACATGGTGTTGACGGCCTTGGCCGATATGTGGCGCACCGCACCGCCGCAAACGCCGGTGATCATTGCCGGCTCGACCGGGTCTTTGCCGGCGGTGCGTCGATTGATGGCGGTGGTGGCGGATTTGCCGCGCGGCTGCGTCGTCTTGCCAGGTCTCGACACCGACCTCGACGACGCCGCCTGGGACGCCATCGGTCCGCAGCATCCGCAGGCAACGTTGAAGGCCACATTGTCCGTGTTTGGACTGGATCGCCGCGCGGTGGGCGCGGTTCCCGGATGGGCGGATTCCCCCCCCGCCAAGGCCCGCCGCGCGCTGATCCGCGAAGCGCTGGCGCCGGCCGATGTCACGGCCGATTGGCTCGCGCGGCTGGCCGATCTTGGCGGCGTGGCGGTTTTGGCGCAAGGAGCCCAAGGCCTGGCGCGGATCGATTGCCGCACCGAAGATGAAGAGGCCAGCGTCTGCGCATTGTTGCTGCGCGAGGCGTTGGAAACGCCAGGCCGCACCGCCGCTTTGGTGACGCCCAGCTTGGCGCTTGCGCGCCGTGTTGCCGGCAAGCTGGCGCGCTTCGGGTTGGACATTCCCGTGGCGCCGGGCCCGCCCTTGGTGGAAACCGACATTGGCCGATTGCTCCGTGTGCTGACGGATCTGGTCGCCGATGACGCCGATCCCGTGGCGCTCGCAGCCTTGATCCGCCATCCGCGCGTGCGGCTTTCGGGCGACGGCGAAGGCCTGATCCGCCGGCATCTGAACGGCCCGCGTCGATCGGCAAGCCTGGCGGATTTGTGCGCTACCGCTGAAGGGGACGCCCAGCGCGCCGGCCGGCATCTTGGCGCCGCCTTGGCGCCGCTGCGCAGTGGCGCGATCGAAACGCTGCCGGGCTTTGCTGAAGCCGTGGGCCTTGCTGCCGAAGCGCTGTGCGGCGGGCCGGATTTCGTTTGGATCGGACCTGATGGTGAAACCGCCATCCGCACGCTGCATCATCTGCGCGCCGAGGGCGAAGGCCTGGGCGCGCTTGACGCCGAACAGGCCGCACGCGTTCTGGCGGAGGCCTTGGCGCGCGCGCCGGCCCCGGCCATGCTCGCGCTGGAGCATCCAAGGCTTGCCATCCTTGGCCCTTTGGAAGCGCGCCTGCAGGCGCGCGATTTGATTGTTCTGGGCGGCCTCAATGAAGGCGTCTGGCCGCAGCCGCCGGCGGAGGACACGTTTTTGTCGCGCCCGATGCGCGCGGCTTTGGGTTTGGCCTCGCCCGATCAACGCATCGGCCAGGCGGCGCATGATTTCGCGCAATTTGCCTGTGCGCCGGAAGTTGTCTTGACGCGCGCAGAGCGCCAGGGCGATCAGCCAAGCGTTGCATCGCGCTGGTTGTGGCGGCTGGAAACCTTGCTGAAGGCCGGCGGGATCGCGCGGCTCGATCGTCCGGGATTGGACATGCGCGCTGTGGCGGCGCAACTGAATGCGGCAGCCGAACGCCGCCCGGCGCCGGCCCCGCGACCGACGCTCAATGCGGGCGAGGCGATTGCGCGCGTCAGCGTGACGGCGGCGGAAACCTTGATCCGCGATCCTTACGGCTTCTATGTCCGCCATGTTCTCGGCCTCTCCGTGCAGCGCCCGATTGGCGCGGAGCGCGATGCGCGCGAGCGCGGCACCGCCATACACTTGGCGATTGAGCGCTTTTGCCGCGACGGCGGCGGGTCAGGCGAGGCGCTGCTTGATCAGCTTGAGCGGGCGCATGCGGAGTTTGGCTTGCCGGCGCCGCGCCAGGCGATTGAGCGCGCGCGCTTGACGGCGGCGGCGCACGCCTTTGGCGCCTGGCATGACGCGCGCGTCCGCGCCGGCGCCGTCACTCATTTGGAAATCAATGGCGCCCACCTGCTCGCGGGCGGCGCCACCGTGTTTGGACGCGCTGACCGGATTGATGTGTTGGCCGATGGGTCGATCGACATCATCGATGTCAAGTCAGGGTCCTCGCCGACGCCCAACCAGGTCAAGATCGGCATTGCGCCGCAATTGGCGCTGGAGGCGGCGATCCTTGCCGCCGGCGGTTTTGCCCAGATCGCCGCGCGCGATGCAGCGCAGGTTGGGTTTTACCGCTTCCGCCGCAGCGATCCGGGGTTTGAGCCGGTTGACTACAAGAATGGGCTGGCGGCCGAGGCCCAAGCAGCCGTCGCTGGACTGCAGACGCTGCTTCGTCAGTACACAGACGATCGCCGTCCGTTCCTGTCGCGGCCGCGGCCGAAATTCATGAACGAGGCCGGCGACTATGATCGCCTGGCCCGGCGCGCGGAATGGGCCGATTCGGAGGTCGAGGAATGAGCGATGCGCTGGCGCAAGCGGCGCGCGATCAGGGCGCCGCCGCCCATCCCAAAACCAATGTGTTCGTCACCGCCAATGCCGGATCGGGCAAGACCAAGGTCCTGATCGATCGGATTGCGCGCTTGCTGCTGGAAGGGTCGCCGCCATCGGCCTTTTTGTGCATCACCTTCACCAAAGCGGCCGCGGCCGAAATGCAGCGGCGGCTGTTTGATCGCCTCGGCGGATGGTCGGTTGCCGATGACGCAACGCTCGCGGCGCAATTGAGCGCCTTGCTCGGCGAGCCGGCGCCGGCGGCGATCCTGGCCGCCGCCCGCGGTCTGTTTGCCCGCGCCCTGGAAACGCCGGGGGGCTTGCGCATTCAGACCATTCACGCTTTCAGCGAGCGCCTGTTGCGGCGGTTTCCGCTGGAAGCCGGCATTGGCGCCGGATTTGGCGTGGCCGATGATGCGGTAAGCGCGGCCTTGATGGAGCGCGCCTGGGCGCGTGCGATCGCGCCAGAAGAGGTGCGCGCCAGTGTGGAGCGGTTTGCGCGGCGGCTCGATGATGAAGCGCTCGACAAATTCCTCGCCCGTTTGCCCAACGCCAAGCGCGGATTTGCCGCCGCGCGCGATTTTGATCTGACCGCGGCGCTGGCCGCGCGCGGGCTTGACGGGGGCGAGGCCGCCCAAATTTCTCGGCTCCTGGATCGCGCGCCATGGGCGGATCTGGATCACGCCGCGCAGCGTTTGGCGGCCAGCAAGAACAGCTCAGACCACGGCTTGGCCGAAAAAATCCGCATCGCCAAGGCGGCCAAAAGCACTGAGCGTCTGGAGCGCTATTACGATATTTTCCTCACCGCGACAGAGCGCACCCCGCACAAGAAACTCCCCACCAAAGCGCTGCGCGAGGCGGATGGGTTTGTTGACAAGCTGTTCAGCGCAGCCGGCGAAAGCGGCCGGGTGGAGGCGGCGCGGGCAGCCATTCTGGCGGCCGGCCGCGCCGAAGACAGTGCGGCGGCGGCCATCCTGGCGCGGGCGGTGATTGCGGAGTTTGATCGCCTGAAGCGCGCCCGCGGCGTGCTCGATTTCGACGATCTGATTGCCTATGCCCACGCCTTGCTGACGCAGCAAGCGGACGCGGCCTGGGTGCTGTACAAGCTCGATGGCGGCGTCGATCACATTCTGATCGATGAAGGCCAAGACACCAGTCCCCTGCAATGGGCGTTGCTGGAGCCCTTGCAGGAAGAGTTTTTTTCTGGCCTCGCCGCGCGGGACAAACAGCGCACGGTGTTTGCCGTCGGCGATCCGAAGCAATCCATCTATGGCTTTCAGGGCGCCGATCCCAGCGGTTTCCTCGATCAGTCGCGGATCTTGAGGGACCGCGCGCAAGCAGCGGAGCGGGCGTTCGAGGCGCCGCAGCTGGCCATGTCGTTTCGCTCCACGCCGCAAATCCTGGCGGTCGTGGACGCGACATTCCAGACCGCGCCGCCCGACGCAGGCCCGAGCGGTGAATTCCACAAGGTGCGCCATGTCGCGCGCCGCGCCGAAGAGGTCGGGCGCGTCGAGTTCTGGCCCTTGGTCAAGCGGCCGCCAACATCGGCGGCCGAGCCATGGCTGGCGCCGGTGGATTATGAAGGCGGCGCCAGCGCGCCGGCGGAACTCGCCCGCGTTCTGGCGCAAACCGTGCAAAGCTGGATCGGCGCGCGCCATGCGGTTTGGGACAATGGCGCCCTGCGCGCCATGCATGCCGGCGATGTGTTGGTTCTGGTGCGCCAGCGCGGCGCCTTGTTTCGGCAATTGTCGCTGGCGTTCAAGCGCGAGGGGCTCAATGTCGCCGGCGCCGATCGGTTGGTTTTGCGCGATGACCCCGCCGTGCAGGATCTGATCGCATTGATCCAGGCAGCGCTCGATCCGGCCGACGATTACGCGCTTGCCTGCGTCCTGAAGGGGCCGTTCGTGGGATTGACGGATGACGCCGCTGATCTCGCGCCATTGGCCTATGGCCGGGCGCGGGGGGAAACCTTGGCGGCGCGCTTGGCGGCGCGCGGCGATGAAAAGTATCGCCCGGCGCAGACGCTTTTGGCGCGGCTGGCGGGAATGCGGGGGGCGGCGCCGTTTTCGTTTCTGTCCGATGTTCTGGAACGATGCGACGAACACGGACGATCGGGCTGGACGCAGCTGTTTGAGCGGCTTGGCCAAGAAGTGCGCGATCCGGTTGAGGAATTGCTGGCGCGGGCTTTGAGCGCGGCCCGGGAGGGCGTGGCCACCTTGCACCATTTCCTGGCCGCCATCGAAGCGGATGGCCGCGAAATCAAGCGCGAAATGGATGCGCCGGGCGAAGCGGTGCGGATCATGACGGTGCATGGCTCCAAAGGATTGGAGGCGCCGGTCGTCCTTCTGCCCGACACCACGGCCGGTCCCGATCCGCGCCAGGCTGAGAGCCTGTTTTTTGCCAATGGCGCGCCCGCAGTGAGTTTTGCGCGCAAAGATGATGACGCCGTGGCCAGCGCTGCCCGCACGCAATGGCTTGAACGCGGGCGCGCCGAGCAACGCCGTTTGCTGTATGTGGCCATGACGCGGGCGCGCGATCGGCTGATCGTGTGCGGCGCGCAGAACGGCAATGGCGAGGGGCGGGCGGCTGAAAGCTGGCATGCGGTGGTCGAGCCGGCGATCGCTGCTATTGGCGCGCCGTGTGAGACGCCGACCGGCTCTGGATTTGCGGTGGGTGAGGCGCTCTTGGCGCCGGTGGCGGATCGTCGCCGCGATGTCGACGTTACTGTCCCCGATTGGGCGCGCGCGTCCGCGCCGATCGAAGTGGCGGCGCCGATCACCAACGCGACGGCCTTGACGGCGTTTCGCCCGGCGGGCCTGTCAATCAGCGCTGACGGCGCCAAGCGCTTTCGGCGCGGCCGGTTGATTCACGCTTTGCTGCAACGCCTGCCGGACCTCGCGCCCGACGCGCGGCGGGCGGCCGGGATTGGCTGGCTGACGCGCCAGCAACTCGAAGCGCCCGTGGCCGCCGCCATGGTCGATGAGGCGCTGGCGGTGATTGAGCATGCCGACTTCGCCGCCGCTTTCGGCCCGATGAGCCGGGCCGAAGCGCCGATCATCGGCCGGGCGCCGGGCTTTCACGGCATTGTGCGCGGCGTTGTCGACCGCTTGGCGGTGACGCCACAGGCGGTTCTGGTGATTGACTTCAAGACGGATCGGCCAGCGCCGGCCGCCATTTCTGACGTTGGGGAAGCCTATCTCGTCCAGCTGGCGGCTTATCGGGCCGTTTTGGCTGGGGCGTTTCCCGGCCGGTCGGTGCGGGCGGCGTTGATTTGGACGCAAGCCCCGCGGCTGATGCCGATCGATGATGATGTGCTTGAGCGTTTCGCCCGGCTATAGACTTCGCCCCAGGGGTATCGATTGGAGAAAATGAAGTGGCGCTTGGCGGCGAATGGGACTTTTAGCAGGGTGCGGAAATAGTCTTCCGCTGCCGCTCAAACGATAATTCCATTTCTCTGGCTTTGTGGATGCTGGAGAAATTGATGCGCGGCTCGGATGTTTAGACCGAAAGCTTGTTTTCCAATGTGAGTTGTGAAGCCCGCGGGCCATCGTGGATCAAGCTCTTGAGGTTCTATCGCCCGGCTTTGAGCGTTTATATTCGAAGATTGGCCGCCCCTCGATACCGCCTGAGAAACTGCTCCGGGCGCTTTTGCTGCAGGCCTTCTATTCGGTTCGCTCTGAGCGTCAGCTCATGGAGCAATTGGATTATAACCTGATGTTCCGGTGGTTGGTTGGCATGTCCCTCCACAATTGCCTGTTGCAGCACTGGACGCACCATGCGCCTCCCGCGGGCATCTGGTGCGAAACAGTTGATGGACCTTTCCAGATCGACGCGGTCGGCGGCCTCACCGCACGCGCGAACAGCGGCTCCGCGCCACCGCAATGGCCGCTGGGGTTGCCGCGCCGCCCTGTGCCCGGCGGTCCTGGCACGCGTAGTCGGGTTGCCATCCCAGACGCACTAACCCCGCACGCAATGCTTGCGACCACCCCTCAGACGTGCCGAGGCCACGCCAGTCGCACGGATGCCAAGGCCTGCCCCTGAGCGCCTGCACGAGTGCGCGATCCTGAGCAGACATGCGTCGCAGAGACGCCGGATCGGGGGCGCGTATCAATGCCGGAAAGGGCCGGATTGCATCCCCACTCGCGCTGCATGCGTTTGCCGCGGAGACGGGCACGGCGTTGTGTCGAAGGTCATATATCAACACCGAGCCATCGATGTTGCGGACGCCGAGTGCGGCGCCTGACGCACTGATGGTGAAGGATTCGCGTCGTCCCACAACCCCCACTTCGCGCATTGGAAAGCCGGGTGCGTTGGCGTAGATGCGGGCGTGCATTTCGGCGTCAACGGTAACGAGACGCGTACCGTATTCCGAAAAACGGAGCTCGATGTCCTTTCCAATCGGCACGCGATCGTTTGCGCCGGTTGCGGATTTCAAGAACAGGCCCAGTTCGCCTTCTGCTGAAACGATGGCGTCGCCCGTGCTGGCGATTTGGTAGAAGCCGGGATATGCCGGCATCTCGCGCACCCCTTGCCGAAGATCGAACAAGCGGGCGCCAGAACCCGCGCCAGATAGGTTCAGGAAGTTCATGGATGCATCAAATCCTGAGCCGGAGGCGGGGCCGGTCTCCAGACTGGATGCGCGCTTCGACAACTCGACGATATGATGCGCGCCCCGCATGTCGGTGAGCAGCACCGCCGCACGGCTTGAGGGGATCATGTACCCACCCGCAAATGGCGCCTGTATCGGCAGGGCGAACAATTCTTGGCCGGTCTGTGTATCGAAGAGACGGAACGTGTCCGTTCGGTCGACTAAGGCGAGCACCTCGCCACGCGGACCGAGGTCGAAATTCTGAATCGAGAAGGCAAGGCGAGAAGGGCCCTCCCGGAAGTCCCGAACAGCTGTTTGCCTCAGGCCCAGTGAAAATCGGCGACGAAGCTGTCCATCTGCGGCGAAGATGTTTGCAGCTCCGTCCCGAGTAAACGTCGCCATGAGGGCGCCGTCTGGCGATGCCGTTGCAGACAGACAGGCGCCCAGATCGATGGGATCGCCGGAGGCGATGTTTAAGCGAATGCAACGGCCAGCTTTGTCGCGTGCCATTATGAAGGGGCGGTGTGGCGCCGGAAATACCCACTCGGCGGTCAGGAGGGACTTGGTCTGGCCAGTAGCGAGATCGACGCGAGTAACGGGGCCGGCAGAAAAGTCGCTACCGCTCCAGATCAATGCGGTGGCGCTGTCGGGAGAAAAGCGGGTCGTTCTGAACGGCCTTGCCGGCGCGTCGGCGAGGTCCGTCACCGGCGCGCCGGGCGCGAAGGGGCGTACCAGCTTTGCTTTTCCCGTGTCGTCGAAAGCAACGATCGCGGCGCCGTCTGGACTCATTTCGTAGGCTGCGACTTTGCCCAGGTCCGCGACGATCGGGGTACGCGCCAGTTCGGAGAGAGTACTCGCGACACGATCGCCACGCGCAGCCATCAACGCCGACCGTGGTGGTTGTGCGCCAATCGCAAACGGTAGCGCTGAAATTGGGTCGCCGGCACGCAGATTGGCCTCCGCGACAGTCGCCAATCTTATGCTGTCAAAGAAGGTGGCCTGAGCGACCGCGAACA
>JBEIHY010000115.1:0-8961 GCA_040381035.1 Hyphomonadaceae bacterium
CCGGCAGATTGCCGGCCACGCGCGGCTCCAAATAAAACAAGGCTTAGTGGCGACGCGCCAGGAAACCAAGCGCAAAGCCAATACCGGCCGCTGCGGCCAAGTATGTGACGGGGTGTGCGCGCATTTGGGTCTTCAAACCTTCCACCGCTTGGACACTCTCTTGGCCGAGATCTTCAGCTATGTGACCGGCCGATGATGTGAAAGCCTGGCGGGCCTTTTTCAATGCCTCTCCGGCATGTTGGGTCGACTTCGCCAAGTCCACCCCGATCGTTTGAACGGCCTCACGCATCTCGTCTGCGACATCCGCAGTGTGGGCCTTCTCTCGGTTGCTCATGATCGCTCTCCTGTGAGGTGCCTGCGGTGGCCGCCGGCCGTCGCAGGGGAGGAATAACGCGCCATGTTTGGATTGAATTGCGAAGGATCAAGCTCGGGCGAAAAGCGCGTCTTTGGCTCGCTCGTGGATCAGACGGAGCCACAGACTTGATCTTGCGCAAGGGCTCGCCGGTCCGGGCGCGCCACATGATTTCACGCGGGTGACAGCGTCTTGTCCCGCAGCGCGTGTGACAAGATGGGAAACAAACGAGGCCCGGCCGGTGGTCCGACCATGAGCGCAGCCCTGGAGGGCGGGCGGGGGCAATTGCGGGTCAGGGCGATCGCCATCGACACCCTGCGCGAGAATGTCGTTCTGCTGTCGCGGGGCTGTCGCGCCGTGCGGCCGGAGAGGTTGAAGGGTGTTCGCAAGATCGCCATTGAAGCCAACGGCGCATCGTTGATCGCAAGCATTCTCATCAGCGACGACAGCGCAAACCCTGCTGATGACGAAGTCGGCGTGACAACGCCCGCGCTTCGTCGTTTGGGAGTGGCCGCTGGCGGGATCGTCCAGGTGCGGTTGGCGCCGCCGGCGCAGAGTATTGAGGCGCTGCAGGCCAAGATCCGTGGCGAAACGCTTTCCGCTTCAGATATGGCGAAGGTGGTCGCCGACCCTGCGGGGCACAAGCTTTCCGACATCGAAGTGTCTGCCTTTCTGGTCGCCTGTGCAGGATTCATGACGACCGACGAGGTCTTGGCCTTGACGCGCGCCATGGTGGATGTCGGCGCGCGATTGAACTGGGCGCGAGATTTGGTCGTGGACAAGCATTGCATTGGCGGGATTCCGGGCAACCGAACGACAATGATCGTCGCGCCGATTGTGGCGGCGCGTGGGCTGACCATGCCAAAGACGTCTTCCCGCGCCATCACCTCGCCGGCTGGGACCGCGGACGCGATGGAGGTGCTGGCCCGTGTTGATCTTGATGCGCACGCCATGCGCGCCGTTGTCGATGCCTGCAACGCCTGCATTGTATGGGGCGGACATGTGAACCTTTCACCCGCTGACGACGTGCTGATCTCGGTGGAGCGACCTCTGGCGCTCGACACGCCAGAACAGATAGTCGCCTCAAAACTGTCGAAGAAAATCGCCGCGGGAACGACGCATCTGGTATTGGATATGCCGATCGGGCCAACCGCCAAGATACGCTCGAGCGCCTACACCCATCGGATCCGCAAACTGTTCGAGTTTGTTTCCCAACGATGCGGGCTCCACATTGACGTTGTGGTTTCGGACGGCTCGCAGCCGATCGGGCGCGGTGTCGGACCGGTCTTGGAGGCGCGCGATGTTTTGGCAGTTCTGCGCAGGGAGGCGGATGCGCCCGCAGATCTGTGCGCCAAGGCCATCGCTCTTGCAGGGCGGGGTCTTGAGTTTGATCCGGCGCTGGGAGGTGGTCGCGGCGAAGCGCGCGCGGCGGAACTTCTGCAAAGCGGCGCCGCGCTCAAAGCCATGGATGCGATCACCGAGGCGCAAGGCCCTGCGCCAAACACCCCCCAGATTGGCCCACTCGTCCACGAGGAGCGCGCCGACAGGGCAGGTTTCGTCAGCGCCATCGATTGCTTTCGCATCGCACGGATTGCGCGCATGGCCGGGGCGCCGACGGACCCCGGGGCGGGCCTTGATCTGCAGCGGCGCATCGGCGCGCGCGTGACGAAGGGGGATGTCGTTTATCGCATTCATGGGGAAGAGGTCGCGGATTTTGCGCTTGCGGCCGAGGCTGCTGGGCAGGAGAGCGGCATCAAGGTCACCAGCGCGTGACCCGTGGTTCAATTATTCTCCTGGCGTTTCGAGAAGACGAAATCGCAGCGAAAGGTTTAGCGAGGGCGCTGGATATTGAGCCGGCGGTGATCGAGACGCACCGCTTTCCAGACGGTCAAGTGTTGCCGCGGTTGCCATGCATTGCGCAAACCGTGGTGTTTTATCAGTCTTTGGATCACCCAGATGAGAAATGCCTGGGATTGCTCCTGGCGGCGGATGCGGCGCGCCAAGCCAAGTCGCAGGCGCGCCGGGTGCTGATCGCTCCTTACTTGCCCTATATGCGCCAAGACGCAGTTTTCCGGCCGGGCGAGCCGATCAGTCAGGGCGTGGTGTGTCGTCTGCTCACCGAGGCGTTTGACAGGATCATCACGACCGATCCGCATCTTCAACCCACACATGATCTAAGTGTGGCTTTTCCTCGGGCTGAGTGGACCGTGCTTTCGGCTCAAAGCTTGATGGCGAGCGCATTGAAAGCGGGAGGCTTGGCCAAAGACCTGCTCGTCCCTGGTCCGGACCATGAATCTGCACCGTTGGTGCAGCGGTTCGCTACCGCCATGGCTTGCGATTGGGCGGTGTTCGGCAAGACGCGGCTGGATGACCAGACTGTCCTGCTCACGCCGCCGGCAGAGCTGCGCGTTGCCGGCAGGCCTGTCCTCATTGTCGATGATGTGTGCGCGAGCGGCGCAACGCCCGGCAGTCTTGCGCGCGAACTCAGCGCTTTGGGGGCTCGCCATATTGAAGTGGTCGTGACACATGCCTTGATCGAACCAGCCGCGTTGTCGCGCTTGGCGGCAGCGGGCGTCGCTCGATTGCGCTCCTGCGATACCTGCATGCACTCGACCAATACGTTCAGCGTTCGACCGCTGCTGGCGGATGCATTGCGCGACGAGGTTGGGCCATGCAAGCGCTCGAACTGACGGCGCAGCGTCTGGCGCTGGCCTTGGCGATCGGCTTTCTGGTCGGCATTGAGCGCGGTTGGAAGCAGCGCGGCGAAGAATCAGGTGCGCGAGCCGCGGGGCTGCGCACCTATGCGTTATCTGGCTTGCTCGGGGGCGCTTCAGGCTTACTTGGGTTGGAGCTAGGCGCTTTAGCGTTCTCGTCGCTGGCGCTTGTCTTCGGCGCCACATTTTTGGCGTTCAAGTTGCGCGAAGCGAATGCTGTAGACGATCGCTCCGCGACCGGGGCGATTGCTGGGTTGGTGACGTTCTCGCTTGGGGCGCTTGCGATGGTGGCGCCGCCGATGGTCGTTGCTGGCGCGGCTGTCGCTGCAGTCGCAGTTCTGGCGTTCAAGGAATCTCTGCATTCGTGGCTCGGTCAGCTGACATGGGAGGAGGTGCGCTCGGCGCTGCTCGTGCTGGCGATGACCTTGATCGTCTTGCCGGTGTTGCCGGATCGCCCCGTGGATCCGCTCGGCTTGGTGAACCCCCACGAATTGTGGATGTTGACAATCCTGATCGCGGCGGCGTCTTTTCTCGGTTACATCGCCGTGCGCGTGTTCGGCGAGCAGCGCGGCCATTTGGTCGCCGCCGCAGTCGGAGCGCTGGTGTCTTCGACGGTTGTGACGGCGGAATTGGCCCGCCAAGTCGGCGCGCGAACGGTCAAGCCCAAAGACGCCGCCGCCGCCAGCGCTTGCGCGAATGTCGCGATGCTCGCGCGCGTTTCGGCCCTGTGTGCGGTCGTTGCGCCAACGGCGCTGGCGCAGGTCTGGGTTCCGTTGCTCGTTGCAGGCATTCTCGCAACCTTGACGATGGCTGTGTTGATCCGAATGAGCGGCGGGCAGGGTGGCATTGGCGCTGGATCGAGTTTGCAAAGCCCGCTCGATCTGAAGGCGGTGCTGCGCTTCGGAGCGATCTTGAGCATACTGTTGATCTTGGTTCGACTGCTGACATTAAAGGTGGGGCAAGGCGCCGTGTTACCGCTCGCCGTGATCAGTGGGCTCCTGGACGTTGACGCCGTGGTCCTTTCAATGGGGCGGGTCGTCGGCCTCAATGTCACGGCACAGCTTGCTGGCGACGCGATCTTGCTCGCGATCCTGGCCGACACAGGATTCAAAGTTGCAATTGCATGGATGGTCGGCGGCAGCGCCCTGGGGGTCCCTTATGGGGCGTCTTGTGTAGTCGTCGCAAGTGCGGCGGCAGCGGCGCGGTTCTGGTCAATTTAGGGACAATCGCCGGCTAAACGGAGGAGAAGGATATGAGCGCGAAGTTGAGCTTTTTCGGCGCTGCGGAATGCGTCACCGGGGCTTGCTTTCTGATCGAGACCAAGACGGCAAATGTCCTCGTCGACTGTGGCATGTTTCAAGGATCAAAGACCTTAAAGGAGCTAAACTATCGGCCGTTTCCGTTCAATCCCAAGAAGATTGACGCAGTGATGCTAACGCATGCCCATATCGATCACAGCGGGTTGATCCCAAAGCTAATGCTGGCGGGATTCGAGGGGCCGATCTTTGCTACTGTCGAGACCTTGGAGCTTTGCCAAGTCTTGTTGCCTGATTCAGGCTCCATCCAGGAGATGGAGGTCGATGCTGTCAACCGTCGTCGGCAACGCAATGGCGAGACGAACGTCTTGCCAATCTTCACGGCGCGGGATGCGCACGACTCGCTCGCGCTGTTCCGCAGCGTGGCATGGCGGGATATGAAGGAAGTTGCCTCAGGTGTGCGCGCGCGCTGGTGGCCTGCCGGCCACATCCTCGGTGCGGCGTCCATCGAAGTAGAGGTCGATGATTCCGATGGCGTTTTGCGATTGCTGTTCTCCGGCGATCTTGGCCCCGGCGGCCGCGACACCATCGATGATCCTGAAGCGCCGGTGGGCGTCGATCACATGATCTTGGAATCTACTTATGGCGACTGCGAGCGCGCGTACACATCTGCCGCCGAACGGCGCACACGTTTGGCGGAAGAGGTGCGACTGGCGCATGCCGCGGGCGGGCCACTCGTCATTCCGGCGTTTGCAGTCGAGCGCACGCAGGAACTGATCGTCGATCTGCTCGATTTGCTTGACGACAATCTCGCCCCGCCGGCGCCCATCTTCCTGGACAGTCCACTCGCAATCAAGGCGTGCGAGGTCTTTCTGCGGCGAGGGCGCACAAAGGATGGCGGCAAGCCGTTCGACTCATTGCGCGAAAGCCGCTTTCTTCAGTTCACGGAAAGCGCTGGTGAGAGCCGCAATCTGGAGCGCGTGCGTGGCTGGCATATCATTATTGCCGCCAGCGGCATGTGCGACGCGGGTCGGATTCGTCACCATCTCAAGCGATTGCTGTGGCGCCCGGAGGCCACCGTTTTGATGGCCGGGTATCAGGCTGTCGGCACGCTTGGACGTTTCCTGATTGAGGGAGCGCGGCGGGTGCGCATTCAGGGCGAAGAAATCGCCGTTCGCGCAAGAATACGCGAGATCGACGTGTATTCCGGGCATGCAGATGCAAATGGGTTGGTCGGTTGGGCAACGGGCCGTGAGCCAATCAGGGGCAAAATTTTCCTAACGCACGGCGAACCGCCAAGCCTGAAGGGCCTGGCGCAAAGGCTTGAAGCCGCGGGCTTGAAGCGGGATGCGATCGTCGTCGCCGACCTCGACAAATCCTATCGATTGACCGGCGCCACGGCAGAGATTCAAGCTTCAAATGTCCGCCTGGCCGCAGGCGCAGTGTCCTCGCTGGACTGGCACAATGCCCGCGCTGCGCTGTTGCTGTCGCTGGACAAGCGCCTGCGCGAGGCCGGTTCGGACAAGGAGCGGCAGGATTTGTTGGCGTCTGTCGCGCAAGCTATTCAGGCGGAACAGCCGTGAGGGGCGCAGTCACAGCTTTTGCGCAATGAGGGCGTAAATTTCAATGATCGGCGTCTGAACATAGTCTCCAAGAATCTCAGCGGCGATGTGCTTGGCCAATTCGGGGCCAGCCGCGTCGCGGAAGGCGCCGAGGGCGCGCGGGCTGGCGGCGATGATGAGGTTCTCAAAGGCGCGGTTTTCGCACTGCTCGCCCAGGAAATCGACGACTTCGCGCACAAAAGCAGACTCGAGCGCCCGTTCTGGGTCGGGGTGGTGGTCGCCGGCGCCGCGCGCGGAGCTGAAGCTCTTGTGGGTCGTCGTCGGGGCGTCTGGAAACACCGCGCGGTGTGCAGATTTGCTTGGGCCAAGGTCCAAGGGCTCCAATGCGCCTGCGGCCCAGTCAATGGAGAAGAAGCGTGCGGAAGCGCCGTCAAAAGTGGCGAGCCAGGTTTTCGTCTTGTGCAGCATAGCGTGATCCTTGTTTGTGGCTCGAGTGTTTGCGGGGGCAGGCTGACGATGAGCGTACGGGGCTCGCGAAGGGACACATCACGCTGTCCCGCCCGCAACGCCTGCGCTCTCGATGGCGCGGCGAAACGTGAGGGGCGCGGCGAAAGAAGGCGTGCGCCAATGTCCGCCGCCGGAGCCATGAACCACAAGTCGACCAAGCCCCAGCAAACGCTCGATGAAGTTCTGATGGATTTCGACGTTTTCGATTGCGCTGAGCGGCATCTCGTTTGTTGTGCGCCCGAGCCACCCCGTCTTGAGGACCAACCGCTGATTGGTGACAGCGATCTCGGTGGTCGCCATCCGCACCATCGCTGGGGCGATCCAGATGAGTGGAAACACCAGCCACCCCAGAGCGATTGCCAAAACACTCACGGCCGCCCATTGCAGGGGATGAAAATGCGCGTTGGCCAACACGATTTCATTTACGCCAAGGGTTTGGGCGACGTAGGCGCCATTCACTTCGTTGCGATGGGGTGAAGTGGGCGGAGGAGGCACAGTGAAGCTGAGCATGGCTGGGCGCTTGTGGCGCGACGGTTTGATCCCAGTCTTGCGACAGATCAAATCTTCGTATACCCCCGCGCGCAAAGATGCGCAATGTCGACACTCAGCCCAGATCGAATGAAGCCGCTTTCGCCGCCGCCGCCGCCGCGTCTGCGGCTGGCGACGAGCAAAACCGCCGACGAAACGCAGATTGCAGATGCCGAACCTGGCCCGCCGTCACAGTTCGACCAGGCGGACGCCCGCGACAGCGCGCTCCGCGCGCAATTGGCGCCGATCACCACTGGCGTCTCGGCCTATGCTGGGCTGCAGGCATTGTCCGATTGGGTCTTTCACTTGGCGGTATCGCCGTGGCGGGTGGGAGCGATCGTCGCCGATGCTTTCATCAAAGGCAGTGAAGCGATCAGCTATGCGACGAATTTGAGTCCGAAGCGCAGCCTGCAGCCGGCATTTTCGCCAGAAGAGGAGGACAGGCGGTTTCGCGATCCGGCCTGGTCTCTTCCGCCGTTTGATGCGCTCGCCCAGATCCACTTGGCGAAAGAAGCCTGGTGGCGGCAGGCGGCGCGGCCGCTGCGCGGGATGCGCGGCCATCACGTCAAGCGGATCGAATTCATGGGGCGCCAGGCGCTGAATGCGATGGCGCCGGTCAATTTCCCCTGGTCGAATCCGCTGGTTTGGGACGCCGCGATCAGAACCGGCGGGCGCAATTTCCTTGAGGGCGGCGCCATCCTTGCCGACGATATCGCGCGATTGAAGGGCGGCAAGAAGCTGGCGGAGCTGGGCGACTTCGCGATCGGGGAGACGCTCGCGGTCACGCCCGGCGAAGTCGTGTTTCGCAACGAACTGATCGAGTTGATCCAGTATCGCCCGACGACGGCCCGCGTACGGCGAGAACCGCTTTTGCTCGTGCCGGCATGGATCATGAAATACTATATTCTCGACCTTCGGCCAGAGAACTCCATGGTGAAGTATCTCGTCGACCAGGGCTTTACGGTCTTTTGCATTTCATGGCGCAACCCAGATGCGACGATGAGGGACTTGGCGTTCGAGGATTATCGCAGCAGCGGGGTGATGCAGGCGTTGGGCGCGATTGCGGAATGCGCGCCGAAGGAGAAGGTTCATCTGGTCGGGTATTGCCTTGGCGGCACGGTGGCCGCCACTGCGGCCGCGGCAATGGCGCGCGATGGCGATGATCGCCTGGCCTCCCTCACGCTTTTGGCGGCGCAAACCGATTTCAGCGAAGCGGGCGAACTCATGCTGTTCATTGGCGAAAGCCAAATCGCGTCCTTGGAAGATATCATGGCGCATCAGGGATATCTTGACGCGCGCCAGATGAGCGGGGCGTTCTACATGCTGCGCGCCAATGAGATGATTTGGGCGCGGTTTGTCGAGCGCTACTTGCTGGGAGTGCGAAAGCAGGCGACGGATTTGGAATTCTGGCTTGCCGACCCGACGCGGATGCCAGCGAGAATGCACAGCGAATATCTGCGCTGGCTCTTCCTGGAAAACCGTCTCGCGGAAGGCGGATTGACGTCAGACGCCAAGAGCCTTCACCTGAAGGATATCAATGTTCCCGTATTTGCGGTTGGCGCGGAGCGCGATCACATTGCGCCCTGGCGCTCGGTTCACAAGATCGGGCTTTTTGCCGGCGCGGAAACAACATTTGCATTGACGGGCGGCGGCCACAATGCCGGGATCGTCAGTCCGCCGGGAAAGCCAGGCGCTTTCCATCGACTGCACATCATCGGCTCGTCAACCGAGTATCAAGACCCGGACGAGTGGGTCCGCGAATGCCCCAGAACGGAGGGGTCGTGGTGGCCGGCCTGGGCGGCATGGCTCGCGCGCCGGTCCGGTCGCGAGTTCGTCGCGCCGCCGATAACGGGCCTCGGCCGTGGCCTCGCAGAGGCGCCGGGACGGTTTGTGCTGGAGGATTAGGTCACCGACTCATAAACCGCATCCACAATCTGGCGGAAGCGAGTTTAACGAGCGCGAGATAGTTTGCAGCGTGCTTTTCGAACCGGTTGGCGATGGCGCGAAAGTGCTTCAGCCTGTTGAAGAAGCGCTCGACAAGG